>JANMXG010000061.1:0-3738 GCA_031394235.1 Betaproteobacteria bacterium
CCAGCAGCAAGGCCAGGTCGGCCGCGCGCTCGCGCATCGCGTCCTGCACATAACGCTTGGGCGCACCCGGCGTGCGCGAGTAGGCGAAGTTGATGTCGATGAAATCCTTGGGCAGGCTTTGCAGCGGGCCGAAGTACGGCAGCTCCTGCTGGGTGCGTGCGCCAAAAAACAGCAACAGCTTGCCACCCTCGAACTTGGCCGAAGCACGCAGGCGGCGGCGCCACTCGGTCATGGCCCGCATCGGCGCGCTGCCGGTGCCGGTGCAGATCATCACGATGTGGCTGCGCGGGTGGTTGGGCATCAGGAAGCTGGCACCAAACGGGCCGGTCACCTGCACCGTATCGCCCACTTTCAGGTTGCAGATGAAGTTGCTGGCCACGCCGCGCACCGGCTGGCCTTGGTGGTCCTCCAGCACACGCTTGACGGTCAACGACAGGTTGTTGTAGCCCGGCCGCTCGCCGTTGCGCGGGCTGGCGACCGAGTACTGGCGCGCATGGTGGGCGCGGCCCTGGGCGTCGGTGCCCGGTGGCACGATGCCGACGGACTGGCCCTCCAGCACCGGAAACGGCATCGCGCCCATGTCCAGCACCAGGTGGTGGGTGTCGTAGTCGGTGCCCACCTCGGTGACCCGCACATTGCCCACCACCGTGGCGGTGATGTATTTGTTGGCCGACTTGGGGCCATACAGGTTGGTGTAGGCGTGTGCCGCCGACCAGGGTGGCAGCGTGGCGCCGAAGGTGGCCGAGTTGAAGCGGACCTCACCCGTGGCATCGCCAGAGGCCGCTGCGGGCGCGGGTGCATCAGCCGCCAGCACGGCAACATCGGTATCCTCAACGGCCGCAGCGCCGGCCTCGGCCAGCTGCTCGCGGCTGAGTTCGGACGGCAGGTCGTCCCAGCCGAGTTGCTCGTCCAGGCTGTAGGCCTTGGTACGCAGCACGCTGCGGTAATTGTCGATCGAGCCGGTGGGGCACGGCGAGATGCAGTCGTTGCACCAGTTGCACTTGGTAACGTCGACCACGTAATTGCGCGAATCGTGCGTGATCGCCCCCACGGGGCAGATCGATTCGCAGGTGTTGCAGCGGATGCAGATCTCAGGGTCGATCAGGTGCTGCTTGATGACGGTGGTGGTCATGGCCATGGTGTTGAGTCTCCTGCGCAGTGCCGCCCGTGTGCGCAAGGGGCCCGCGGGCCCCTTGTGGTGCAACCAGGTTCAGCCGACGCGGTCAGTTGAAACGGACATAGTCGAAGTCGACCGGCTGGCGGTTCACGCCCATGACTGGCGGCGCGATCCAGTTGGCAAACTTGCCCGGTTCAACCACCCGGCCCATCAGGCTGGCAACAAACGCCCGGTCACCGCCCGAGGGCAGCCAGCGGTCGAGGTTGGCAGCCCATTCGGCCTCGCTCACCACCCGGCCGTCCGGCGACACCTTGACGCCCTTGAGCGCACCGATGTTGCGGTGGAACGCCTTGTGCGGCACTTGCAGGCGGAAAGGGATGCCGGCTTTTTCGATCACCTTGTTCCAGCGGCCCACGCCACCGACCGAATCCTTGATGTAGTCGTCGCGCAGCACCTCGTTCAAGGCGTTCAGCATCGGCACCTCGCGCTCGGTCAGCTGGCCACCTTGCACCGCCAAGACCTTGTAGGTCTGGCCCTTCAGGATGTGGTCATCCATGCGCTTGCCTTCTTCGTAGCGGCCCTTCAGACCGGTGGAGTAAAAGGTGGCGGCATTGCTGGATTCATCGGCACCGAACAGGTCGATCGTGACGCTGAAATGGAAGTTCAAGTAGCGCTGCAGCGTCTGCAGGTCGATCACACCGGCCGCGCGCAGCTTGGCCGGGTCGTCTGTCTTCAACTCATTCATCGCTGCGCAGGTGCGGCTGATGACGCGGCTGATGCCCGACTCGCCCACAAACATGTGGTGCGCCTCTTCGGTCAACATGAACTTGGTGGTGCGGGCCAGCGGATCAAACGCACTTTCGGCCAGCGCACAGAGCTGGAACTTGCCGTCCCGGTCGGTGAAGTAGGTGAACATGAAGAAGCTCAGCCAGTCGGGCGTCTCCTCGTTGAAGGCCTGCAGGATGCGCGGGTTGTCCTCCTGGCCCGAGCGGCGCTCGAGCAGCGCTTCGGCTTCTTCCCGGCCGTCACGGCCAAAGTGCTTGTGCAGCAAATAGACCATCGCCCACAGGTGCCGGCCTTCTTCAACGTTGACCTGGAACAGGTTGCGCAGGTCGTACTGGCTGGGCGCCGTAAGGCCGAGGTGGCGCTGCTGCTCGACCGACGCCGGCTCGGTGTCGCCCTGCGTGACGATGATGCGGCGCAGGTTGGCGCGGTACTCGCCGGGGATGTCCTGCCAGGCGTCCTGGCCCATGTGGTCGCCAAAGTGGATCTTGCGGTCTTTCTCGGCCGGATTCAGGAAGATGCCCCAGCGGTAGTCGGGCATCTTGACGTGGCCAAATTGGGCCCAGCCCTGCGGGTCCACGCTTACCGCGGTCCGCAGGTAGACGTCGAAGTTCTGTGAATCGTCCGGCCCCATGTCGCCCCACCACTGCAGGTAGTTCGGCTGCCACTGCTCCAAGGCACGCTGCAGCGTGCGGTCTTCGCTCAGGTTGACGTTGTTGGGGATCTTGTCGCTGTAGTCGATGGTGCTCATGTCGCTGTCCTGTAGATCAAAACGGGCCAACCCTTTGCCGGGCCGTCCCAAGAAGGGTTGGCATCCCCTCGGGGGATCGACAGCGGTAAGCCGCTGTCGAGGGGCAAAAATTCAAACGCGATTCCAGTCAAAGGCCGCCTTGTCGCCCTTGCCATACACCTTCAGTGCCCCTTTTTCGCCAACGGCGTTGGGGCGCTGAAAGATCCAGTTCTGCCAGGCCGTGAGCCGGCCGAAGACGCGGGTGAACATGTTCTCGGGGCCGTTGAAGCGCAGGTTGGCCTCCATGCCGGTCAGCGCGTCGGGGCTCATGGCCACACGCTCCTCGATGGCGATGCGCACTTCGTCGGCCCAGTCGATGTCGTCGGGGTTGGCGGTGACCAGGCCGAGCTTGAGGGCCGCGTCGGCGTCCAGCGGCTGGCCGATGGCCGCGCGCACGGCCGCCATCGGTGCGGCTTCGCCGTAGAAGCGGCGGGCCAGGCGGCTTTGCCCGGTGACCATCGGATAAAGACTGAAGTTGGCCTCGCTCAGCGCGATCGTCGGCGATCTGGCGGCGTCATCCGGCAACATCAATTGGTAGCTGCGGTCGCAGGCCAGCGCCAGCTCCAACAACGGGCCTGCAAAGCAGGACCCCGGCTCGATCAGCGCAAACAGGCTGCGGCTGGACACATCCAGCCGGCTGAAGGTACGGCGCAGCAGGCCGATGGTCTCGCGCACCAGCCAGTGTCCTTGGTGGGCCAACAGCGTGGCGTCCAGTGCCAGGGCTGCGGCCACGTCGCCGTCGGTCTTGATCAGCCAGGTGCCAATGTCCAGCTCGTTGGTGCGCATCTGCAGGATCGCGTCCTCCAGCTCGCGGCCCATCTGCAGCGGGTACCAGGCGGCGCCGGCGGCCTCGATGCCTTTGATGTCGGTGGGCTGCGCCGCGTTTGTGGATGACGGGCCCTTGACGGTGAAGGTGGCGGTGCGCTTGCTGCGGTCGATCTCGACCGTGACGTTGGCATAGCGCAGTGCATCGGCTTCTTCCACCCGGGCCAGCCGGGGCAGCGCCACACCCGCGGCGTCTGCCGGCCGGTCGCTGCCGGCGGCCAGC
>JANMXG010000062.1:0-4761 GCA_031394235.1 Betaproteobacteria bacterium
GGTAGGCCCGATGTTGGCGCGGGCGCCGTTGTCCACCCGCTGTTGCGCCCGATGACCCAGCCCCGCTGCCTTGGGCACCGCCCTGCACACCGACCTGCAAACTGACCTGGACATTGCCATGAACGACGCCTTGCTGACCCACTACGGCCCGGCCACGCCACTGCACCCGATCGTGCTGGATTCGCCCCATTCCGGCCGGCGCTTCCCGGCCGACTTCGGCAGCGTGCTGGACGAGGCCGCGCTGCGCGACGGCGAGGACTGCTTCATCGATGCGCTTTGGCAGCCCGCTGCCGAGCGCGGCATCCCGCTGCTGGCGGCGGAGTTTCCGCGCACCTACATCGACCCGAACCGCCACCCCGGCGACATCGACCTGGACTTGCTCGACGGCGGCCACTGGCCGGGCGTCTACCAGCCCAGCGGCAAGGCGGCGCTGGGCAAAGCCCTGGTCTGGCGCCTGCTGGACGACGGCCGGCAGATCTACGACCGCCGGCTCGGCGTGGCCGAGTTGCAGCAGCGCATCGACCACTACCACCAGCCCTACCACCAGGCGCTGCGCGAGCTGCTCGACACCGCGCACCGCCACTTCGGTGTGGTCTACCACCTCAATTGCCACTCGATGAACGCGGTCAGCGGCACGATGGGCGAGGGTGGCGCGGGCCAGGCGCGCGCCGACATCGTGCTGGGCGACCGCGATGGCAGCACCTGCGCGCCGGTGTTCACCCACTTCGTGCGCGACACGCTGGCCGGCATGGGGTTCGACGTAGCGGTGAACCACCCGTTCAAGGGCGTCGAGCTGGTGCGGGCCTACGCCGACCCCGCCGCCGGCCGCCACAGCCTGCAGCTGGAAATCAACAAGCGGCTCTACATGGACGAGGGCGCGCTGGCGCCGCACGCCGGCTTTGCGCCGCTGCAGGGCCGGCTGATGGCGCTGCTGGACGCGATCAGCCAGCGCTTCGGCCCAGCCTGAGGCAAGGCCAAACCCCAGCGTCAACCCGCGTTGTCGCCGGTTAAAGTCAATCGTGGTCCCCCACTTCAGGAGTTTGCGCGATGGCGATCAAGAGCGAGGTCCAGGCCGACGATGGCCGCGCGGTCCGGCTGGTGCAGTGCGAGGCCGCTGACAAGCCCGAGGCGCTGGCGGCTGCGCTGGGCATCGCCGGGGTCGGCGCGGTGGTCGTGCTGGCGGGCGGCGACAACGAGGCCGACGAAGTGTTGCGGCCGCGCCTGGTGCAGCTGGTGGGCCGAGGCCTGGTGCGCGCAGCGCGCGATGCCAATGCGCTGTGCATCACCCGCGGCGGCGCCGGCGGTGTGGCCAGCCTGGTGGGCCGCGCCGTGGCCGATATCGACAACCCGCCGCCGCTGCTGGGCGTGGCGCCGGCGCTGCAACTGCGCATGCCAGGCCAGCCCGCCGAGGGCGAAGACGCGCGCCAGCCGCTGACGCCGGGCTTGAGCCACCTGCTGCTGACCGCGGGTGCCGAATGGGGCGCCGAGCTGCGCAGCAAGATCGAGGTGGCGCAGGCGCTGGCCGCCGGCAAGCCGGTGATGATGGTGGTGATCGGCGGTGGCGCCGGCACGGCGGCCGAGGTGCTGCAAGCGGTGCGCCGGCGCTGGGCGGTGCTGCTGGTCAAGCGCAGCGGCGGCGCCGCCGACGACCTGGCGCGCCAATGGGAGGCACGCGAAGCCGACCACGACGACCCGGTCGTCGCCGAGATCCTGGCCGACGGTAACCTGACCTGCATCACCCTGGGCGAAAAGGTGGGCGACGCGGTCGAGACCCTGGCGCGCCAGGTGCTTCGTCAGTCCGGCGGCGAGAGCGTGCTGCGCCAGGCCTGGCGGCGCTTTGGCGCGATCGACAGCGCGGCGGTGCGCCAGCAGACCGACTTCATGGACGCGCAGTGGCGGATTCTGGCGCTGGGCGTGCTGGCGGTGTTTCTGGCCATCGTGCACCTGCTGCTCAGGGACGCCGGGGTTGAAGGCTCACCGGGCACAGCCGGCACGGCAGGCACGCCGGGCACGGCAGAGATCACCGCTGCCGGCCTGCTCTACAAGGCATTGGGCTACATCCTGATCGCACTGCCGATCGGCACCTCGGTGCTGATCGCCGCCACCAACCGCTTCAAGCCCGGCAAGCGCTGGATCCTGCTGCGCTCGGCCGCCGAGAGCATCAAGCGCGAGATTTACCGCTACCGGCTGCGCAGCGACGCCTACGGCTCGGACGCCACGCGCGAGAAAAACCTGTCCAAGGCGATCGAGGACATCACCCGCCGGTTGGCCCGCACCGAGGCCAACACCACCGCGCTGCCGGTCTACACCGGGCCGATCCCGCCGGTCAATGCCGCCAGCGCCCGCGACGACGGGTTGAGCTTTCTGGGCACCGACCAGTACGTGCGCATGCGGCTGGAAGACCAGCTGGCCTTCTACCGCCGCAAGACCGTCGCGCTGGAGGCGCAGTTGCAACGCCTGCAGTACGCCGTGCTGGGCGCGGGTGCGGCCGGCACCTTGCTGGCGGCACTGGGCGACAGCTGGGTGATCTGGATCACGCTGACGACGGCGCTGGGCGCGGCCTTCATGAGTTTCTTGAGCTACCGGCAGACCGAGACCACGCTGGTGGGCTACAACCAGACCGCTACCGACCTGGACAACCTGCTGTCCTGGTGGACCTCGCTGCAGCCTGAGGAGCAATCGCTGCGCGACAACGTCGAGGCACTGGCCAGCCACACCGAACAGGTCTTGTCGGATGAGTTGGCCGGCTGGACCGAGCGCATGACCGACGCGCTGGAGAGGCTGCGGCCCAAGGACCAGAGCGACGAGCCGGCAGCCTCGGTGGCGGCACCGACCACCGGTGCGCCTGCGGCCGCAGCCGCGGTAGCGGTGGCGGCGCAGGCGCCAGCGCCGGAGGATGCCGTTGCATCCGCTGCTACCGAAACTGCCGCAACCGAAGCCGCCACAACCGAAACTGCCGCAACTGAAACCGCCGCCGAGCCCTCAGTGGATGAGGCCACCCAGCCAGGCACCGACTCCGCCTCCGCACCCGCCTCCGTTGACCCGGCCAGCACCCCAGCCGACGAGGCCGGCGCAGTCAAGACGCCCTGAGGCGGGCGCCCGCCGGGCAACCGCAGCGGTCAAGACGCCCACCCGGCTCACAGCTTCTCGGTCTCGCCACCGAGGTTGCCCGAGCTCGGCTGCCAGACCATCAGCCGCCGCTCCAGCCGCCCCACCGCGGCGTCGAGTGCCAGCGCAAAGCCGGTCAGCACCAGGATGCCGGCCATCACCGTGTTGATGTCGAACACGCCCTCGGCCTGGTGGATCAGATAACCCACGCCGCTGGCCGAGCCCAGGTATTCACCCACCACGGCGCCCACAAAAGCCAGACCCACACTGGTGTGCAGTGACGAAAACACCCAGCTCGTGGCGCTGGGCAGGTAGACCTGGCGCAGCAACTGGCGCGGGCTGGCGCCCAGCATGCGGGCGTTCGCCAGGATCACCGGGCTGACCTCCTTCACGCCCTGGTAGACGTTGAAGAAGACGATGAAAAACACCAGCGTCACGCCCAGCGCCACCTTGCTGGCGATGCCCAGACCAAACCAGACCGCAAAGATCGGCGCCAGAATGATGCGCGGCATCGCATTCATCGCCTTGACGTAGGGCTCCAGCAGCGCGCTGGCCATCGGGCTGAGCGCCAGCCACAGGCCACCGGCCAGCCCGGCCACCGAGCCGATGCCAAAGGCCAGCACGGTCTCGACCAGTGTCACCCACAGGTGGCTGTAGATATCGGCGTCCACCGCAAACCAGCGCCAGACCCGGCCCAGCACCTTGAGCGGCTCGCCGAAGAAAAACGCCGCCTGCATGTCGTTTTCGAACATCACATTGGGCAGCAGCCCGGGCGTGGTCATCAAATGCCAGAAGACGAAGATCGCCAGCAGCAGGGCCAGCTGCCAGACGCGCAAATTGCGCGGATTGGGTTTGAGGGTGGCCCACATCGTGTGTACGCCGCGCCTGGCTCAGCCGGCCACCGGCTGCAGCTGCTGCCGGTAGCCCTTGAGCACCTCGTCGCGCAGCACCGCCCAGATCGCCTGGTGCAGGGCGATGAAGCGCGGCGTCGTCCGCACCTCGGCCACGTCTCTTGGCCGGTCCAGATCGACCACAAACTCGCCGATCGGGTGCGATGCCGGCCCGGCGCTCAGCACCACCACCCGGTCGCTCAGCGCTATCGCTTCGTCCAGGTCGTGGGTGATGAACAGCACCGCTTTTTTCTTGCTTTGCCACAGGTCCAGCAGTTCGTTTTCCATCAGCTGGCGGGTCTGGATGTCGAGCGCCGAGAACGGCTCGTCCATCAGGATGATGTCGGGGTCGAGCACCAGGGTCTGCGCCAGCGAGGCCCGCTTGCGCATGCCGCCGCTCATCTGGTGCGGGTAGCGGTCGCCAAAGCCGCCCAGGCCGACCCGGCGCAGCCAGTCCTGGGCCAGGTCACGCGCGGCCGCAGGTGCCACACCGCGAAACTCGAGCCCGGCCATCACATTGCCCAGCGCGGTGCGCCAGGGCATCAGGCTCTCGGCCTGAAACATGTAGCCGGCGCGGGCATTGATGCCCACCAGCGGCGCGCCGAACACGCTGACCGAACCGGTGCTGGGCGCCAGCAGGCCCGCGCCCAGGTTGAGCAAGGTGCTTTTGCCGCAGCCGGTGGGGCCGACCACCGACACAAACTCGCCCGCACCCACCGTCAGCGAGACGTCGGCCACGGCGGTGTAGCGCTGGCCGGGCTTG
>JANMXG010000063.1:0-4131 GCA_031394235.1 Betaproteobacteria bacterium
ATTGCCAGTGCCGCCTTGGCGTCGAAACTGGCCACGCTGCCGCCCAGGGTCGGGCACATCACCACGCTGGCGTACAACATGCCGGGCAGCACGGTGTCGATGCCGAAGCGGGCACTGCCGTCCTGCTTGCCAGCCGCCTCGCGCCGCTTTTGCGGCTGGCCGATCAGCTTGAAGTCGGCGGCGGACTTGAGCGTGACCGAACCGGGCAGCGGCAGCTTGGCCGCACGATCAGCCAGTTCACCAAACTTGGCGCTGCGGCCCGACCCGGCATGGCTGACCACGCCCTTGGCGACCCGGCACTCGGCGGCCGGCACGCCCCAGCCTTGGGCGGCAGCGGTCACCAGCATGGCGCGTGCGCTGGCGCCGGCTTCCCGCATCGGCAGCCACAGGTCCTTGATGCTGGACGAGCCGCCGGTGGCTTGCAAGCCGATCTCGCGCATGGTCTTGGCGGTCAGCCAGGCGGCAGTGCGTTTCACCACGCCGTGCTCATCGGGATGGAACGGCAGGCCGTCGGCCACAGTGGCGATGTTGTTGTAGATCGCGTCGATCGGCGGGTGCTCGGTGCGCAGCCGGCCCCAGTCGGCGTCCAGCTCATCGGCCAGCAGCATCGCCAGGCCGGTGGTCACGCCCTGGCCCATCTCGCTCTTGGGCACCATCACCGTCACGCTGTCATCGGCACCGATCTTGACCCAGCCGCTGAAGGCCATCTGGCCCGCAGCAACGGGCAAGGGCGTGCTGCCGATCAGGCGCTGGCGGGGCGGCAGCACGCCCCAGCTCACCACCAGGGCGCCAGTGGCGGCCAGACCGCCCAGTAGCAGGTGTCGACGTTTCATCAGGATGCACTCTCAGGCAAGTTTGGGCGGCGGGCAAGCAGAGCGGGCGCAGACAACGCCCAGCACGCAGACAGCGCGGCGGCCGTCAAGGCATCGGGTGCGACCCCACACAGGCTGAAAGCTTAAGCTCACCCGCATTTTGGCGGAACAGGTGAGGCGGCGCTGCTGCGCAGTCAACCGGCCGGCCGGGCCGCAAGACGGTGGCAGAACGGGCAGCCGCTCAGCCGCTCAGTCCAGCTTCAAGCCCAGCTTGCGGATCACGGCGCCCCAGCGCTCGTACTGCTCCTTGACCGACACCGCATGCTCGGCCGCGCTGGAAGCCACGATCTCGGTGGCACCGTCGGCGTACAGCTTGGCCACATCGGGGTCTTTCAGCGCGGTGGCCAGTGCGGCGTTGACCTTGGCCAGCACCTCGGGCGGCATGTTGCGGGGGCCGAAAAACTGCATGCCGCCGGCGACATCCACCCCGGGCACGCCGGCCTGCGCCATGTTGGGCAGGCTGCCCAGCGCGGCGTAGGGCTTGGGGTCGGTGAAGGCCAGCATCTTCACCTTGCCGCCCCGGGCGTTGGCCAGCGCGGTGGTGGGGCCGTCGAACAGGAAGTCCACCTGCCCGCCCATCAACGCCAGGCCGGCGTCGGCCGAGCCCTTGAACGGGATATGCGTCATCTCGGTGCCGGTGGCCTGCTGCATCAGTTCGGCCACCAGGTGGGAGGTCGAGCCCAGCGAGAACGACGCATAGTTCAGCTTGCCCGGGTTGGCCTTGGCAAACTTGACCAGATCGGCCACGCTGTTGAACGGCGAGTTGGCCGGCACGGTGAGCACAGTGGACGAGCGCGCGGCAAACATCACCGGCGTCAGGTCTTTCATCGGGTCGTAGGGCAGCTTGGTGAACAAGTGCGGGTTCTGCGCAGCGGTGACGCTGATGGTGTAGAGCAGCGTGTGGCCGTCGGCCGGGGCGCGCACCACCTCCATCGTGCCCAGGATGCTGGACGCGCCGGGCTTGTTGTCCACCAGCACCGTGACGCCCAGCGCCGGTTGCAGCTTGGCTGCCAGCAGGCGCGCCTGGATATCCGTCTGACCACCGGCCGGGAAGGGCACCACGATGCGGATGATCTTGCCGGGTGTGGGAAAGGCCTGCGCCAATGCCGCTGCGGGCAGGCTGGCAAGGGCCAGCGGCAGCAGGCAGCGGGTGAGCATCGCAAAAGCAGCGTGGGTCAGCATTGGGTCATCTCCAGTTTGGACAGGGCGATGCTGAGGCGTGACGGCCCGCAGCGGCACCCGGGGTTTTACTGTCAGTTGGGCGACATCACGGTGCGCCGTCTGGCCATCCGCCCCCTCGATCTCCGTTAGCCTAGCGGCATGACCCGCCTGATCGAAGACCTCTACCGCCGGGAGGGCCGCCGCGTCTATTCCACCCTGGTGCGGCTGCTGGGCAGCATGGACGCCGCCGAAGAAGCGCTGCACGACGCGTTTGTCGCCGCCGCCGAGCAGTGGCCCACGCACGGTGTGCCGACCAACCCGGTGGCGTGGCTGGTCTCAGTGGGCCGGTTCAAGGGCATCGACAAGGTTCGTCGCCAGTCGCGCTTTGTCTCGATCGACGCGGCGCCCGACGTTGCCGACGCCGCCGCAGCGGTGCCCGACAAGCAGGCGCCGGGCTGGGAGCAGCTGTGGGATGCGCGCCACGACATCGAGGACGACCGGCTGCGCCTGATCTTTACCTGTTGCCACCCCAGCCTGGCCGAAACCGCCCGCATCGCATTGACGCTGCGAGAGGTCTGCGGCTTGCCGACCGAGGCCATCGCCTCGGCCTTTCTGATTGCCACCCCGGCGCTGGCGCAGCGGATCGTGCGCGCCAAGGCCAAGATCCTGGCGGCCGGCATCCCCTACGAAGTGCCGGTCCCTGCCGAGCGCGCAGCCCGGCTGGCCAGCGTGCTGCGGGTGATCTACCTGGTTTTCAACGAGGGTTACTCGGCGCATGCCGGCGCGTCCGCACAGCACCTGGAGCTGGCTGCTGAGGCGATCCGGCTGGCCCGCCTGCTGCTGAGCCTGATGCCCGGCGAGCCCGAGGTGATGGGCCTGCTGGCGCTGATGCAACTGCACCACGCCCGCAGCGCTGCGCGCTGTACCGCAGAGGGCGACCTGGTGCCGCTGGACGAACAAGACCGAACGCGCTGGGACCAAAGCGCGATCGCAGAGGGTGCGGCGTTGGCTGAAGCCGCCTTGCGCCAACGCGGCTTTGGCGCTTACGCGCTGCAGGCGGCAATTGCCGCCGTGCATGCCGAAGCGGCAGCAGCAACGGCTACCGACTGGCCGCAGATCGTGGGCCTGTACGACGCGCTGCTGCGCAGCGAGCCGAGCCCGGTGGTGGCGCTGAACCGGGCGGTGGCCGTGGCCATGCGCGATGGCCCAGAGGCCGGCCTGGCGCTGATCGGCCCGTTGCTGCCGCTGCTGCCCGACTACCACCTGGCCCCTGCCGCGATGGCCGACCTGTGCCGCCGGGCCGGCCACATCGAGGCCGCGCGCCAACACTACCGCGCCGCTGCAGCACTGGCGCAGCAGGCGCCCGAGCGCCGTTTTCTGATGCGGCGGCTGGCTGAACTGGACGATTGAAATTTTTTGCCAAGGCTGTCGAAAGCCGCGTTGGCCGTTCGATTACCCAGTGCCGGCCTATCAAATTTCACCCCCTCAACCGACTCTCCTGGAGAACCCCATGCTCAAACTCACCCCGTA
The DNA here is from genome assembly GCA_031394235.1 of Betaproteobacteria bacterium. Classification (GTDB taxonomy): domain Bacteria; phylum Pseudomonadota; class Gammaproteobacteria; order Burkholderiales; family Burkholderiaceae_C; genus Pseudaquabacterium. Next base: position 3,564 of record JANMXG010000063.1, read on the forward strand.
CCTCGGCTTCGACGGCAATTGCACCGAGGCCATGCGTTTCTACGCAGCGGCCCTGGGCGGCAAGATCGAAATGACGCTGACCTTTGGCCAATCGCCGATGGCCGAGCAAATGCCGGCAGAACACCGCCACCGCGTGATGCATTCGGTCTTGAGCTTGCCGGGCAACGGCCAGCTCTTTGCGGCCGACAGGCCGCCGGGCACCGAGTGCAGCGGCCCTGTGGGGTCCAACGGCATTGGCCTGGCGCTGGAATTCGACCAGGTTGCCGCCGGCGAAGCCGCCTTCAAGGCCCTGAGCGAAGGGGGCAACATCTCGATGCCGATGGCCCCCAGCTTCTGGGTGGAACGCTTCGGCATGTTGACCGACCGCTACGGTGTGGGCTGGATGGTCAACGCCGGCCCGTCCAAGCTGTGAATCACACCGCCTTGCCAGCCACTGGGAACATCACCATGACCATCCGAGCCGTACACCTGCACCGCGTTTTGCGCGCCCCCCCTGAAAAGGTCTACCGCGCCTTTCTTGAACCCGGGGCCCTGAGCAAGTGGATGCCGCCCTACGGCTTCACCTGCA
>JANMXG010000064.1:0-11678 GCA_031394235.1 Betaproteobacteria bacterium
TGGGCTGAATGTGTGGGCTGACCGCGTGGGCTGACCGTTTGGCCTGACCGCGTGGGCTGTCCGTCCCGGCTGCCCACCGCGACGACAAACCCCGGCCTGCTCAAGCGCCACTGATCCCCCCATCAGCGGCCAGCGGCCGCCTGATCAAAGGGCCAGTCGTGGGCCAATCGGTGCCCGCCGCCGACGCGGCACCGCACCTCATTCCGGTGCTTCGCCACCGCGCTGACCGCTTTGCTTGCGCTGCTCGGCCACCCAGGTGCGGCGCTGGGCCAGCAGGTCGCGCAGGCGGGCGTCAATCACCGAGGCTTCGATGAAATCGGTCCCCGCACCACCCTTGCGGGCCAATTGCTGGCCCGCCCGCAGCCGGTCGATGGCGCCCGGCAGGTTGCCCAGTGCAGCTTGGGATTCAGCCTCGGCCCGCAGCGCACGCAGCGGCAGGCCCTGGCGCTCGGTGATTTGGGCGAGCACCTGCCAGGCCGAAGCGTCGTCCCGGCGCTCGGCGACCCAGGTCTGCAGGGCTTCGGCACTGCTGCGCAAGGCGACGGCGCTGCCATCGGCCAGCGCCAGCTCGGCCCGCAGCAGCAAACCGGTGCGTGAGGGGTCGGCGGTGCCACCCGCTCCGGCGTCACCGTCTTGCAGCGCCTGACGGGCCCGCGGCACGTCACCCCGGGCCAGCGCCAACTGGGTCTGCAAACCGGCCATGGCCCGGCGCGCAGCCGCATCGGACCGGTCGCCTACCGGGCGGCTGCGCAGCAGCACCTGGGCGGCCCCAGCGGCCCGGTCGGCCCGGTCAAAATCGCGCAGCCGGCCCGATGCCAGCGCGCCGGTGTACAGCCCGACCACCCGGTCGTCCAGCGACAGCGAGCTCATCGTGCCACGGGCGTCCAGATCCTGCAGACGGCGCCAGGCTTGTGCCGACGGGTCCATCAGCACCTTGGCTCGGGCCTGCATCAGCAGGTGCATCAGCGGCGCCGGCGGCGGGACGGCGGCCCCGCCCAGCGCCTGCACCCGCTGCCGCGCCTCGCCGATACGGTCGATGGTCAGCGGATGGCTGCGCAGGTACGGGAACCCGCCGCTGTCGTTGAGCCGGCTGGACACGTCGAGCTTGTCGAACATGCCGGCCATGCCGGCCTGCGCAAAACCGGCCTCGCCCATCACGGCCAGGCCGGTGCGGTCGGCCTCGCGCTCCATGTCGCGCGAGAAGTTGAGCTGGGCCTGCGCCATCGCCGCCTGGCCGCCCACCACCGCAGCGTTGGCGGCGTCGGCGCTGGACGATCGGCTGGCGATCAGCAAGCCCAGCAGCATGGCGGCCAGCCCGAGCGAGCTGCTGCGCGAGTTGGCGGCCACGCTGCGGGCGATGTGACGCCGGGTGATGTGCGACAGCTCGTGCGCCAGCACCGACGCCAGCTCGTCGGGCGTGGCGGTCAGTGCCATCAGGCCCAGGTGCACGCCGATGTAGCCGCCCGGCAGCGCAAACGCGTTGACCGAGCGGTCGCGCACCAGAAACGCCTCGTAGGGAAACAGCCGGTCGGTGTCGGCACCGATGTCGCCGCGGGCCCGGGCCGCCTGCACCAGCGGCTGCCACAGCGACTGCAGGTAGTCCAGCAGCTGCGGGTCGTCGAGGTAGTCGGGATCGCGCCGGATCTCGCGCATGATCTGCTCGCCGATCCGCTTTTCCTGGCTGAGGTTGAAGTCGTCCGACGCCGATTCGCCCAGCGCCGGCAGACGCACCTCGCTGGGCGCCTGGGGCTGGACCTGGGGCTGCGGCTGGGCCTGGGGCTGCGGCTGGGCCTGGACCGGCAGCGCGGCGCCCCACAGCAGGCTGACCGCCAGGCTCAGGCAGCCCAGACGCCGCCCAACGCACTGCTGGTGTCGCCGCCAGGCGCGGCCAAACGGGGTGGGCGCCGGTGACGGCTGGGGGTTCGCTTGCGGGCTCAAGGGGCGCACGGGTTGGGGTGTGGACAGGCGTTGGCGGATGACCGAAGTTGCATGCGAGCGGCCTGGGCAAGTGGTTCGGGCGCCGCCAAGGCCAAAGGTTCAATCTCCTATCATGCCCCCGCCACGTAAGCCGCTTGTTTCGCCGCAGCGGTGGCAAACGCCGCCCGCCGTAATGACCCGCACCCGAACCGCCGCCATGACCTCCCCGCTGACCCATTTCGACCCGCACGGCCAGGCCCACATGGTGGACGTGGCCGCCAAGCCCGAGACCCACCGCAGCGCGCTGGCCGTCGGCAGCATCCACATGCAGCCGGCCACGCTGGCGCTGATCAGCCAGGGCAACGCCAAGAAGGGCGACGTGATCGGCATAGCCCGCATTGCCGCGATCCAGGCCGCCAAGCGCTGCGCCGAGCTGATCCCGCTGTGCCACCCGCTGCCGCTGACCCGCGTGGCGGTGGACTTCCAAATCGATACCGCCGCCAGTGCGGTGCATATCCGCGTGCAGGCCGAGACCGTGGGCCGCACCGGGGTGGAGATGGAGGCGCTGACCGCTGTGCAGATCGGACTGCTGACGGTCTATGACATGTGCAAAGCCGCCGACCGCGGCATGGTGATGGGCGGTATCCGGCTGATGGAAAAACACGGCGGCAAGTCGGGCGATTGGTCGGTTGCGGGGTTGGTCACGCCATCGGGTGCGCCGTCGGGTGCGCCGTCGGGTGCGCTCACCGGTGCGCCGTCGGGCGGGGCCGGCGACGCGGCGGGCGGCCCCTAGCGCGACGGTGCGCTTGGCAGGTTTGGCGGCTGGCCGGCGCCATGTGCCAGTGCCGCCACCGCCGCCCGCGGCTCGATGAACTCGCGCCAGTCATGCACCCGCAGCGGCGCCTGGCAGGGGAAAGCCTGCACCGCGCCACCCTGACAGGGCGCGAAAAAGGCAGCGGCGTCGGCATTTCGGAACTCCCGCAGCCGCTGGGCCAGCCAGCGTGCCCGGTCCAGCGAGTCCGCATCACCGCGCTCGGCCAGGTGTTGGGCCCAGGCCATCATCAGCCGGGTGTCCAGCAAGGCATGCGGCGCACGCGCAAAGCCCAGCGCGGTGCTGGCAGGCGTGGCAGTGTTGGTCGCCGCAGCATAGTCGGCATGGTGGCCGAACAGCATGCTGCGCTGGCCCCGGGTGATACGCTCGGCCAGCGAGGCGCTGCCGGCGGTGGGCGCGTAGATCACCACCGCGTGCTGGTAGTCCAGCAGCGCAAAAACGCCGGCCGCCACCATCAGTGCACCGGCGGTCAGGCCCAAGGCGGGGCGGGATGGGCGGGATGGATCGGACCGGTGTGGCGGCGTGGCCGGCACCTTGGGCAGACCCAGCACAAAGCCCCAGGCCAGCCCGGCAGGCAGCAGGAAATAGGCGTACCACAACGGGTACTCCAAAAGGCTGTGCAGCCCGGCAATCAGCACCAGCACGCTGCCGGCCCGGGCGATCACCCCCAGGTCACCGGTGGCGCGGTGGGCCTGCACCCCGCTGCGCCAGCCAGCCCAGCCCAGCAGCCCGGTGACCAGCGCGGCGGCTGGCAAACCCAGCTCGACCGCCAGTTGCAGCAACAGGTTGTGGGTGTGGTCGAAAAACGCCGTGGGGCGGGTCGGAAAGGCGGTCAAGGTCCAGGCAAAGTTGAACTCGCCAAAGCCGACGCCGGTCCAGGGCTGGGCTTTGATCAGGTCCAGCGTGTTGTGCCAGATGTTGAGGCGCGAGTTGGGGCTTTCGGCCGGGTTGGCCAGTTCACCCAGGCCGCCTTCGGCTGCCAACCGGGCGCCGGCGCCCAGCGCATGCTGGCTGAACTCGCCATACCAGCCCATCGTCAGATAGGCCGCCGCGTACAGCAGCGGCGTGGCGGCCAGCCACCAGCGCGCCGTGGGCGACAGGCGGCGGTCCAGCAGCGCCCACAACAGCAGCCCGCCCAGGCCCACCGCGCCGGTGCGCGAGGCCGTCAGCTCGATCGCCAGCACCAGCGGCAGCGCCACGGCCCACAACGCGGCCCGTGGCAGCCAACGCAGCTCATGCAGCGCAACAGCGGCCACCAGCGCCCACAGCAGCAGGCTGCCCAGGTGGTTGGGCTGGCGCAGGTTACCCACGGCGCGGCCGGCCAGGCCCGAGTGGGCGATCCACTGGCCATCGGTCCAGCCAGGCTTGAACACCTGGACTGCCGCCACCGCCGCGCCCAACAGGCCGGCCAGCAGCAGCCCGGCGGCCAACGCGGTAAAGGCCGGTGCTGCGCGTGGGCCTTGTGCGGCATCGGCCCCGGTGATCACCATCAGCGCGGTGCCAGCCAGCAAGCCTAGCGCGAGCAGCGCCAGCGACAGCGGCAGGCCACCCCACCCGCTAGACACCGCCACGCCCGCCGCCACCACGCCCAGTGCAGCCAGCAGCGGGCCCAGGCCGCGGGCCAGGCGGCCGGGTGGGCTGGCGACAGCCACACCGCCCCACAAGGCCACCGCCAGGCACTGGTTCAACAGCGTGGCCGACGGTGGCTGGTTGAGCGCCAGCAGCGTGGGCACGCTGGCGGCCAGCAGCAGCGCGGCCAACAGGCGGGCAGCCACCTTGGGTGGGGGCGCAGCGGGGCGCGATTCGGGGGGCGAGGATGCCAGGGTGGCAGCGGAGGTCATGGGGGCGCGGCGCGGCGGAAGGCGCAGAGATCAGGGCGCGGCGAGTAAACCACAGCTCGGGGCAGCGCTGGCTGCGTCGGCGGGATTCGACCGGCCGCCGCCTGCGCTCGGCCCGCCGTCAGCCGGCTGTTTTGACGCGGGTCCGGCGCGCGGCTGAAGTCGCGGGTGTGGTGCGCCACCCGCGGGGCGCGCAGGCGCCGAAAGCATCAGGCTGCTGTTTCGGGTCAGGTCCGGTGACTTGGACCGGCGCAATGGCGGTGGATCGCCCTGCTGCGCCGGGCGCCGGACGCCGTAACTCAAACGCAACAACGCCCACCGAAGTGGGCGTTCCATCTCAACAGACTCTGGCGGGTGCCGAGATTTGGGCGTCGAGTCTAAGTTACGCTTTGCAGAGAATCGGCGTCGTGCCCTGAGCGGTCGTACATCCGCCGGACTTGACCCAGGTCAGTGCGGCTGCGCCGCTCGAATCAGGAGTGAGGACCAGCGTAGACAGCGCGTTGGTCGTCGCCGTCGGGGTCACGGTGATGGTGCCGCCGGTCACTCCAACAGAGGCTACGTGTGTCGTCGCCTGGGTGGCGGGAATGCCGTTAGCGCCCGAATCGCAGCCGGCCGGAGCGCCAAGTTCTTGCATGCATGTTGCAACCGCAGTCTGGTAGGCAGCCGCCACCGAAGTCACTTCGGCAAATTTCGCCTTGACGGTGTAGTTCTGGTACGCCGGCAGCGCAACCGCCGCCAAGATGCCGATGATCGCCACGACGATCATCAGTTCGATCAGGGTGAAACCTTTTTGCATGCGCTTCATGAGCAATTCTCCAGGGGGTGACGGGGCGGTAACGGGGGGGTGTGACGCCAGAAACAGTGCAGATCGCGTGCCAGGCCTGTTTTGGGCCTTTTCGCCCCAAAACCTGGCCATTTGTCACAAGCTGGTGGCACCACCTGCCCATTCGTGTCACCCAGCGCCGCTGGCGGGTGACGATTTTTGTCACCCCCGACCGATCACGTCAGTACCAGCACCTGCCCCGCGGTCAGCGCCTGCACCCGGTGGCGCTGGTCCAGCGCGGCGATCTCGCTCATCACGGTGTCCAGCTCACCCGGCTTGATGTGCGTGATGTGCACCTCGCTGCCTTGCGCCAGGTATTGCAGCTCGCGCCCCAGCGCTGCCGGGTGCAGGTGGCGGCTGACCTGGGCCACCTGGTGTTCGTCGTCGCGAAAGGCGGTCTCGATCACCAGATGCGCCACGTTCAGGTTGCGCAGCCGCTGCCACAGCGCCGGGTTGGGCGCGGTGTCACCGGTAAACACCCAGGCGCCCGAGCCATCGGGCGCACCCAGCACCGCAAACCCGACGGCCGGCACGGTGTGCAGCGCAGGCAGCACCTCGATCTGGCGGCTGCCGAAAGCCAGCACCTCACCGGTCTCGAAAGGGTGCAGCGCCAGGATCGGCCGCTCGGCGCTGGGCAGGCGGGTGAAGTCAGGCCAGATCTGACCGTTGAAGACATGGGCGCGCAGCGCGTCCAGCGTGGCGGGCAGCGCGTGCACCTGGATCGGCGCACGGCCGACACGGCGGCGCATCACGCTGTCGGCCAGCAGCGGCACGCCCAACACATGGTCGAGGTGCGAGTGGCTGAGCAGGATGTGGTCGATGCGCGCCAGTTCGTCCAGCGTCAGATCGCCGACGCCGGTGCCGGCATCGATGAGGATGTCGTCATCCAGCAAAAAAGCGGTGGTTCGACAGCCGGCGGCAATCGAACCGGAGCAACCCAAAACACGGATCTGCATGGCGAGAGTTTGCCGTCGGTGGCCGGCGTGTACGGTGGTGGACGCATGCATGCGTTGCCGGTATCAGGCACCGGTGCTGCAGCGAATCCGCATGGTGCAGGTCGGGCCGCCCAAGTGCAAGGCAGCGGAGCTTCATTTACGCACGCTGGCCTGCGCTGGTCTGATGATGCCGGCCGCTGCTGTGAAATGGGTCACAACAGGCGCGGCCATCGGCGCTCAAGTCTGGGCGCGCCACACCGGCGCAGCAGGCCGCCCGGCGGTCAGCCGTGCACGAACTGCATCTGGGTGCCGGCCAGCTCGATCAGGTCACCGTTGCTGAGCGGCGCGGTCTCGGTGTTGAGCATCACGCCGTTGATGCTGGGGCGGTGCGCGCCCTCGACATGGGCCAGCACATAGCCGGTGGGCCGCTTGGTGATGGACGCCACCTGCACGCCGGGCTTGCCGACCGTGGTGACCACCTTGGTGAGCGTGACCGACCGGCCGGCCGCCGCGCCGCTGAGCACCTTGATCGACGCGGCGGGCACCGCGCTGCCCATGCCCGCCACCGGCATTGACGGGTTGGGCATCGGCGCGGTGTGGTTGAACGGCGAGTGCCCACCCGCACCGGGCCGCACGATCATGGTCTTTTCGTAGTCGGTGTTGTCTTCGACCAGGTACTTGATCTTGTACTTGCCGATCTCGACCGTGTCGTTGTGGCTGAGCTGCTGCTTCTTGATCGCCTTGCCGTTGATGTAGGTGCCGTTGGTGCTGTTCAGGTCTTCAATGAACACATCCTGGCCGGTCATCTGCAGCACCGCATGCTCGCCGCTGACAGCGAGGTTGTCGATCACGATGTCGTTGTAGGGACGCCGGCCCAGCGTGGTCTTGTCCTTGGTGATCTGCACATCCTTGATCACCACGCCATCCAGAGAGACCACCAGCTTGCCCATGCTTGACCTTTTTTTGCTGTCCCACATCCCCCGAACCGGGCCACCGCGGCAGCACGCCTTGCGCGTGCCGAGCGGGTTCTAGCGCCCGAATCTCCACCACGGGCGCCCGGCATCTGCCGCCTGACCCCCGACCCGCACGAGTATGAGGGCAATATTATCCTTTCCACCGGCATCGTTGGCGGCGGCGATCAAGGCCTGTCCGGCTGCTGGCAAGGCGTCGTGGGTCTGCAACAGCCGCGCGATCATCGCGTCGTCCAGCATGTCGGTCAGGCCGTCGGAGCACATCAGGTAGATGTCACCCGCCTGGGTGTCGTGCAGGTGGGTTTCCAGCAGCACGGTGTCCTCAACCCCCACGGCCCGCGTGACCAGGTTCTTGTTGGCCGAAAAAGCGGCCTGCTCGGGCGTGATCAGGCCGGCGTCGATCTGCTCTTGCAGCAGCGAGTGGTCGCGGGTGATCTGCACCAGTTCGTCGCCGCGCCAGCGGTAGGCGCGGGAATCGCCCACATGGCCCAGCCGCAGTTGGCCCTCGCGGAACACCGCCACCACCAGCGTCGTGCCCATGCCGGCGTACTGCGGGTTGGCATTGGCAGCATTGAAGATGGCACGGTTGGCGTTGTCCACGCAGATGTCCATCGCCCGCTTGACCTCGCTGTCGGTGGCGCGGTCAGCGGCCTCGCCCAGCCAGCGGCCCAGCTCGCTGTGGATGAAATCGGTGGCCATGCCGCTGGCGACTTCGCCGGCGTTGTAGCCCCCCATGCCGTCGGCCAACACCGCCAACCCGTTGGGGCCGTCCACGGCCACCGAGTCTTCGTTGTTGCTGCGAGCTCGGCCGGTGTCAACAGCGTGGAAAAATTCAGGGCTCATGCTGTGCGTGGCGATTTTGGCGGTGTTTGCGGCGGCGATGTCAGGGCTGACGGCAGAGGGCTGGGAGCGGAAGATGCCGAACCCAGTCGGCCGGCGGCACCGCTGCCACTGCATGGGCGATGCCTGGGAATAGGGTAAACGATTTTTACCGGTTGCCCGGCGGCTGCGGGTGGCCCGGGCCAAGTGCCTGGCGCGAGAAACAGCAACAAACAGTGACAAACGGCTGCAACGGGCTAGACCCGAATGCTCGCCGACGGTGCCAGTACGCGGGACATCAAGGCCGCCAGCGCGGCGACGTGGTGGGACCAGAGCATCAGGTCAGCGGGCCGGCGGGCCGGGTCGCGGGCCAACAGCGCCTCGACCGCCAGCACCGCCGGCGCGGGCAGGTCCGGCCGCAAGACGGCCAACGACGCGGGCGGCTGACGGGCGGTGGCGGCCAGCAGTTCGCCCAGGGTGTCGGCCTGGTGCGGCCGGCGCCCGGCCAGCAACTCGAACAGCATCACGCCCAGTGCGTAGGCATCGCTGGCGGGGCTGGCCTCGACGCCGGCCAGCAGTTCGGGCGCCATGTAGGACGGCGTGCCCAGTGTCACCCCGGTGCGGGTGACGGCGCTGTCCTCCGGCCGCGCCGCGCCAAAGTCGGCCAGCTTGATCTGGCCTGAACCGAGGTTGATCAGCACATTGCCAGGCTTGAGGTCGCGGTGCACCACGCCGTTGACATGCGCATGGGCCAGCGCGGCGCCCACGCGCGCGCCGATACGCAGCACGACGGCCTCGGGCAGCAGGCGGTTGGGCTGGGTGTAGCGGGCCAGGTCGGTGCCGTGCACCCGCTCCATCACCAGCCAGGCCAGTTGGCCGTCGACACCAGCGTCCTGGGACGCGACGATGTCAGGGTGCTGCAGTCGCCGGCCGATATCGGCCTCGCGGCGCAAACGGGCGAGCCAGTCGGCTCGCTCGGCAGGCAGCAGGTCATCGGCCAGGGTGATCAGTTTGACGGCAACGGTATTGCCGGTGCGCAGGTCAAGTGCGTCGTGCACCAGCGCCGCGCCACCACTGCCGATGCGCGCGCCCAAACGGTAGCGCCCGGCCAGCAAGGGCTGCCGGTCGCCGACGCCCGTGGCACTTGGTGGGCCCAACGCCGAAGGCTCGGAATCGCCGCGCAATTTTGAAAACCAAGACAAACAACCTCCTGAAAGCCCGTCTTTGCGGATTCAGGACGACCTTATCACTACCCCGCCGCAGCAGGCGGGTGGGTGCCGAGATTTCCGCGTATCAGCGGGGTCCGCGCAACGTGCCGCCGACCGCAGTGGCGTTTTCAACTCATGCCGGATGCGCAGCGGCTTGTCGGCGCTGCAAGAACTTGCCGAGCCCCACAACCAGCAATGCGCCAGCCACACCGGCGATGTTGACAACCGTAGGCGACAGGGCGCCAAAGCGCGAGGTCACGGCCGGGTCTGTGAAGACCATCTCACCTGCCAGGAAGCCGAGCAGTGCTGCGCCCAGCGTGATGATCACCGGGTAGCGCTCCATCACTTTGAGCAGCAGCGTGCTACCGAAGATGATCAACGGGATGCTGATGCCCAGGCCCAGGACGAGCAGCACGGTATTGCCTTTGGCGGCAGCCGCGACGGCCAGCACGTTGTCCAGGCTCATCACCAAGTCAGCCACCAGAATCGTTCGGATCGCCACCATCAGGCCACCGTCAGCCTTTGCACCCAGGTCGCCGCCGTCGTCTTCCTCCAGCAGCAGGGTTACGCCAATGTAGACCAGCAGCAGGCCGCCGACAATCTTGAGAAAAGGCCACTTGAGCATCTCCACCGCGATCAGCGTCAGCACGATACGCATCACGATGGCGGCCGCGCTGCCGTAGAAGATGGCCTTTTTTTGCTGGTGCGGTGGCAGCGAGCGGGCCGCCATCGCGATGACCACCGCGTTGTCGCCCGACAGCAGAATATTGGCGAGGATGATCGAGCCGAGCGCGGCCCAGAAGGCTGCTGAGGTGAATTCCATTGGGGTTCTCCAGGGTGAGGCGGTCGGCAAGGCACTGCCGACCCGACCTGCGTGCACCTGACAGAGTTTAGGAAGCCAAATCGGCCCGACGGTTCGTACAACTACGCAGCCGCGTCAGCCGCGGCTGCGCCACGGCTTACAGCAACGCCTTCAGCAGCCGCGCCATCTCGCTGGGGTTGCGGGTGATGGTGAAGCCGCAGGCCTCCATGATGGCCAGCTTGGCGTCCGCCGTGTCGGCCCCGCCGCTGATCAGCGCACCGGCGTGGCCCATGCGCTTGCCGGCGGGCGCCGTCACACCGGCGATGAAGCCGACGATCGGCTTTTTCATGTGGGCCTTGCACCAGACGGCGGCCTCGGCTTCGTCGGGCCCGCCGATCTCGCCGATCATGATCACTGCGTCGGTGTCGGGGTCGTCGTTGAAGGCGCGCATCACGTCAATGTGCTTCAGGCCGTTGATCGGGTCGCCGCCGATGCCCACGGCGCTGCTCTGGCCCAGGCCGATCTCGGTGAGTTGCGCCACCGCCTCGTAGGTCAGCGTGCCGCTGCGGCTGACGACACCGATACGGCCCTTGCGGTGGATATGCCCGGGCATGATGCCGATCTTGATCTCCTCCGGCGTGATCAGGCCGGGGCAGTTGGGGCCGAGCAGCAGGGTTTGCTTGCCGCCGGCTGCCTCTTTGGCTTTCATCTTGTTGCGCAGCATCAGCATGTCGCGCACGGGGATGCCTTCGGTGATGCAGATCGCCAGGTCCAGATCGGCCTCGACCGCCTCCCAGATCGCGGCGGCCGCACCGGCCGGCGGCACGTAGATCACGCTCACCGTCGCGCCAGTCTCGCTCTTGGCCTCTTTGACGCTGGCAAAGATCGGGATCTCGCTGAACTTCTCGCCGGCCTTCTTCGGGTTGACGCCCGCGACAAAGGCGTTCTTGCCGTTGGCATAGGCCTGGCAACCCAGCGTGTGGTACTGCCCGGTCTTGCCGGTGATGCCCTGGGTGATGACTTTGGTGTCTTTGTTGATGAAGATCGACATGGGGTTCTCCGGGCTCAGGCCACTGCGGCAACAATTTTGGTGGCCGCTTCGGCCATGGTGTCGGCGGCGATGATCGGCAGGCCACTCTCGGCCAGCATCTTCTTGCCCAGGTCCTCGTTGGTGCCCTTCATGCGCACCACCAGCGGCACGCTCAGGTTCACCGCCTTGCAGGCGGCGATCACGCCGTCGGCGATGGTGTCGCACTTCATGATGCCGCCGAAGATGTTGACCAGGATGCCTTTGACGTCCGGGTTCTTGAGCATGATCTTGAACGCTTCGGTCACCTTCTCGGCGGTGGCGCCACCGCCCACGTCCAGAAAGTTGGCCGGCTCACCGCCAAACAGCTTGATGGTGTCCATCGTCGCCATCGCCAGGCCGGCGCCGTTGACGAGGCAGCCGATGTTGCCGTCCAGGCTGATGTAGGCCAGGTCGAACTTGCTGGCTTCGACTTCGGCCGGGTCTTCCTCGTCCAGGTCGCGGCA
>JANMXG010000065.1:0-2027 GCA_031394235.1 Betaproteobacteria bacterium
GCGGCGATGCTTGCCTTGCTGGCCTGCTCTGGGGCGCGCTGTATTTGGGCAAGGGCAGGAGTTCAAATTGCTCCTGGTTTGCATCCTGGCTCTGTTTGCCAGGGCCGCGGGCATCAAAGCGCGCGCCTCGCACCTGCCCGCGGCGGTCGCGCGCTTCCTGTCGATCGTGGCGGCGCCGATTCATCCCGGCATGGCCCGGGTGATGCGTTTGATGAGCCTGCCCGACGATGCGTTTGATGATCCTAAATCCGGCAGTTACCCCGAAGCTTGAAGCCCGACTGGGGTTCTGAACGGCCCGAGAGTCGGGGCGATCTTGTCGCTCACATAGCGCAGCAGGATTGCCCATGGGTCAGCTGCACGTAACTGCTCCGCAGCTGCCTTGACGTGCTGCAAGGCCGCGTGGATGTTGGCGATCAGCGGTTTGAGCAGGTTGGCCTTGCCATGCATCGGGGTCAAATACAGCGTTGTCTGCCCGCCGCTGTGCGCTGCCCGCCCCACGGCCGCCAGCAGCAGCGGTCGGCTCGTGATGGCCTCCATTCTGGCCGTCGGGTGGGCGGTGCGGCAGTACCAACTCCACCAGTTGTAGACCAGCGCGCAGGCCCGCGCCGTGGTCTGGCAGCGGTTGATGTCTTGCGTGGTGAAGCCGCTCAGGCCCCACTGGTTCTTCAACTCGTCAAACCCGTTCTCACAGTCGGCCCGGTCACGGTAGAGCTGGCCGATGGCCTCGATGGGGTACTTCGCTTCGGTGACCATGACCGCGTACTCCCACAGCCGATCGCCCTCGTGCACGCTCGGGCCGGCCAGGTCCAGCTTGAGCTGCTTGCCGTTGACCCGCCGCTCTCGTGCGATGCCGCCCTTGATGCGCTGGCGCACGATGACCACCCGGCGCTTCTTGCTCCAGCCGTGCAGTTGCAGCCAGTCCTCGACCATCTGGCAGCCCTGGTTGTCGGGCCGGCTCCAGTCTTGTCGTGCGAACTGCATCGCCACCAGGCGCTGCACGTTGGCCGTCTGGCGCAGGCGCAGCAAGTAAGGCTGGGCTCGGTTCTCCAACTCCAGCAGGATGCCCTCGTTACCGTAGCCAGAATCGCCTCGCACCAGGGCCGGGCGCTTGTCGCCCAACTCGTCGAGCAGCCGCCCGAGCGCGGCCTTGGCGTGCACGCTGGTGTGCTGCTTGCCCGAGCTGACCTGGACATCGAGCACCAGGCGCAGGTTGCCCACCCAGAAAGTGTGCAGCACATGGCTGGGCCGGCCCGGCTTGCCCGGGTTGTAGCCCAGCTCGGCGCCCTCCTGGCGGCCGTACAGCGGCTTGATGCTCGCGTCGATGTCGAGCACCCAGGGCTTGTCCAGCGCCTCGCGCACCGAGTGCATCAGCGCTGTGCGCATCCACGCCGTGCTGGCCGCCTCGTCGATGCGCCCGAGCGCGCGGCGCAGCGCGTCCTCGCTGACCACCTTGGCCATGCCCAGCGCCTGCGCGGCCACCGCGTCCCCGCGCAGCGCGGTGATGTGGGCATAGCGCCGGTGCCCGGCCAGCAGCCCCAGCATCAGCGTGCCCAGCACGTCGCGCTTGTCCGGCGCGTTGCCGCTGCTGTAGGCCAGCGGGCAACTCGACACCCAGCGCTCGAACACCCCGGTGGCGGCCAGAAATTCAGCGAAGTACACAAGCTGACCATGCGGCGTGGCCGCCGCACCGCTGTCCCACCGCACGTGCATGCGCCCGCCCAGCGTGTCTACCACCTCGGACTGCGAGACCTGTTCATCGCCCTGGACCAGGACCCCTTGTCGCTTGCGTCTTGATTCACCCCTGGGGTGAGTCTGCCAAATCTACGCAACACCGCGCCAGTGCTAACTTTCCTCAGAGTTTGCAGGGGTGAACTGCCGTTTCTAGGCTCACTGGACCTCGATAGTCGCCAAACCATGAAAGGCCGCGGACGAACACAGACCAGCGTGCCGGCAGGACAGGTCGCTGAGACGCAACGTGCTGCAGCCGAGGGCCAGGCGGCGATTGATCCGCTCGTGGCAGACGTGGC
>JANMXG010000066.1:0-12349 GCA_031394235.1 Betaproteobacteria bacterium
CGCCCGCCGGCCTTCCAGCGCGCGCACGGCCGCCGCCGCCAGGTGGCCCAGCACCTCGCGCTGCCGGGCATCCAACTGACGCGGCTGGCGGTCGATGACGCACAGCGTGCCCGCGTGGCTGCCATCGCTCAGGCGCAGCGGCGCGCCAGCGTAGAACCGGATGTCCGGGGCGCCGGTGACCAGGGTGTTGTCGACAAAGCGCGGATCGAGCGTGGCATCGGGCACCTCGAAGATGCCGTCCTGCAGGATGGCATGGGCGCAAAAGGCGAGGTCGCGGGGTGTTTCGGTGACGCCAGGCAGACCGGTGCTGGCCTTGAACCACTGGCGGTCGACGTCGATCAGGCTGATCAGCGAGACCGGCACGCCGCACACCAGCGCGGCGGCTTGCACCAGGGCGTCGAACTCGAGCTCGGGCGCGGAATCGAGGATGCCGAGCTTGTTCAGAGAGCGAAGCCGCTCGGCTTCGTTGGCGGGGATTTGCGCGGCAGACATGGAAGGTTGCTCCGAAATGCGAAAGGCGGGCGCTCGCATGGCCTTGGTCGCTTGATTCTGCGCAGGATGGCAGGCGGGCATTGCCGAATGAAGCTTCGTGTCCAACCCCCAGATTTGTCGATCTGCCGCTGTCGGGTGGCAACATCCGCCCCATGCACCACGCCCCGATTGCCCCCGTCGACGCCCACGCCGCACACGCATCCGCATCCGCATCCGCATCCGCAGAAGCGGCCGACGCTTCGCCGGCCCAGGCCCGCACCCCGGACTGGCCGGCCATCGACGCCGCCCGGGCCAGCAAGCCGGACACCCGGCTGCCGTTCTGGGTGATCGACGCCGGCCAGCCACTGCTCGCCGGATCGGTGGCCATCGTCCACCTGCCGGCGCTGGCGCGCTGGCCCGAGGCGCTGCACACCGATGCCGCGGGCGTCACCCTGACCGTGGCGGCAGCGCAGCGCAGTGGCTTTCTGGCCCAGGCCAACCACGATCTGCACGCTGCCGGCCTGATCACCGGCTGGCGCAATGAAACCTATCCGCTGCAACCCGTGGCGGGCGGCGCGGTGCTGGCCACGCTGGAGCGGGCGGCGGCCCGGTTCTGGGGCACGTTGACCTTTGGCGCGCACTGCAACGGCTACTTGGTGGACGCCCGCGGCCGGCCCAGCCACCTCTGGATCGCCCGGCGCGCGCTGGACAAGGCCACCGACCCCGGCCTGCTCGACAACCTGATCGGCGGCGGCGTGCCACACGGCCAGACACCCGCCCAGACCGCCGTGCGCGAGGGCTGGGAAGAGGCCGGCCTGCTGCCGGCGCAAATGGCCGGGCTGGTGGCGGGCCGGCGATTCAGGGTGGCACGCGACGTGCCCGAGGGCTTGCAGCTTGAGGAGATCAGCGTCTTCGACCTGGCCCTGCCCGCAGGCCTGCTGCCGCAAAACCAGGACGGCGAGGTGCACAGCCACACCCTGATGACCCTCGACCAGGCTCTGGCCCACGCCGCGGCCGGCGACATGACGGTGGACGCGGCGCTGGTGACGCTGGACTTTGCGCTGCGCCAGCGCCTGCTGCCGGCCAACCGCCACCAGCACTTGCAGGCGCTGGCCGAAGGGCTGTGGGTGGGCCGGTCACGGCTGGACCGCCGAAATCCCTGAAATTTGTTCGGGGATTGCGTTCAGTCAAACTGAAGTGGCAGGTCAAGGCGCCTGAACCCCACGCGGCGCCCGCCACACCACACTACAGCGATGGATTTGTCCCCGCAACCCACGCCCCGCCGCACCGCCTTGCGCTACACCGGCACCGCCATCGCGCTGCACTGGCTGCTGGCACTGATGATCCTGGCTTCGTTCAGCGTTGGTCTGTACATGGCAGATCTGCCGTTTTCGCCCACCCGGCTCAAGCTGTTCAGCTGGCACAAATGGGCCGGCGTGACGATCCTGGCGCTCTCTGGCCTGCGCCTGCTGTGGCGCCTGACCCACCGCCCGCCGGCCGATGCGCCGATGCCGGCCTGGCAGGCCCGAATGGCGCATGCCACCCACGGCCTGCTGTACGCGCTGTTTTTTGCGGTGCCGCTGGCGGGCTGGGCCTACAGCTCGGCGGCGGGGTTTCCGGTGGTGTGGTTCGGTGTGCTGCCGCTGCCCGACTTCGTGCCGGTGGACAAGGTGCTGGCCGAGACCCTCAAGGGCTTGCATGCCGTCCTGGCCTGGGGCCTGGCGATTTGCGTGGGGCTGCATGTGGCGGGCGCCCTGAAGCACCAGTGGATAGACCGCGACGGCCTGATCGACCGCATGCGGCCCGGCCTCAGCCGCAACGCCTGAGCCGGCCGCCTGCCCGCCTGCCTGCCTGCCCACCCGCTGCGCCCGCCACTGGCCCTGATTTGTCACCGACGCCGATTGAGGACCCCCCCGACCATGACCCGTTTACCGCTGTTGACCGCCGGCTTGACCCTGGCCGCCCTGGCACCGGCTGCACAGGCCCAGCAGGTGCTGCCGGCGCAAAGTGAGATCAGCTTTGTCAGCAAGCAGATGGGCGTGCCGGTGGAGGGCAAGTTCAAACTGTGGACAGCCCAGATCAGCTTTGACCCCAAGAAGCCCGAGGCCGGCAAGATCGGTTTCACGATCCAGACCGGCAGCGCCAGTTTTGGCTCGGCCGAGACCGATGCCGAGGTGCCCAAGGCGCCGTGGTTCAACGCCGCCAAGTTTCCGCAGGCCAGCTTCCAGAGCAACTCGATCAAGGCGCTGGGCGGCGGCAAGTTCGAGGTGCAAGGCAGCCTGCTGATCAAGGGCGCCAGCCAGCCGGTGGTGGTGCCGGTCAGCCTGACCCAGGCCGGTGCTGCCAGCACCGCCAGCGGCAGTTTCGTGATCAAGCGGCTGGACTTCAAGATCGGTGAAGGCGAATGGGCCGACACCTCGATGGTGGCCAACGACGTACAGGTGAAGTTCAAGCTCGACTTGAGAGGCATGGCGCCGCTCTGACCTGAATCCGGCGGCATGGCGCCGCTCTGACCCCGATCGAGCGGCATGGCGCCGCCTTGATGCTTTTTTTGACCGCCGGCGTGACGCTGCGTTGCTTGCTGTCAGTCTTTCCAACCCGACCCACTTCAACAGGAGTTCTTCAATGATCCGCAACACCCTCATCGCCACCGCCCTGTTCGCCGCCGCCGTGACCGCCCAGGCCCAGACCGCCACCTACGCGATTGACCCGACGCACACCTTTGCCACGTTCGAGATCTCGCACTTCGGCACGTCCACCAACCGCGGCCGCTTTGACAAGAAGAGCGGCACCGTGCAGTTCGACAAAGCGGCCAAGACCGGCAAGGTCGAGCTGACGATCGAGACCAACTCGATCAACTCGGGCACGGCGGCGTTTGACAAACACCTGCAGAGCAAGGACTTTTTCAATGCGGCGGAGTACCCGACCGCCAAGTTTGTGGCCGACAAGTTCAGCTTCAACGGCGACAAGGTGACCGAGGTAGCCGGCACCCTGACGCTGCTGGGCAAGACCAACCCGGTGGTGCTCAAGGCCAGCAACTTCAACTGCTACATGAGCCCGATGCTCAAGGTCGAGGTCTGCGGTGGCGACTTTGAGACCACGCTGGTGCGCAGCCAGTACGGCATGGGCTGGGGCCTGAACTTCGGCTTCTCGGACAACGTGCGCCTGCTGGTGCAGGTCGAGGCCGTCAAGCAGCCCTGATCGACCGCGCTGTAGCCGCGCTGCAGACCCGCCGCAACGCCCCGAACGGCCCTAGGTCGTGCGGGGCGTTGCCGCTTCTGCGAGCATCACGTGATGGACCACCGCCTGATCACCCTCGCGCTGTCTGGCACCTTTCTGGCCGGCCTGACCCCCAGCGCCCGCGCCGAGCCGGTGGCCTACAGCCTGGACCCGTCGCACAGCTTTGCCAGCTTCGAGGTGCTGCACTTCGACACCAGCACGCTGCGGGGCCGCTTCGGTCCGCTGAGCGGCGACATCACGCTGGACCGCGACGCCCGCCGCGGCCGGGTGCAGGTGGTGGTGGACACGGCGAACGCCAGCACCGGCCTGGGCGTGCTGGACGCGCGCATCAAGCAAGACGACATGCTGGCGGTGGCGGTGCATCCGCAGGCCTTCTTCGTGGCCGAGCGCTTCGAGTTCGATGCCAGCGGCGGTGTGGCCGCCGTCAGCGGTGAGTTCACGCTGCGCGGCAGCAGCCAGCCGCTGCGGCTGGTGGCCAAGCGGTTTCGCTGCTACCTCAACCCGCTGTTCCGGCGCGAGGTCTGCGGCGGTGACTTCGAGGCCGAGTTCTCGCGCAGCAGCTTCGGCATCAGCCACAGCCTGCCGTTTGTGTCGGATGTCGTGCGGCTGAAAATCGCGGTCGAGGCGATCCGACAGACGCCTTGATCGGCGTGCCCGGCGGCGGGTGGCGCCAGCGCCCGACAGCGGCTGTTCAGCACCGGCCATCCAGCAGCGGCCATCCTGCAGAGACCATTCAGCAGCGTTCATTCGGCAGCGCTGTGCCCCGCCTGTCCGCCGTGCCCGCAGCCTGTCCGCCCGCCTCGGCACCGCGTCGGACGGGTGGTTGGGTGCCCCGGCGGGCTTGCGTACAGTGCGTCATCTCTTCGCTGCCTGCCGCCCTCTGCCCACGCCCATGACCGCTGCCCCCGTCAACCCCTGGCCCCAACGCTGGCAGCGCTTGTCAGCCGCCCTTGTGCAGGGCTTCCATGGCTACGCAGGCTGGTTGATCAGCATCAGCTGGCGGCGCTTCATCGTGCTGGCGGTGCTGCTGCTGATCATCTCGGGCATCCTGCAGAACATCCCGCCGTTCAGCTGGACCTACACCACCACGGTTCAGCGGATCGTCCCCGATCTGCCGCCCGCCAACGCACCGGAAGTGCCGGCGGCGCCGGAGCAGCCCGCGCCGCCGGTCGCGCCGAGCAGCCCCAACGGCCGCAACGCGCCCACCATCCACATCGAAACCCAGCCCGGCTCGGGCAAGACTGGCGGGGTGGACATCTCGATCGGTGAGCGGGGGGTGCACATCGTCGAGTGGCCCCGGGCCACGACGGCGGCTTCGGCTTCGGCAGTGCCGGCACCGCCTGCCGCAGCCGCCGCTTTTGCAGCCGCCGCACCCGCAGCCGCCGCACCCGCAGCCGCCGCCACGGCGTCCACCCCGGACGCCAGGTCGGCCATCGAGATCCATGTGCCGCCGGGCGCCACCGGCGAAGCGGTGCGTGCCGCCGTTGAGGCCGCCCGCGAATCCATCGAAGAAGCGGTGCAGCAAGCCCGCGACGACGCCGATGGCGCCCGCGCTGACGCCAAGGCGGCCCGTGCCGAAGGCCGCAGCGCCGTGGCGGACGCCAAGCGCGACGCCGTGCGGGCCCGGGCCGACGCCCGCCGCCGCACCCGTGAGGTGCACGAGGTCAGCCTGGGCGAGTTTTTGCCCAGCCTGGCGATGCTGTGGATCATCGTCTCGGTGGTGATCAAGATCAGCTACAAGCGCCAGGTGCAGGCCCAGGCACAGGCCGCCCAGGCGGTGGAGACGGCCGAGTCCGAGTCGCTCAAGCGCCAGGTGGTCGAGGCCCGCATGGCGGCGATGCAGGCCCAGGTCGAGCCGCATTTCCTGTTCAACACCCTGGCCTCGATCGACCACCTGATCGAGACCGACCCGCCCCGCGCCAGCCAGATGCAGAAGAACCTGATCGCGCTGCTGCGGGCCAGCATGCCCACGCTGCGCGAGGCGGCCGATGGCGGCGCGAATGTGGGGCGGTTCCGCGACCTGGGGCGTGAGCTGGCGGTGATCCGGCCCTACCTGGAGATCCTGAAAGTGCGCATGGAAGAGCGCCTCTGCACCGAGATCGACGTGCCCGACGGCCTGCTGTCGGCCGAGTTTCCGCCGATGATGGTGCAGACCCTGGTCGAAAACGCCATCAAGCATGGGCTGGAGCCCAAGCCCGAGGGCGGCAGGCTCAAACTGAAGGCCGAGGTGGTGCACGGCAAATTGAGCGTGACCGTGGCGGACACGGGCCTGGGCTTTGGCCGGGCCGCCACCGCGGGCGGCGGCGTCGGCCTGGCCAACATCCGCGAGCGGCTGCAACTGCTGTACGGCGCCAAGGCCAGCCTGACCATCACCGAAAATCCCGGTGGCGGCACCCGCGTGACGCTGGCCGTGCCGTACAAGCCGGTCGAGAGCGCGGCCACGGCCGCGGCCTGAGCCTGGCTACCATCCCCCCATGAACACGACCACCCCCCCCGCCGCGGCACGCGCCGTGATCGCCGACGACGAGCGCCTGATGCGCGAGCAGCTGCGCGCCCGGCTGGCCGAGGTCTGGCCCGAGCTGCAGATCGTGGCCGAGGCCCGCAACGGCCTGGAGGCGGTGGAGCTGGTGGCCCAACACCGGCCTGAGCTGGTGTTTCTCGACATCCGCATGCCCGGCCTGACCGGCGTGGACGCGGCGCGCCAGATCGCCCAGATGGCCGTGGCGGACGACGAACACCTGCCCGAGATCGTGTTCATCACCGCCTACGACCAGTACGCGGTGGAGGCGTTTGAGCAGGGCGTTTGCGACTACGTGCTCAAGCCTGCCGAGCGGGATCGCCTGGCTGTGACCTGCCAGCGCATCCGCGCCCGCCTGGCCAGCCGCGATGCAGCCGGCAACAGCCCGGACAGCGCGCCCGCGCCCGCCTTGCAGCAGGTGCTGCACCGGCTGGCGGCCCAGCTCAACCCGGGCGGCTTGCCAAAAACCCTGGACTGGATCCAGGCCAGCGTGGGCACCGGCATCCAGATGATCCCGGTGGCCGAGGTGCTGTTTTTCATCAGCGACGAAAAGTACACCCGGGTGCAGACCGCCACGGTGGAGGCGCTGATCCGAAAGCCGATCAAGGAGCTGATCGACGAGCTGGACCCTCAGCAGTTTTGGCAGATCCACCGCAGCACCCTGGTCAACGCCCGGGCGATAGCCGGCATCACCCGAGATTTCCGCGGCCGGCAGATCGTCAGCGTGCGCGGCCATGCTGAGAAGCTGGAGGTGAGCCGCAGCTACAGCAATTTGTTCAAGGGGATGTAGGGGGAAGGGGGCTGCATTCGGCCATCAGCTGCCGTTCGAAGTTGCCAGCACACGACCGTTCCGACGGACTGCAGCCGGTCAGGCAGGGCAGTTCAACCTCAATGACCACAACTTCAACGCGTCCTCCGATGACTGTATATTCATACAGATCATGGAATTGATCCGCAAGCTCTCAATCCTGGCGGACGCCGCCAAGTACGACGCCTCGTGCGCCAGCAGCGGCAGCCAGCGCAGGCACTCGCTGGGCAACGCCGACAAGGGCGGCATCGGCTCCACCGAGGGCATGGGCATCTGCCACAGCTACGCGCCCGACGGGCGCTGCATTTCGCTGCTGAAGATCCTGCTGACCAACTACTGCAGCTTCGACTGCCTGTATTGCGTTAATCGGGTCAGCTCGAATGTGCCGCGCGCGCGCTTCACGGTCGAGGAGGTGGTGCAGCTGACACTGGACTTCTACCGCCGCAATGTCATCGAGGGCCTGTTCCTGTCCAGCGGCATCATCGTCAGCCCAGACCGCACGATGGAGCAACTGGTCGAAGTCGCCCGCCAACTGCGCGAGGTGCACTTCTTTCGCGGCTACATCCACCTGAAGACCATTCCCGACGCGAGCCCCGAGCTGCTGGCCGCCGCCGGGCGCCACGCCGACCGGCTGAGCATCAACATCGAACTGCCCACGTCCGCCGCGCTGCAGGCGCTGGCACCGGCGAAGGACGGCGCGGCGATCAGGCGCTCGATGGCACGGCTGCGGGTGCACATCGACGACGCCAAGGGCGAGGCGCGTGACCAGCGGGTGAAGGGCGCGACGGGCGTTGCCGCCAAAGCGAAGCCACCGCGCTTTGCGCCAGGCGGGCAGAGCACCCAGATGATCGTCGGCGCCGACGGCAGCGACGACCGCGCCATCCTGTCGACCAGCGCCCAGTTGTACGCGAGCTACCGACTGCGGCGGGTCTACTACTCCGCCTTCAGCCCCATTCCCGATGCCAGCGCTGACCTGCCATCCGGCGCGCCGCCACTGCTGCGCGAGCACCGGCTCTACCAGGCCGACTGGCTGACGCGCTTCTACGGCTTTGGCCACGACGAGATCGTGGTCGGCAGCAACGGCCTGCTGTCGCTGGAGCACGACCCGAAACTGGCCTGGGCCCTGGCGCACCGCGAGCGCTTTCCGGTGGACCTGAACCAGGCGCCGCGGGAACTGCTGCTGCGCGTGCCGGGCCTGGGGGTGAAGAGTGTCGATCGCCTGCTCGCCAGCCGGCGCTGGCGCCGGCTGCGCAGCAGCGACCTGGCGCGCATGAAACTGCCGCTGGCCAAGGTGCTGCCTTTCGTGGAACTGGCAGACCACAGCCCCGGGAAGACACTCGAAGCTCAGGCGCTACCCGCACGGCTGATGCGCAGCCCGGCGCCGGTGCAGGCATCGCTGTTCGACTGAACGTCTGGGCGATCGAGCGGTCCGTTGATGCTGTTCCACGCGCACGAGGCCGTGCTCGCGCACGCCGCCGATTTCGAAGGCTTCCGGCGCGAGGCGCGGCGCCACCTCGCTGCCAACGTGGCGCCACACGACCTGGCCTTTGTCGTCAACCCGGATCGCGCTGGGGGCGCCGCAGTGGATGTGAACGCGGCCAGCACGCAACCCGTGGGCCACACGGTCCGGATCGGCGCCACGCTGCTGACGTTGCTGGCCGAAGCGTCGCGCCATGCAGATCCCCAGCGTTTCGAACTGATGTACCGGTTGCTGTGGCGCCTGCGCCAAGAGCCGGGGCTGCAGCACGATCCGCTCGACCCTGACCGCCTGCGCCTGGCCACGCTGGCACAGGCGGTGCGGCGCGAGCAGCACAAGATGAAGGCCTTCGTGCGCTTTCGCGAAGTGACCGAACCCGGGCAGACCATGCCTCTGCACGTGGCCTGGTTCGAGCCGGCGCATCACGTGCTGGAGGCGGTGGCGCCGTTCTTCGTGCGCCGCTTCGCCGGCATGCGATTCTCGATTTTGACGCCGTTGCGCAGCCTGCGCTGGGACGGCCGCGCGCTGCACTGGGCTGGCGGCGCGAAGCAGGCCGACGCGCCGCCGCCCGACGCCGGTGAAGCGCTGTGGCTGGCCTACTACGCGAATATTTTCAACCCGGCGCGCCTGAAGCTGGCCGCGATGCAAAACGAGATGCCGCGGCGCTACTGGCGCAACCTGCCCGAGGCCGTGCTGATCGCGCCGCTGGCCGCGGCCGCGACGGCGCGCATGGGGCAGATGGTCGACAGCCCCGGCACCACGCCGCAGCGGCGCATCCCGGACGCCGCGCGGGCCCCTGACGCGGCCGGCCCGGCGGCGTGGGCCGTCGATCCCGCCGGCGCGCCGCCGCTGCCGCGCGATCTGCCCGCCGCAGCGCCTCTGCGACAGGCGCTGTTGACCGAGCGACGCGCACTGGCCGCCGCCTGCCGCGCTTGCCCGCTGGGCGCGGCCGCGACGCAGACCGTGCACGGCGCCGGCCCGGTCGATGCGCAGTTGATGTTCGTCGGCGAGCAGCCGGGCGACGAAGAAGACCTGCGCGGACAGCCCTTCGTGGGCCCGGCAGGAGGCCTGCTGGATACCGCGCTGCAGCAGCTTGGCATCGCGCGCGAAGCCGTCTACCTGACGAACGCCGTCAAGCACTTCAAGTACGAAGTGCAGGGGGCTTTGCGTGGCAAGCGCCGCATGCACAAGACCGCGGCGCAGCAAGAGGCGCTGGCCTGCCTGCACTGGCTGGACGAAGAAATCTCGCTGGTGCAGCCGCAGGCCATCGTGGCGCTGGGGCGCACCGCCGCCCGGGCCTTGCTGGGGCGCGAGGTGGTGGTAGGCGAAGACCGCGGCCGTTGGTGGCCCCATGCCAGCGGCACGCCGGTGCTCGTGACACTGCACCCGGCGGCGATCCTGCGCACACCTGTGGCCGAGCGGGACAGCGTCATGGCGGGCTGGCTGCACGACCTTGCGCTGGTTCTGCGGCTTGGGCCGCATGCCGGCGACTGATTCAGCAGTCGGCAGGCGAAGAACGGGGACGGCGCGTCGCCCAGCGGGACCGCCACTCCGGGCGCCGAGATTGAACACCACAGCAGTTCATCCCATTCGCCCACCCACCACCCGAGTGGCGTGTTTCTCATGAATTCGCATGGCGCGCGCGATGCTGACAGGGCGCAGCGGCCGATGAAATTTGTCAGGCGGCCGCAAATGCGATCGGCTGTGCTGGACGCTGTGCTGGCAGTCTGGAGGTCTATGCCAAGCGCACCGCGCGCCGCTTTGGCAAGAACGCTTCGCCCGAGGCCGACGGCTGCAACCAGATACAGACCGGCCCCAAGCCCCACGCAGCCAAGGTCGGTTAGGGGTCGATAGCCGCCCCCGCAATCGCCCCCCGCTCAACGCCGCGCCAGCGCGCTGGCGATCAACCACTGCGCCGCCCAGTAGGTGGCCAGCACCCACAAGGCCGACGCCGGCAGCGGCGTGTGGAAGCGGTTGAAGGCCAGCAGCGCATCCGAGCACAGGAACAACACGCCGCCCAGCGCGGCGTGTTGCGCCCCGGCCGCGTCCACACCACCGCGCAGCACCTGCCAGCGCACGGCAGCTTGTGCGGCCATGGCCGCCAGGCACAGCACATAGACCACCACCGGCACGCGCAGGCCGGCGGGCACGCCGGGCCACAACACGGCCAGGATCAACGCGGCCAGCAGGGCGTAGGCGATGAACGGCCCGGGTCGGGCGGCCAGGCGCACGCCACCCCGGGTGAAGGCGACCAGGTAGGCCAGGTGCGCCAGCAAAAAGCTCACCAGCCCGGCCAGAAAGCCCTGCGGGAACATCAGCGCCACGTCGCCCACCAGGGACAGGCCCAGCCCCGCCAGCACCGCACGGCGCAGTGCCGGCTGGCCGTGGCCACGGCCCACGGCGTGGGCGATGACCAGCCCCGTAGTCAGCGGTTTGCACAGCCAGTACAGCCAAGGGGCGTCGACCAGCCCGGTGGACGTGGCAATCGCCAGCGCGGCGCTGGCGAGGAACAAGGCAAACAGCGGCATGGCAGGGGCCCGGTCAACGCTGGGGCGGCGGTGTTGCCGCCACCTTGGCCGCCAGGTCCGCCCGGATGCGCTTGAGCCGCTCGCGCGGGTCTTCCTTTGTCGTGGCCTCGTGCAGCTTCATCTCGGCGATGAAGCGGCTGGGCACGCCTTGCACCGTGTCGCGGCCCTTTTTGCGGCGGCGCAGCGTGCTGACGACCAGCGAGGTGCGGGCGCGGGTGATGCCGACGTACATCAGTCGGCGTTCTTCTTCCAATCGGCTGGCGATCATCTCCTCGGCGTCGCTCTTGAACGGCAGTAAGCCCTCGTTGACGCCGACCAGCATCACATGCGGCCACTCCAGGCCCTTGCTGGCGTGCAGGGTGGACAGCGTGACCACGTCCTGCTCCTCGTCGCGCTCGGCCAGGCTGATGATCACGCTGATGGTCTGCGCCACCTGCAGTACGGTCTGCTTTTCGTCATCAACAACACCGCCGTCGTTGCGCCGTTCGCCGCCGCAGCGCCGGGCGATCCAGTCGATGAAATCCAGCACATTGGTCCAGCGCGAGGCGGCGGCCTTTTCGCTGTCCTCGCTGTCATAGAGGTGCTGCTCGTAGCCGATGTCCTTGACCCAGCCCATGAGAAGGGCCTTGGCATCCTCGCCGCCGGTGGTGCGCTCGGCCTTGAACTGCAGGTCGTTGACCAGGCGGCCAAACTCATGCAGGCCGTGCACGGCTTTGGCGCCCATCTGCGCGGCCAGGCTCTTGGAGAACAGCGCGGCAAACAGGCTGAGCTTCCACTGGGCTGCAAACTCGCCCAGCTTGCCCAGCGTGGTGTGGCCGATGCCGCGCTTGGGCGTGGTCACGGCGCGCAAGAACGCGGGGTCGTCGTCCTGGTTGACCAACAAGCGCAGCCAGGCGCACAGGTCCTTGATCTCGGCACGGTCGAAGAAACTCTGGCCGCCTGAGACTTTGTAAGGGATGTTGGCGCTGCGCAGCTTTTTCTCGAACACCCGCGCCAGGTGGTTGGCGCGGTAGAGGATGGCGAAATCGCTGAACTTGACCTGGCCGGTGGTGCGGTCGTCTGCGATGGCGCCGCCCTGGGCCCGCAGGCCCTGGATGAAGGCCAGCGCGCGCTCGGCCTCGTGCTCCTCGCCGTCGCATTCGATCAGGCGCACCGGGTCGCCGTCACCAAACTCGCTCCAGAGCTTTTTCTCGAACAGCTTGGGGTTGCCGGCGATCACGTTGTTGGCGGCGCGCAGGATGTTGCCGGTGGAGCGGTAGTTCTGCTCCAGCGGGATGACTTTGAGGTCGGGCCAGTCCTGCGGCAGC
>JANMXG010000067.1:0-10653 GCA_031394235.1 Betaproteobacteria bacterium
GTCAGGCCCCGTTCGGCCAGCGCGGCGGCAGCACCGGCGGCGCGGGCCTGCGGCAGGTAGTCGTGGGCGTCAAAACGCTCACCGCGCAGCGCCACGAACAGGTCTCCCGGCTGCAGGCTGCGGCTGTCGCTGTGCACCCGCAAGACCGGCGTGGCGCCGTCCCCCACCAGCACCGACCCGGGCAGCAGAGCGTGGGCCTGGGCCAAAGTCATCAGCGCCGGGCTGGTGTTGTTCAAGCTCATCGCGCACCCCGCTGCGCCAGCGCTTCAGCGGCCACGGTGCGGTCCAAAAATGGCCGCTTGATGCCGCCGATCTCCTGCGTGTCCTCATGGCCCTTGCCGGCCAGCAGCACGACGTCGCGGGCATCGGCCTGCAGCACGGCATGGTTGATGGCGGCGCGGCGGTCTTCGATCACCTGCACACCGGCTTGCGCCGCATTGGCGATACCGGCCAGGATCTGCGCCAGGATCGCCGCGGGGGCTTCGTCGCGCGGGTTGTCGCTGGTCAGCACCAGGTGGTCGGCACCGCGGCGGGCAATGGCGCCCATCAGCGGGCGCTTGCTGGCGTCACGGTTGCCACCGCAGCCAAATACACACCACAGCCGGCCACCGCGTGCGGCGGCCAAGGGCCGCAGCGCGGCCAGCGCCTTGTCCAGTGCGTCAGGCGTGTGGGCATAGTCCACCACCAGTTCGGGTTGGGGCGCGGCGCCGGGCAGGGCCGGCACGCGGTCCATCCGGCCGGGCACGGGGGTCAGCCCCGGCACCACGGCGGCGGCCTGCGCCAAGGGCACACCCAGGGCCCGCAGCGCGCCCAGCACGGCCAGCAGGTTGCTGGCGTTGTAGTCGCCGATCAGGCCACTGCGCACAGGCACGTGGGCATCGCCCTCAACCAAGGTGAAGGCCAGGCCAGCGCCGGTGTAGCCCAGGTCCACGGCTTGCAAACGCGCCGGGCCGGCGACCGAGGTGGACCACAGGTCGATGCCGGTGGCGCCGTCCGCTTGGGCCAACTCCAGCGCCAGCGCGGCACCCCGGGCATCGTCGATGTTGATCACCGCGGCCTGCAACTCGGGCCACCCAAACAACGCCCGTTTGGCCGTCCAGTAGGCGGCCATGTCGCCGTGGTAGTCGAGGTGGTCGCGGGTGAGGTTGGTGAACTGCGCCACCGCAATGGCCGTTCCGGCGAGGCGGTGCTCGGCAAGGCCGATCGACGAGGCCTCGATGGCGCAAGCCGCAAAGCCCGCGTCGGCCATGCGGCGAAAGCCCGCCTGCAGCGTGACGGGGTCGGGCGTGGTCAGGCCGGTGTAGTCGATGCTGCCAGCGTGGTCGCGCACCGGCAGTTCGCCATCCAGCGCGGCAGGTGGCGGCTCGCCAATCCCCAGCGTACCCACCAGGCCGCAGCGCTGGCCCAGTGCGGACAGCGCCTGCGCTGTCCACCAGGCGGTGCTGCTCTTGCCGTTGGTGCCGGTGACCGCAATCACTTGCAGCCGCTCGCTGGGCCGGTCGTACCAGCGGGCGGCGATCTCGCCGGTGGCGGCCTTCAGGCCGGTCAACGATGCAATGCGGGCGCCGTCCACCGGCAGCGTGATGCTGTCCAGGCCTTCGGCCTCGACCAGGCAGGCCGCGGCGCCTGCGGCCAGCGCCGCAGCGACAAACTGCCGGCCGTCGGTGGCGTATCCGGGCCAGGCGATGAAGGCGTCCCCGGACCGCACCCGGCGGCTGTCGGTGCGCAGCGTGCCAAAGCCGGCCGCACGCACCCGGCCGACCAGCCAGGCGGCGGCGTCAGCGGCGTTGTGCAGCGCAAGCGCCATCAAAAGCTCTCCGGCTCGGCGGGCAGCGCCTTGGCCACCACGTTGGACTTGATCTCGAGGTCCGGCGCCACGTTCATCATGCGCAAGGTCTGCTGCACCACCTGGCTGAACACCGGCGCGGCCACGTCGCCACCGTAGTATTTGCCGGCGGTGGGCTCATCGACCATCACCGCCACGATGATGCGCGGCTTGTCGATCGGCGCCATGCCGACGAACCACGAGCGGTACTTGTTGCTGGCGTAGCCACGGCCCTCTTGCTTGTGCGCGGTGCCGCTCTTCCCACCCACCGAGTAACCGATGGTCTGCGCCTTGGTGGCAGTGCCGCCGGGGCCAGCGGCCATCTGCAGCATGCGGCGCACCTCTTGCGCGGTACCGGCCGAGAACACCCGGATGCCCGAGACCGGTTGGTCCTGCTTGAGCATGCTGACCGGGATCACCTCGCCGTCGCGGGCAAAACTGGTGTAGGCATGCGCCATCTGCAGCAGCGACGCCGACAGGCCGTAGCCGTAGGCCATCGTCGCCTGCTCGATCGGGCGCCAGGTCTTGAACGGCCGCAGCCGGCCGGTCACCGCACCGGGGAAGTTGATCTGCGGCTTCTGGCCATAGCCCACCGCCGAGTACAGGTCCCACAGCTCGTGCGGCTGCATCATCATCGCCACCCGCACGATGCCGATGTTGCTGCTTTTCTGGATCACCTCACGCGCCGACAGCGATCCGTGCGGGTGCGCGTCCTTGATCGGGATGCCGCTGACCACGACGCTGCCGGGGGCTGTGGTCAGCACCGTCTCGGGCTTGACCCGGCCGGTCTCCAACGCCAGCGCCATCACCAGTGGCTTCATCGTCGAGCCCGGCTCGAAGATGTCGGTCAGCGCTCGGTTGCGCAGCTGCTCGCCGCCACGCCGGCCGCGCTCGCCGGGGTCGTAACTCGGGAAGTTGGCCAGCGCCAGCACCTCGCCGGTCTGCACGTCCAGCACCACCACGCTGCCGGCCTTGGCCTTGTGCTCGGCCACCGCGTCGCGGATCTGCTGGTAGGCAAAAAACTGCACTTTGGCGTCGACCGACAAGGCGATGTCGCTGCCGTCCGCCGGGTCGATATGGGTGCCGATGTCCTCGATCACCCGGCCGAGCCGGTCCTTGACCACACCGCGTGCGCCGTTGTGGCCTTTCAGTTGCTTCTGGAAGGCCAGCTCGATGCCCTCCTGGCCCTGGTCTTCGAGGTTGGTGAAACCCACCACATGCGCGGCCGACTCGCCCTCGGGGTAGCGGCGGCGGTATTCACGGCTCTGGTAGATGCCCTTGATGCCCAGCGCCTGGATCTGGGTCCAGGTGTCGGTCTCGACCTGGCGGCGCAGCCAGGCAAAACTGGCGCTGCCGCTGCCCATCCGGGCGTCGAGCTCGGCCGGCGTCATGCCCAGCAGTGTGCCGAGTTGGGACCGCTGGGTGGGCGTGGCCTGGAAATCCTTGGGGATCGCCCAGACACTGGGCACCGGCACGCTGGTGGCCAGCAACTGGCCGCCGCGGTCGACGATGCGGCCCCGGGTGGCGGGCACTTCCAGCGTGTGGGCGTAGCGTTTTTCACCCTCGCGCTGGAAAAACTCCGGCCCGATGATCTGGATGAAAGCGGCCCGCCCCAGCAGGCCGATGAAGCCCAGGCCGACGGCCGCCAGCAAAAACCGGCTGCGCCATTTGGGGGTCTTGCTGGCCAGCAGCGGGCTTGTGGCGTAGTTGACACCGCGCACCGAGGTCGGGTTGAGCAGCTTTTTCATGGACGCGCTCCGGCCAGGCTGCGGCCAACACGGGCACTGGGCGCCGATGCTGCGCTCAGCACCGCCGCCACATGGCCTTCGTACATCGTGACGGCAGGCGTTGCCGGCAGCATCTTGAGCCGCTCGCGGGCGGTGCGCTCGACCCGCAGGTTGGTGGCCTGCAGCTGGCGGTCGGCCTCCAGCCGCTTGTGGTCGCCGGCCAGGCGCAGCGACTCGGTCTCGGCGCGGTGGATGTCGGTGAACAGCCGGCGGGCGTCGTAGGCGGTCTTGACCAGCACCAGCGCGCTGACGATCACCGCCACCAGCAGCACGACATTGAACTTTGTCATGGCGCCGACCCGGCAGCCGCCATCGCCGCCCCGGCGCGTTCGGCCACCCGCAGCGTCGCCGAGCGCGAACGGGCGTTGGCCCGCACCTCGGCGTCGGACGGCTTGTACCGGCCCAGCGCGATCAGCCGCATCGCCTTGGGCGCGGCATACAGGCTGGGCGCGCGCGGGTCAACGATTTCGCGGCTCTCGCGGGCGATGAAGGTCTTGACGATGCGGTCTTCCAGCGAATGAAAGCTGATCACTGCCAGCCGGCCGCCCGGCGCCAGCAGCCCTAGCGCTGCGTTCAGGCCTTGCTCGAGCTCTTCAAGCTCAGCGTTGACGAAAATCCGAAGAGCCTGAAAGGTGCGCGTGGCAGGGTTCTGGCCCGGTTCACGGGTCTTGACCGCACGAGCCACGATTTGGGACAGCTCGAAGGTGCTGCGGACGGCGCCGCCGCCCTCCCGGCAAGCAACAAGCGCCTTTGCAATCGGTACAGCAAACCGTTCTTCGCCGTAGTCACGTATCACCTCCGCAATGCGTTTTTCAGACGCGCTGGCCAAAAAATCCGCCGCCGTCTGGCCGCGGGTGGTGTCCATGCGCATGTCCAGCGGCGCAACGAACCGGAAACTGAAACCGCGCTCGGGCGTGTCGATCTGCGGTGAGCTGACCCCCAGGTCGAGCAGCACGCCGTCGACCGCAGCGATGCCGCGCCCGGCCAGCGCGTCGGCCATGTCGGCAAAGCTCTCGTGCACGATGGCAAAACGCGGATCGACAGCCGCCAGGCGCTCACCGGCGGTCACGGCCTCTGGGTCCTTGTCGAAGCCGATCAGGCGACCTGCCGGCGACAAACGGGCCAGCAGCGCCCGGCTGTGGCCGCCACGGCCGAAGGTGCCGTCGATGAAGACACCGTCCGGCTTGTGGGCGACAGCACTTACCGCCTCGTCCAGCAGGACAGTGGTGTGTTGCAGCTCGGGCACGGCGGCCATCAGAAGACAAAACCCTTGATCGCGTCGGGCATCGATCCGGCCATCACCTGCGCCTGGTGGGCGCCGTACTTGGCCGCATCCCACAGCTCCAGGCGCTGGCCCATGCCCAGCAGCAACACATCCTTGTCCAGGCCGGCGGCGGCGCGCAACTCGGGCGGCACCAGCACGCGGGCGGCGGAATCGATCTCGACATCGGCCGCGCTGCCGACAAAAAACCGGCGCCAGCCGTCGGCTTCCATCGGCAGGCCGAGCAACTGGGTGCGGAAGCGCTCCCAGGCCGGGCGCGGAAACACCAGAAGGCAGCCCACGGGGTGTTGCGTCAAGGTCAGTTGCTGACCCGACAAGGCAGACAGGGCATCACGATGGCGGGCCGGAACGGTCATCCGCCCCTTGCCATCCAACGTCAACGCCGACGTGCCTTGAAAGATCAAATCAGCCACTTTGCCCCACCGAATCCCACCGAACTCCACTTTAGCGCAGAAATCAATGGGCGGGCGCAGCGAACGCTAGAAAAAATCAATCAAATCAACTACTTAGTGGGCTTCCTTCAAGCGCTGAAATTATGAAAGTAGTTTAAAAATAGGGACTTGCGATAGCTTGTGAAAGAAAAGCCTGAGAAGTGGGCGGTGGGGACAGGTCGCGATGGTCGGCTTGGCGCCTGTCACCGCAACATGCTATCCGTGGCGGCGCCAGCAGCCGGGCGGTGGCGGGCCGCCCGCCGTGAAGATTGCATGTGCACCGCCGTGCACCGCCGTCACGGCGCCTGCGAGGCAACGCGAAGGGGCGGGCACGGCGTCTGCACCGTGCCCGCCCCCGGAAGGTCAGGACCCTGAAAGCGGGGCCGCACTCACCCGCGGCGGCCAGCCCTCAGTTTGACTGCTTGATCAGCCGGCCGGCCGCCGACTGGATCGGCCTTGCGTTCATCGGGTAGAGCCGCGAGAAGACATTGATCTGGTCGGTGGCGACGGGTACCGGCTGTTGCATCACCATCCACAACACGCCCTCGCTGCACGGCGGTGTGGTCAGCGAGCCCATGTTGGTGAAGTAGCGGCGGTCGGCCGGCAGCAGGTGGTTCATGTCGAGTGCGGCCTTGGCCGCCACCTCTTCGCCTTTTTCAAGTGGCAGGTTGTTCCAGATGGTCTGCACCAGCGGATGCACGCTGCCGCGGTCCAGCAGCACGGCGACCACGGCGAGTCGGCCCTCGGGGTCCTTGTGCACCAGGTGCGCCACCATGTCGAACTGTCGGCCGTCGATGCGCTCTTCGGACGGCCGGTGAAAGTGGAACTGCACCAGGTCGTAGCGCCGGCCCTGCACCTCGATCGAGTTGCCGCCACCCACATTGACCTGGATGGTGTGGCCGTTGTCGATGACCCGGAAACCCGACGGCCGGTAGTCGAACTGGATCGGCTCCAGATCAACCCGCACGCCGCTGCGGATATCGATCGGACTTTGACGTGTGCCGGTACTGCAGGTGGAGAACTCGGCCTTCAAGCCGCCCCACTGTTCGGGGCCGCCGGCGCCGCCGTAACCCCAGTGCGCGGCATGGCCATCCGGCATGGCCGTCGCGGCAGCGCGCGATTTGGCGGCCCTGGCGGCGGCGCTTTGGCCGCCTGCCTTGGGCTCGGCTGCAGCGGCACCGTGTGCGGCGTCCCCCGATTTGGACACCACCCTCACCACGTACGGCGAGGCCGACTCAGGCGCCTTGGCGGCGCCCAGCTTGGCCGCCAGCTTTTCTCGCAGCGTGTCCATCGGATCGGTGGCCGCCGCAGGTGCGGCGGCGGCGGCGGGCTCCGGCGCTTTGGCTGCGGGCTTGGCCGCCGCAGTCGGCGCAGCATGGCCGTCGCTAGCCCAGGCCGGCGCTGCAGTGCACAACGCGGCAGCCAGCGCCACCAGGCGGGTCAGGCGGGCACGGCGATGGCAGGTACCCGTGCCGCTTGGGGTGCGGTCCGGGGTGCGGTGAGAGGTTCGGCAGGCAGTGTTGGGCATGGCAGAGGGCTCGCGGCTGAAGTCCGAGGCCCGCCGCAGATGCGGGCCTGTACTTCATCGGTATCGGCCACCGGCCTGCCAGCTTGAGGGCTGAGCGCCTCGGCCCCCGCCTGAGTCACCCGCAGCCGGTTGTTTTTGCGGCCCGGTCAACGGAGGCGGTGGCAGCCTCCCGCGGACCAGCGCCGCTCAGGTCACCACCGACTGCTGGGCGATGCCCGCATCCACCAGCACGTGTTGGCCCGTCATGCCGTCGGCATCGTCGCTGGCCAAAAACAGCGAGGCCCGGGCCACGTGCCGGCTGTCGAGGCGGATTTTCAGGCACTGGGCGTCCAGAAAGGCCTGGTCGGCGGCCGCATCGCGGTGCAGCGTGGTCTGCCGCTCGGTGACGATAGCCCCGGGCACCAGCGCATTGACCCGGATGCCGCGTCCGCCCAGCTCGCGTGCCAGCGTGCGGGTCAGGCCCAGGATGCCGGCCTTGGCGGTGGTGTAGCCGACCAGGTTGGGCCGGCCGCGCATCCAGCTGACCGAGCCCATGTTGATGACCGCGCCGCCACCGGCCTGGGCCATGCCGGGTGCCACCGTTTGGATCGCAAAAAAGTAGTGCTTCAGGTTGAGCGCCATCCGGTCGTCCCAGAACTCGGGCGTGACGTCCTCCATGCGGTGGCGGTCGTCGCGGCCGGCGTTGTTGATCAGCACCTGCACGGGTCCCTGATCGTTGATCAGATGTGCCAGCAGCGCCTGGTAAGCAGCAGTGTCACGCACGTCGCAGGCGGCGTACCACGGTGCCGCGTGGCCAGCGGCCAGCACCTCGTCGATCAGTGCCTGGCCGCCGCCCTCTCGGGTGCCGCAAAAGGCCACCCGGGCGCCCTGCCCGGCAAACGCACGTACCAGTTCGGCCCCGATGCCCGAGCTGCCGCCGGAGACAAACACCAGCTTGTCGGCCAGCGAGGCATAGCGGGTGTAGGGGCGCTCAGTCATCACGTCAGCCACGACATCTGCCATCATCGCAGGCCCTCGGGCAGCAGATCGGCCAGCAGCACCGGCAGGCCGGTGTCTATGCTGCGGTGCGCGGCCAGGCCCACCGCCACCGCACGCAGGCCTTCTTCCAACGGTATCTCGGCCGGCGCGCCGTCACGCAGCGCCTGGGCAAACTTCTGGTGCTCGATGTAGGACGCGCCAAAGTGCTGGCCGGCGTAGCGGATGTTGGTGTCCCAGACCCGCCGCACCGACACCCCGCGCCCGGTGCCGGAGGCCTGGCCCCAGACCTCGCGCTTGCCCCAGTCTTCGCGCCTGCCGACCCGCAGCGTCAAAGACGGCAGCAGCGATTCGAGCTTGCCCGCGTCGCCCATCACCGTGATGTGTTCGTTGTCCACGGTGTTTTCGGCAAACATGCACAAGTCAAGCATCGCACGCGCGCCGCTGGGGTACTCCACCACCACAAAGGCGCTGTCGAGGATGTCGGGCGTGCGGCCGCCGTAGCGCTCATCCAGGTGGTTGACACGCTGGCCGCCCGAGGCAAACACCCGCAACGCCCGCTCGCCCAGGATCAGCTCCATCAGGTTGAAGTAGTGGCAGCATTTTTCAACCAGCGTGCCGCCGGTGTTGACCGAGAAGCGGTTCCAGTCATCCACCTTGGGATAAAACGGTTCGCGGTGCTCGCGGATGCCGACCTGGTGCAGCCGGCCTACCTCGCCGGCATGGGCCAGGCGGATCATCTCGGCCACCGGCGGCATGTAGCGGTACTCCTGCGCCACCCAGGTGATGGCGCGGCGGCCTTGGGCGCGGGCCAGCAGGTCCAGCCCGTCGGCTATTGTGGTGACCAGCGGTTTTTCGACCAGGATCGGCAGGTCAGTCGTCAGCGCATCGCGCAGCACGGCCGCGTGGGTGTGGTTGGGGCTGGCGATCACGAGCGCGTCGCAGAGGCCGCTCTGCAACAGGTCGGTGTGGCGCTCGAACAAACGCGGCTGCCAGCCATCCACCAGCGAGGCCGCGGCAGCCCGGCTGGGCGCGTGGGGGTCTGCTATCGCGGTGACCTCGGCGCCGCCCATCGCATGCAGGTTGATCAGGTGCTCGCGGCCCATGCTGCCGCAGCCGATCAGGCCGTAGCGGATCTTGTCGTTCATGCTCCAACCTCGATGTTCACGGTCAACCCTTCAAGCCGCCCTGGGTCAGGCCGCCGACCACCCGCTCCTGGAACAGCGCGATCAGCACCGCAATCGGCACGATCGCCACGATCAGCGCTGCCGAGATGATCGGCCACGGGAACGAGAACTCGCCCTGGTAGAGCGTGATGCCCACCGGCAGCGTGCGCATGCTGGCGCTGGCGTTGAGGCTCAGTGCCAGCAAGAATTCATCCCAGGCGTTGACAAAGGCCAGGATGCCTGCGGTGAACACGCCCGGCGCCGCCAGCGGCACCACCACCCGCCACAGCGCGCCCAGCCGGGTGCAGCCGTCGATCATCGCGGCGTTTTCCAGGTCCTTGGGGATGGCTTGGAAAAAGCTCACCAGCACCAGCGTACAGACCGGCAGGTTCAGCACGGTGTAGGGCAGCACCAGCGCGGTGTAGGTGTTGAGCAGGCCGAGTGTGCGCATCGTCTCGAAGATCGGCACCAGCAGCGTGACCAGCGGGAACATGCTGGACGCAACGATGCAGGTGAGGATCAGCTGGCGGTGTTTCAGATTCAGCCGGGCAATGGCATAGGCCGCGCCGGCCGACACCACCAGCGAGCACACGGTGGCCAGCAGCGCCACCGCCACGCTGTTGCCCAGGTAGCGCAGCAGCGGCTGGTCGGTGAAGGCCTGCACATAGTTTTGCAGCGTGGCCTGGTGCGGCCACCAGGTGATCGGCTTGGCCACCAGCTCGGCCTCGGTCTTGAGCGAGGTCAGCAAGATCCACAGCGCCGGGAAGAAGCCGTTGACCACCACCGCTGCCGCCGCCACGCCGCGCAGCAGCCGGGGCGACCAGGCCAGGGGCGGGAATTGGGCATCGTTGCGTGACATGGCGGCCTCAAGCTCTAGCCCGCATTGCGACCAATGCGCCGCAAATACACCGCCGTGATGCCGAGCGACAGCACAAACATGAACACCGCCAGCGTCGAGCCGTAGCCCACGTCGAGGTACTCGATGGTGGTCTTGTGGATCAGCATCGCCAGCGTCTCGGTGGCCTCGCCGGGCCCGCCCTTGGTCATGGTGTACGGGATGTCAAAGGTCTGCAGCGCGGTGATGGTGCGAAAGATCAGCGCCACGATGATCGAGGGCATCAGCATCGGCAGCGTGATCTGGCAGAACTGCTGCCAGCGCGAGGCGCCGTCCACCTCAGCGGCCTCGTAGAGCGACTTCGGGATCATCTGCAAGCCGGCCAGCAGGATCAGGGCCATGAAGGAGCTGGTCTTCCAGATGATCGCGCCACAAATCGCCGCAAACGCCAGCGTCGGGCTCAGCAGCCACATCGTCGGGTCGCGCAAGTCAGACAAGCCCAGCCGGCGCAGCACATCGTTGACCACGCCGTACTCGGTGTGGAAGAACCACGCAAAGATGAGCCCGACAAACGACAGCGGCAGCGCCCAGGGCAGCAGCAGCGCCAGCCGCACCGGCCACTGGCGCTTGAACGGCAGGTTGGCCAGCAGCGCCAGCCCCAGCCCCACCACCAGCGCACCCGGCACGGTGATCAGGGTGATCAGCACGGTGTTCTGGGTGGCGTTCCAGAAGGCCTTGTCTTCGAGCACCAGCGCATAGTTCTCCCAACCGACAAACTTGGCCGCACCACCCCCGCCTGAGAGCCGCAGGTCGAAGAAGCTGTT
>JANMXG010000068.1:0-9742 GCA_031394235.1 Betaproteobacteria bacterium
CGTGACGTTGGCATAGTCGATGTCGCCAAAATCGCTGACCTGCATCCGTGACTGGCCGTGCGCTGCCAACTGCTGCAGCGCATCGCCGGCTAAAAAGTCGGTTCGGATCAGGTGCACGCGGCCGTAGGGGGCACGGGCGCAGTGGGCATGACGCGGCTCCTCGCTGCGCACCGCAAAGCGCCGGTAGGGCCTCGGCACAGCATAGGCGTCGGCTGCGATGGCGCGGTGGGAAGCGGTGCTGCGGTGGTCAGCGAGGGTGTGGTGGTCAGCGGGGGCGGCCATAGGGTTGCATTCTGGCCCGCCACCCCGTCCAGGCCGCCATGCCGGCAGCGCCGGCACGCTGGCGCTGGACCTGCGCCCGCCGACTCTCGGGCCGCGCCGGGCAGGCATGTCATCCCCCCAAGAGGTGAATCCATCACAGTGCCGCACGTGGCAGACCACACGAAAACCGCCGGCCCGGCTTGCATATGCTTTGTATGAGCCAGCGGGCTTTGCCTGTCGCACAGCCGCTGCCACCGGAGAAGTCACCATGCTGGATCTGCAATCGAACCTGAGCAACCCGACAGCCGATTTGTTTGCCACGCTTGGCCTGCACACCGCCGCGACGCCCCTGCCGGCGCCGACAGCCGCTGCGGCCGCCAGGCCACGGGACTACGGTGGCCCGGAGCGCCGCAACGCCGCCTCGATGCTGGCACGCCGCATGGCACAGATGCTGGACACCCTGGACTACGGCATGCTGCTGCTGGGCCCTTTAGGCCAGGTCAGCCATGTCAACAAGGCCGCACGGCGTGACCTGGACGACACCCACCCGCTGCTGATCGACGCCGGTCATTTGCAGGCGCGCCTGGCGCAAGACGTGCAACCGCTGCGCGACGCGCTGGTGGCGGCGTCGCAGCGTGGCCTGCGCCGCCTGTTGCAGCTGGGTGAAGCCCGGCAGCGCATCAGTGCGGCGGTGGTGCCGCTGGCCCCGCTCGGCGCGGACGATCAGCCGGGCACGGCCTTGCTGCTGGGCAAGCGGCAGGTCTGCGAGGAGCTGACGGTGGACTGGTTTGCCCGCAGCAACAACCTGACACCGGCCGAGACCGCGGTGATGAAAGGCCTGTGCGCCGACTTCACGCCGCTGCAGATCGCCGCCCGCCAGGGTGTGGGGCTGGCCACCATTCGCACCCAGATCGGCAGCATCCGGCTCAAGACCGGCGCGGGCAGTATCCGCGCGCTGGTGCGCCAGGTGTCGCTGCTGCCGCCGCTGGTCAGCGTGCTGCAGGCCCGGTCCGAGGCAACACCCACCCCGCATCGGGCCGATAGCGGGCGCAGCAACGGGCGTTTCCTGCACGCTTGACGCGCCGCCGGAATGGCGGGCCGGCCCGGGCGTGGGACGCTGTCGCGCTGGCGCCAGAGGGGCAGCCCACCCGCAGTTAGCATCCTGCGCGGTGGCGGCCGCATTTCGGCCGCCATGCCGCACCGATGGACCTGACTGCCCCCACACTCCGCACGCCACTGCCCGCCGCCCTAGCCGCCGTCCCGCCGGGGTTGATGTCGGCGTCGTTGCTGGCGCTGGCCGAGCGTGGCGAGATCCGTCGCTACCGCAAGGGCACGTTGCTGATTCAAGAGGGCGACCAGGGCGACACCCTGTTCATCATCCTGAGCGGCCGGCTGCGTGCTTTTAGCGCCGGCGACAACGACCGTGAGATCACCTACGGCGCTTATGGCGCGGGCGAATACATCGGCGAGATGAGCTTGGACGGCGGACCCCGCTCGGCCAGCGTCATCACGCTCGAGGCCAGCGTTTGTGCGGTGGTCGCCCGGCGCACGCTGGAGCGCTACATCGCCGAGCACCCCGGTTTTGCGTTCGAGCTGCTGTCCAAGGTGATCCGGCGCGCCCGGGTGGCCACGCTCAATGCACGCCAGCTGGCCCTCAACGATGTTTACGGGCGGCTCAAGCTGTTGCTGGGCGCGCTGGCCATGCCGCAGCCCGATGGCACGCTGCGGGTGGCCGAGCGGCTGACCCACCAGGAGATGTCAAACCGCCTGGGTTGCTCGCGCGAGATGGTCAGCCGGCTGATGAAGGACCTGGAGCGTGGCGGCTACGTCGCGGTGCAAGATGCCCGCATCGTGCTGTGCAAGCCGCTGCCACAGCGGTGGTAGCCCGCGCGGGCAGCTGCCGCGCAGCCACCGCCCGCTGAGCTCCTGTCCCAGCGCTGTCAAGCGCCAGGCGGGCCGAAGCGGCGATCGGGTTTGTCGGCCTGGTCAAACAGCGGCTCAACCCGGGCCAGGCGCCCCTGGATATCGCGGATGCGGCTGTCCCCCGAGGGGTGGGTGCTGAGCCACTGCGGCGGTGCGCCCTTGTTGGCAGACAGCATCTTCTGCCACAGCGTCACGCCGGCTTGTGGCCGGTAGCCGGCCCTGGCGGCCAGCACCAGGCCCAGCGCATCGGCCTGTGATTCATCGTCGCGCGAGAAGCGCAGCGTCAGCAACTGGCCGCCCATGTCGGCCAGCGAGCGCCCGGCGCCGCCCAGGCCCAGCAGCGCCGAACCCAACTCGATCATGCCGCGTGTGGCCATGGTCTTGCCCATGCGGGCGCGGGCGTGTTCCAGCAGCGCGTGCGCCACCTCGTGGCCCATGATCATCGCCACCTCGTCGTCGTCCAGCCGGAGCTGGGCCAAGATGCCGTTGTAAAAGCAGATCTTGCCGCCGGGCATGCAAAAAGCGTTGAGCTCCCTGGACCCGATCAGGTTGACATCCCAGCGCCACTGCGCAGACCGGGGGTTGCAGCCGGTGGTGAACGGGATGATGCGTTTGGCGATGTAGCGCAGGCGCTGCAACTGGCCGTTGTCCGCCGGGGCCAGGGCGTTTTGCTGGCTGGCCTGCTGCAGCATCTGGCGGTACTGCTGGCCGGCGGCCTGCTCGACCTGGTCGGCCGACACCACTTGGGTGAAGGTCGAGCGCCGGCATTCGCTGTCGGGTGCGGCATCGGCCGATGGCGGATCGGCTTGCTGGGCCTGGGCTGCAACGCCCCAGCCGCCCAGCGCGGCCAGCGCACCGCCACCGATCAGTGCGCCGCCCAGCCGGCGCCGGGCGTGCAGCATGCAGCCGCAAGGCCCGCGCCGCGCCAGGTCGGGCACGGGCACGCAGGCATGGGTGTTGAACGCAGGGCGGGAGGGCAAGGTCATGGGCAATGGATTGCGTTGAAGGCTGAGAGGCGTGGGGGCACAGGGGCGGGGCGCAGCGCAGGTCCGAACGGGGCGGCGCTCAATCGTCGTGCGGTGCATCGGGCGGCACGTCCAGCCGCTGCATGCTGGCCCGCATGACCCACAGCATGCCCAACGCCGGTAGTGCCAGCACGGTGGACACGATGAAAAAATCCGGCCAGCCGATCGATGCCGCCAGCACCCCGGCCAGCGGCCCGACCCAGACCCGGCCGACCGAGGCAAACGCGCTGAGCATCGCAAACTGGGTGGCGGTGAAGCGCTGCTGGGTCAGGCTCATCAAAAAGGCCAAAAACGCTGCCGTGCCCATGCCGCCCGACAGGTTCTCGAAGGCGATCACCATCAGCAGGCCACCGTCCACCGGCGTGGCATGGGTCAGCGACACAAACCCCCAGTCGAACGCCGGGATCAGCAGGCCCGGCAAACTGCCCTTGCCGTGCACCGCCAGCCACCAGAACCCCATGTTGCTGGCGGCTTGCAGGATGCCGAACAGCATCAGCGCGCGCCACAAGCCCAGCCGCAGCATCAGCAGACCGCCCAGCAGCGCGCCGCCCAAGGTCAGCCACAGGCCGATGATCTTGTTGACCACGCCCACCTCGGCCGACGCAAAGGCCATCGCCTGCAGCAAAAACGGCGTCATCAGTGCGCCGGCAAATGCATCGCCCAGCTTGTAGAACACGATGAACAGCAGAAACAGGGCCGCGCCGGGCTGCGAGAAGTAGCCACGCATGCCGCCCAGCAGGGTCTCGAAGCGGGCCCGCCGCGCCGCCCAGGCCGCCAGCGGCAGCGTGAAGCCCAGGCCGATCAGCAGCGCCAGCAGGTCGATCCAGCGCCCCTGCAGCGCCGGCGCCAACGTGCCACCCGCCAGCCACGGCCCCAGCAGCGCCTGGGCCAGCGGCGTGAAGACATGCAGCGTGGCCAGGTAGCCCACCGCCCCCGCCACCACCACCGCGGCAAAACCCACCAGGTCGTTGCGGGCCGAAGGCAGCGGCATGCGTCGGGCGCCGGCCTCGTCCGGCGGCGGCCGCAGCCGTGGCAGCGCCAGCGCCGAGAACACCGCCGCGCCGGCCATGATCCCGGCCATCAGCCGGTAGACCTGCGGCCAGGTCCAGCCGCTGCCTTGGGCGGCGTCGGTCCAGATCAGCGCCACGCCGCCCGACAGGATCATCGCCAGCCGGTAGCCCAGCACATTCAGCGAGGCACCCAGCCCGCGCTGCGCGGGTTGCAGCAGGTCGGTGCGGTAGGCGTCGATCACCACATCTTGCGAGGCCGAGACAAACGCCACCAGCACCGCCAGCAGCGCAAAGGCCTGCAGCGCACCTTTGGGCGGCGTGGCGGCCAGCGCCCACAGCGCCGCGGCCAATCCCAGCTGGGTGACCACCAGCCAGCCGCGGCGACGGCCCAGCGCCGGCATCAGCTCGAAGCGGTCCATCAGCGGCGCCCACAAGAACTTGAAGGTGTAGGGCAGGCCGACCAGGCTCAGGAAGCCGATGGTGGCGATGTCCACCCCCTCGCCGCTGAGCCAGGCCTGCAGCGCCTGGCCGGTCAGTGCCAGCGGCAGGCCCGAGGCAAAACCCAGCACGGCCACCACCACCAGCGCATAGCGGCTGCCGACCTTGCGGGAGCGGCTGGACGGGCCGGGCGTGGCCGGCAGCGCGCTGGCGGGGGGCGTGCTCAAGATCGGTGCGCTGAGAGGATCAGGCACGCGGCGCGCCGCCTGCGCCTGCCGGAGGTGCGCCGCTGGCCGGCGCCTGAACGGCCAGGATCTGTCCGATCAGCGCGTCCTTCTCGACCCATTGCTGCTCGACCCAGGCACCCAGGCGTTGCCGGTAGGCCTTGTCGCCCACCGGGTCGCTGCCCAGCAGGTCCGCCGGAATCTCGCGCCGCTGCACCCGCACCGTCACCGCGTCCAGCCGGCCGCACAGCAGGTCCGAAAACTCCGGCGTGCCGTGCGGGTAGACGAGGGTCACGTCCAGCAGCGCCTCGAACTGCTCGCCCATCGTGGCCAGTGCCGTGCCCAGGCCACCGATCTTGGGCTTGAGCAAATGCAGGTACGGGCTGGATTGCGCGGCCTGCTTGGCGCGCGTGAAGCGGGTGCCCTCGACAAAGTTGATCACCGAGGTGGGAATGCGCTTGAACTTCTGGCAGGCCTCGCGGGTG
Source organism: Betaproteobacteria bacterium (assembly GCA_031394235.1). Taxonomy (GTDB): domain Bacteria; phylum Pseudomonadota; class Gammaproteobacteria; order Burkholderiales; family Burkholderiaceae_C; genus Pseudaquabacterium. The sequence continues at coordinate 5,367 of JANMXG010000068.1, forward strand.
GCCTTGAGGTCGCTGTGGCGTGCGCCCTTGCCGCTGCCGCGCTTCATGAACGGAAAGTCCAGCGCCCACCAGGCCAGGCCGATCACCGGCACCCAGATCAGCTCGCGTTTGAGGAAGAACTTCAGGAACGGGATGCGGCCATGGAAGATGCGCTGCAGCACCAGGATGTCGACCCAGGTCTGGTGGTTGGACGACACCAGGTACCAGCCGCGGGCATGCAGGCCGTCCAGCCCCTGCACATCCCACTGGACCGGGCGCACCGCGCCGATCCAGGCGTTGTTCGTCGCCACCCAGGTTGCGGCGATGCCCGTCAGCACCCGGTCGCAGGCGCGGTGCACCGCGTCGCCGGGCACCAGCAGCTTGATCAGGGCCGGTGGCAGCATCAGCAAGGTGCCGATCACCGTGTTGAGCGCCAGCGTGGTGCCGGTCAGCACGCCGCGCAGCGCCGGGGGCAGGCGGGCCAGCATCAGCGCTTGGGGGCAGGGGCGGTGGCGGGCGCTGCGGCGGCCCGGTCGCGGCACAGTGCACGCGCGGTGTCATCGACCTCGGCATTGCAACGGGCTGCCAAGTCATTGACGCCGCCGCTGGTGGGGCTCTTGCTGCCCTTGGGCGCGCCGACCGTGGCCTTGGCCGGCTCGCCCTTGCCCAGTGGGATGCTGAACTGCGGCACGGTCTTGCCCTCGGGTCGGGTTGCGTCCGGCATGGCGGCGCTGTCGCGCTGGGTGGCGGGTGACATCGCACGCGGCGCGGGCTTGGCGGGCACCGGTGCCGACGCGGCGACGGTGGCGAGCGCTGCGCTGGTCGGCGGGCTGGACTGCGCCTGGCCGGCCAACGGACACAGCGCCAGCGAGGCCGCGACGGCGAGGATGAATCGGTGGGTGTTCATGGCCCCCATTCTCGCCCCGCAATCGCGGCACGCCATGCCGGCATCCCTGCGCAGCGCGACAGGCTGGGGCGGACCGGCCGTGAAAACTGTATGTTCATCCAGTACCATCGGTGACCGTGTCGACCGTACTTGAACCCGAAACCCCGCCGGCAACCCCGCCCGCAACCCCGCCCGCTTCCCCGCCCACGTCAACCGCGGCGCGCCAGCCCTCACCCAGCACCGTGGCCGTGCGCACGTTGTGCGAGTTTGCGGCCAAGCAGGGCGACCTGGACCTGCGCTTCACGCCGTCGCCCACGGCGCAGCAGGGCATCGCCGGCCACTTGCAGGTGGCTGCGGGCCGGCCGGCGGGTTACCTGGCCGAACTGCCGCTGGCGGCAAGCTTCCGCCACCTGGAGGTGCGCGGCCGGGCCGATGGCTACGACCCCGCGGCGCAGCGGCTCGACGAGGTCAAGACCTTCAAGGGCGAGCTGGCAGCCATGCCGGCCAACCACCGGGCGCTGCACTGGGCACAGGCGCGGGTCTATGGCCATTTGCTGTGCCAGCAGCGGGGCCTGCCGACGTTGACGCTGGCGCTGGTCTACTTCGACATCGGCCGCAACCTGCTGGCGCCGCCGCTGACACAGGTTTGCGACGCTGGCGAGCTGCAGCGGTATTTTGAGGCGCTGTGCAACCGCTACATCGACTGGGCCGACGCCGAGGCGGCGCACCGCCACCAGCGCGATGCCGGCCTGCTGGCGCTGGGTTTTCCGCATGCGGACTTCCGCACCGGCCAGCGCAGCCTGGCCGAGGCGGTGTTCAAGGCCGCACGCGCCGGCCGCTGCCTGGCGGCGCAGGCGCCAACGGGCATCGGCAAGACCGTGGGCACGCTGTTTCCGCTGCTCAAGGCCTGTCCGGGGCAGGCCATCGACAAGGTGTTTTTCCTCACGGCCAAGGTCTCGGGCCGGTCGCTGGCGCTGGCCGCGCTGGCGACGATCCAGCACAGCGCACCGGGCTTGCCGCTTCGGGTGCTGGACCTGGCATCGCGCGAGGCCGCCTGTGAGCATCCCGACCGGCAGTGCCACGGCGCGTCCTGCCCGCTGGCACGCGGCTTTTACGACCGCCTGCCGGCCGCCCGGGCGGCAGCGGTGGCCCGCGCGGCCGGGTCGGCGCTGACCCGCGACAGCCTGCGCGCCGTGGCGCTGGACCACCAGGTCTGCCCGTACTACCTGGGCCAGGAGCTGGTGCGCTGGTGCGACGTGGTGGTGGGTGACTACAACCACTACTTCGACCCCAGCGCGCTGCTGCATGCCTTGACCGCCGCGCTGGGCTGGCGTGTGGCGGTGCTGGTGGACGAGGCGCACAACCTGGTCGACCGGGCGCGGGCCATGTACAGCGCCACGCTGGCGCCGCTGCGCTTTCAGGCACTGCGCCGGGCGGCGCCACCGGCGCTGAAAAAGCCGCTGGACCGTTTGCAGCGCCGCTGGCGGGCCCTGTCAGCCGGCCAAGCCACGCCGTACCGGGTGCTGGCCGACCTGCCGGCGCCGCTGGTCGCCGCGCTGCAAGACGCCGTGGCCGCGCTCGCCGACCACCTGGCCGTACCGCCCACCGAGGCCCCCTTCACCACCGCCACCATCGCCGACAGCGCGCTGCTGCAGGGCTATTTCGACCTGCTGCAGTTCAGCCGGCGGATCGAGAGCTTCGGCACGCACTCGATGTTCGACCTCACCCTGGCGTCGGCCAACGGTCCACAGCCGGCCGCCGCAGCGTCGGGGCGTACGCCACGGGCAGCAGGGCTGGCCACGCTGTGCCTGCGCAACGTGGTGCCGGCGCCGTTTCTCAAACCCCGGCTGGCGGCGGCGCACTGCAGCGTGCTGTTTTCGGCCACGCTGACACCCCGGGTCTTTTATGCCGACACCCTGGGCCTGCCCGCCGATTGCGCCTTTGTGGACGTGGCCGCACCGTTCCGGCCCGAGCAGTTGGCGGTGCACATCGTGCGCGGTGTGTCCACCCGCTTTGCCGACCGCGGCCGCTCGCTGGCCCCCATCGCCGATCTGGTGGCGGCGCAGTTTGCCGCCCAGCCGGGCAACTACCTGGCGTTTTTCAGCAGCTTTGCCTATTTGCAACAGGCGGCCGACACCTTCTCGGCGCGCCATCCCGGCGTGCCCGCCTGGCGCCAGCAGCCGCGCCTGGCGCCGGCGGACCGCGACGCCTTCCTGGCGCGTTTTGCCACCGGCGGTCAGGGCATCGGCTTTGCCGTGCTGGGCGGCAGTTTTGCCGAAGGCATCGACCTGGCCGGCAGCCGGCTGATCGGTGCGTTCATTGCCACGCTGGGCCTGCCACAGCTCAACCCGGTGAACGAGGCGCTGCGGCACCGCTTGCAGGCCGAGTTTGGTGCTGGCCACGACTATGCCTACCTGTACCCGGGCATCCGCAAGGTGGTGCAGGCCGCCGGGCGGGTGATCCGCGGGCCGGGCGACCAGGGCAGCGTGCACCTGATCGACGACCGCTTTGCCCGGCCCGAGGTGCTGCGGCTGCTGCCGGCATGGTGGCGGGTGGCGGGGCGCGACGGCAGCGCCGCACCTGGCCCGGTCGGCAGGGTCAGCCGGTTCGACGGCGCTGGCGACGCGCCCGGCTAATTTGCGGGCAGGCCGGCCAGGTCGGGCAGCGCGGCGGCGGCTGTCCCGCTGTCTGCCGGTGGCAGATCCGCCGGTACCCCTGGCGGCGCCTGGCGCCGCACCTGCACATCGACGTCCATGCCCAGGTAGGCACCGTTGGTCCCGAACCAGCTGCCCGCAACCGGTGTGGCCTGGGCCGGGTGGCGCGCCACCGCGACGCGGATCAGCCGGGTACCGCCCTGGGCCTGGTTGGTCGGGTCGAACGACACCCAGCCCGGGCCGGGCAGGTAAACCTGCAGCCAGGCGTGGGTGGACCCGGCCACGCCCTGCGCACCAGCGCCCGCGTCCAGCGCGGGGTCGTACAGGTAGCCCGAGACAAACCTCGCCGCCAGACCCAGCCGGCGCACCGCCTCGATCATCAGCAGCGCAAAGTCGCGGCAAGTGCCCGACCCGAGCGCCAGCGTCTGCAGCGGCGGCTGGGTGCCTTCTTCATGGCGCACCTGGTAGCGCAGCGAGGCACCGATGTGCTGGCTCATCTGGTCCAGCAGGTCGCGCGTGGCCGTGGGGCCATCGGTGCGGATGAACTGCCGGGCCCAGGCACCCAGCACGTCCTGCGGATCGTCGTGGTGCGGCCGCAGGCAGGGTTCGAGGTCAAACCGCTCGTCCACCGCGTAGGCCACCGGCAGCAGCAGGGCCGACGGCGCCACCGGAATGTGCAGGTCGGGGGTGTCTACCTGCTCGATGGTGAAGCTGCAGGCGATCTCCAGCGTGGCCGAGGCCTGCAAGGGCTGCACCAGCGCCACCGAGTTCGACTGCGGGTCCTGGACCAGGCGCACCGATGCGTCGGGGCTGACCTGCAGGTCGGTCGCCAGCACCCGCTGGTCGTGGCTGTCGCG
>JANMXG010000069.1:0-19941 GCA_031394235.1 Betaproteobacteria bacterium
TCGACTTCATCGACATGGAGGAGAGCAAAAACCGCCGCGAGGTGGAGCAGCGCCTGCGTGACGCGATGCGCCAAGACCGGGCCCGGGTGCAGTTTTCGTCGATCAGCAAGTTCGGTTTGCTTGAACTCAGCCGCCAGCGCCTGCGTCCCGCCTTGAGCGAAGGCAACCACATCACCTGCCCGCGCTGCAACGGCACCGGCCACATCCGCGACACCGAGTCGAGCGCGCTGCAGATCCTGCGCATCATCCAGGAGGAGACGCTCAAGGACAACACCGCCGCCGTGCACGTGCAAGTGCCGGTGGAGGTGGTGAGCTTCCTGCTGAACGAGAAGCGCACCGAGATCACCAAGATCGAGCTCAAGCAACGCTGCACCGTGTTGCTGGTGCCCAACAAGCACCTGGAAACACCCAACTACAAGCTCGAGCGCCTGCGCCACGACGACCCGAGGCTGGAAAACCTGCAAGCCAGCTACACCATGATCGAGGAGCCCGAGGACGAGGTGGCGATCAGCCGGCGCCGCACGTCTGAAGAACGGGCCAAGCCCAAGCAAGAGGCGGTCATCAAGGGCGTGTTGCCTGACCAGCCGGCGCCAGCGGCAGTGCCCAAGACCACCGAGGTCGCACCGCGTCCGGCGGCCGTCGCCACACCGACCGCAGCGACCGCGCCCGTGGCCGCGGCCAGCACCGCGCCGGTGGCACCCAGTTGGGTCGGCAGCGCCCCGGCAGCAGCAGCGGGCAACGGCTTTTTTGGCTGGGTCAAGAAGCTGTTTGGCGCGCCCGCACCCGACGCTGCACCGGCAGCCGCGGCGCCTGCCAGCGCAGCCGTGATTGCACCGGCAGCGCCCGCGGCGGCAGTGCCCGTCGCTGAAAAGCGCGAATCCCGCGGCGCTGACTCGCGCCGCGGCGAACGTGGCGGCGAACGCGGCGGCCGGGGTGAACGCGGAGGCCGTGGCCGGGACGGCAAGCCCGGTGAAAACCGGGGCGACAGGCCCGACCGTGGACCACGTGGCGAAGGCCGGGCCGAAGCCCGCGCCGAGGTGCGGGGTGAAGCCCGTCCCGAGGGCCGTCCCGAGGGTCGGGCCGACAACCGCGGCGAAGGTCGAGGCGACCGCCCGCCGCGTGACGGTCGCCGCAACGACCGTCCGGCCGACGCCGACAGCCGCCCGCTGGGCGAAGCCGCGGCCACCGAGACCCCGCGCCGCGCACCGCGGCCCGAGCGTGAGCCACGGCCGCAGGACCTGAGCGACGCCACGGCCGCACCGCTGCTGGCCGAGGGCGGCAGCGCCGTCGATCCGCAAGCCGGCCCGAGCGCCAGTCCGGACAGCCTGGACGCTGCCGGTGAGGAGCAACGCCGCCGCCGCCGCCGCCGGGGTGGCCGTGGCAGCCGCGACGACAACGGCGCCGAAGCCGGCAGTGACGGCCAGGCCGAAGGGGTCGCCCCAAGCACCGAAACGCCTGCGACCCGCGCCAGCGAGTCGACGTCAGCCGGCGCCGCTGTCGAAGCCCCCGGCGCCGACCCCACCGACCGTGACGGTGGTCGCCGCCGCGGCCGTGGCCGTGACCGGGCGCGCCGCGATGAGGCACCCGCCACACCAGCGATCGACACCATCGCTGACACGAACGCTGACGCTAACGTTGACACCATCACTGACACCAACGCCGACGCCGACGCCATTGGCACGGCCGCGACGCTGGACGCTGCACCTGCAGCCGTTGATGCGGTGGTCGCCGCGGCGCCGGTCGCGGCCGAACGGGCAGCAAAGGCACCGGTCGAGGTCGCAACCCGCCCGGCCGCCGCACCTGTCGCAACCGCGCCGGCACCGGTCGCAGCCGCGCCGGTACCGGCCGAGACCGCACCGGTGGTCAAGGCTTTTGTCCTGCCGCTCGGTGACCTGCATCAGGTGGCCGAAAGCTCGGGCCTGCAGTGGGTCAATTCAGACCGCGAAAAGATTGCAGCAGCCCAGGCCGCGATGGCCGCCGAGCCGGCGCCGATCCGGGTGCTGCGCGAGCGCAAACCGGTGGTAGCCAGCGATACCGGCCCGCTTGTGCTGGTCGAGACCAAGAAAGACTTGTCCCAGCTGAAACTGCCGTTCGAGACTGCCAGTGCCGCCGGGTCCGCCACGCCGCAGCCCTGAGCGTCAAACCGCCTGTCCAGACCGCCTGAGCGCGGTCTGCAAGCCGCCCGGCCCGCAATGGCCGCGGCGGCTTTTTTGCGCGCCGCTGTGATCAGGCCTGACGGCCCACCGCCCCGCACAATATCCTCGCGTTCTTGCCTCGCCTCGCCACGCCACGCCACGCCACGCCTCGCCACGCCCCACCGCCCCCCAGCCACCCACCCGCCATGACCGTCCTGCTCAAGAAACCCAGCGCTGCCTGTATTCCCATCCACCTGACCGACCGCGCGGGCTTTGCCGGGCACGCCAGCGCGCTGCCCGCCGCAACGCGCCAGTGGCTGGCCACCGTGGGTTTCGAGGGCGCACCCGACAGCCATGTGTTGCTGCCTGACGCCGACGGCCGTTTGCAATCGGTCTGGGCAGGGGTGCGCGGTGCCGCCCATCCCTGGGCGCTGGCGGCGCTGCCGCGCCAGTTGCCCCCCGGCCGCTACCGCCTGGCCGACATCCGGCCAGACGGCCCGGCGGTCGGTCAACTGGATGGCGCGGCCGGGCTGGGCTGGGTTGCCGATGCGCAGGCTGCCGCCCTGTCCTGGCATCTCGGCGGCCACCAGTTCACCCGCTACAAGGCCGCCAGCCGTGTGCCCGCGCAGCTGATGTTGCCCCCCAGCGCCGCAGCCCGCCACGGCCTGCTGCTGGCCCAGGTGATTGCGGGCACCCGCGACCTGATCAACACCCCGGCCGAGCACATGGGACCCGCCGAATTGGCCGCTGCGGTGCAGCAAGTGGCCAAGGTGTACGGCGCCAGCTTCAAACAAACAGTGGGCGACGCACTGCTGAAGGCCGGCTTCCCGGCCATACATGCGGTGGGTCGCGCGGCCGTGCAGACGCCCCGGCTGATCGAGCTGACCTGGGGCAAGCCCAAATCACCCCGTTTGACGCTGGTGGGCAAAGGCGTGTGTTTTGACTCCGGCGGGCTCGACATCAAAAGCCCCGAGGGCATGCGCCAGATGAAAAAAGACATGGGCGGCGCCGCCACCGCGCTGGGCCTGGCCACGCTGGTCATGGCCACCGGGCTGGACGTGCAACTGACGCTGCTGATCCCGGCAGTTGAAAACGCCATCGCCGGCAATGCCTACCGGCCGGGCGACGTGATCAAGACCCGGGCCGGCCTGCACATCGAGATCGGCAACACCGACGCCGAGGGCCGGGTGATCCTGTGCGACGCGCTGGCCTATGCCGCCGAGTCCCGACCCGACTTGCTGATCGACCTGGCCACGCTGACCGGCGCGGCCCGGGTGGCGCTGGGCGGGCAGCTGCCGGCGCTGTTTTGCCGTGACATCGGGATGGCCCGCGGTCTGGTGGACCTGGGCCTGGATCTGCACGACCCGCTGTGGCATTTGCCGCTGTGGCGCGACTACCACCCCGGCATCGAGAGCGACATCGCCGACATCGTCAACACCGGGCGCGGGCCGCAGGCGGGGGCGATCAACGCGGCGCTGTTCTTGGCCGACTTTGTGCCGGCCGCGCTGCCCTGGCTGCACATCGACCTGTACGCCTGGAATGACGCCTCCCGCCCCGGCCGCCCTGCTGGCGGCGAAGCGCAGACCCTGCGCACCTTACTGGCCTGGCTGCAGCAGCGCTACGGCGGCTGAGCCCTGAACGGCAGCGGGGTCGCAACTTCGCAGCTGCGACCCCGTGATTGGGCGGCGGGATGGCGTAGCCACCCCGAAACCCTTGTGCGCTCAGACTGACCGGCGACGGAAGGCAGCCAGGCCGAACAGACCGAGACCCACCAGCGCCAGACCAGCCGGCTCGGGCACAACGTTGTCGGCAACGCGCATCGTGGGGCCGAAGATGGTGGTGCCAAAGTTGGCCAAGGGGGCCGCAAAACCGGTGTTGGCCGCGCCTTGGCGGACGCCACCGCCAACGGTGATGTCGGAAATATTGGTGAAGCCCGATCCGATCTGGGCCAACGACTCGTTGGTGTAGATCACCGCACCCAGCAGGTAGTTGCCGGGCAGCAGTGTGATCGAGGCGATCGTCTCCATCAGCCAGGACCCCTGGTTGCTGGCCGAAGCAACGACCGTGCTGGCGTTGGACACCGTCGCGCTGGCCAACAGCATGCCGGCGCTGGTCCACACCCCCGCTTGCGTCGACGGGCCAATGCCATTCGATCTAGCGTCCCACACGCCCAGGCCGTCAATCGTGATGGCGTTGTTCACGGTGAACGACCAGCCGAACGTTTCTCCTACCGCACCGCAAGTGCCACAGGCGGTGGGTGTGCCGCCCCCGGTGAGGTCCAGGACCAGGGCGGCGTGAGCGGGCTGGGTGGCCAGGGCCGCCAGCGTGAGTGCTGCGGCAAGGCTGATGAAGCGCTTTTTCATGAAGAAAATCCTTCGGCTGTGGGTTGAGGAGCGGAGCCGAGCGACAACTGAACTCTGGGGTCTACCCCACAGCAAATCTGTCCCACTTAACGGTTAGCAGTTTTCGTGCCCGCTGAAAACCTTGTTTCAGATCAAGGGCTTCAGAATTCCCACCCAGAAAAGTGTAAATATTTGCGACACCGACCCGTGCCGATCAGGCGCAGGCAATGCGGCCCGCCTGACATGCAAACCGGCCGCAGATTGCTTGCATTGGCGCAGCGCTGAGCGGTCGCCCGGTGTAGGCAGTTTTCAGGCGGGCGCGCCGGGACTGGCAGCCGCCGCAGAACCGCCGCACCACCGTCGCACAACCGTCGCACAACCGTCACACAACTGCCGCAAACCCGCCGCGCACATTCAGGGCAGGCGTTCCAGCGCGTGCTGGTAAGCCGGCTCGTGCATCAGCTCGTCCCAGGGCAGCGGCGGCGTCAGCGGCAGCAGCGCCAGCCGGCGGGCTTCGCTGTCACCGTCGGGGCGCCAGCGGCCGTCCAGGCCGGCGGCCTGCAGGCCGTCCAGCAACGCATCCACCGCCTCGCCGCCGTCCACCGACTGGTTGCACAGCAGCACCATGTCGCAACCCGCACCCAACGCGGCCAGCGCCGCGTCCAGCGTACTGCCGGCGGACTTGGCGCCCTCCATGCTGAGGTCGTCGCTGAAGATCGCGCCCTGAACGCCCAGGTCGCCGCGCAGGATCTGGCGCAACCAGCGCTCAGAGAACCCGGCCGGGGCGGCGTCCACCTTGGGGTAGACCACATGCGCCGGCATCACGCTGGCCAGGCTGGAAGACAGCCATTCGTAAGGCTTGGCGTCGTCCGCCAGGATGGCCTTGAGCGAGCGCTTGTCTACCGGCAGCGCCAGGTGGCTGTCGGCCTTGACGAACCCGTGACCCGGAAAATGCTTGCCGCAATTGGCCATGCCGGCCTGCAGCAGGCCGTGCATCAGGCTCTTGGCCAGCAGCGTGGTGACCCGCGCGTCGCGGTGGAACGACCGGTCGCCGATCACGCTGCTGCCGCCGTGGTCCAGGTCCAGCACCGGCGTGAAGCTCAGGTCCACGCCGCAGGCGCGCAGTTCGGCGCCCAGCACATAGCCGGCTGCCGTGGCGGCGTTGGTGGCGGCCATCGCGTCGCGCATCCAGGCTTCGCCCAGCACCTGCATCGGCGGCAGGTGGGTAAAGCCATCGGTGCGGAAACGCTGCACCCGGCCACCTTCGTGGTCGACGCAGATCAGCAGATCGGGCCGGATCGCCTTGATCTCGGCGGTCAGCGCGGTGAGCTGGGCACGGTCGGTCCAGTTGCGGGCAAACAGGATCAGGCCACCGGTCAGCGGATGCTGCAGGCGGCGGCGGTCGTGGGCGTCCAGCCGGGTGCCGGCGATATCGAGCACCACCGGCGCATGACCGGGGGCGGAGCTGCCGGTGGGGGTGGGGGTGGGGGTGCGGGAGGGAGTGCGGGTCATTGAGGTTGGGCTTTCTCCACCACCACGAAGGAGGCGGCGAAGTCGGATTCATCGGTCAGGGTGACATGGGCACACAGCTGCTGGGCGCCAAACCCGTCGGCCAGCGCACCGTTGAGCCGGATCACCGGCGCACCGCTGGGCAGGTTCAATATCTCGCAAGCGCGCCAGGTCATCGGCATGCGCATGCCCAGGCCGATGGCCTTGGAAAACGCCTCCTTGGCCGAGAAGCGGCTGGCCAGGTAGGCCACGCCGCGCACGTCGGACCGGATGCGGCGGGCGTAGAAAACCTGCAACTCGGCCGGGCCCAGCACCTTTTCGGCAAAGCGGTCACCACGGCGCGCCAGCGTGGCCCGCAGGCGGCGGATGTCGCAGATGTCGGTACCGATGCCGTGGATCATCGGCGGACCGTGGGTGCTGCGGACACAGACGCCTCGCCCGCGGCGGATGCGGCGGACGCGGCGGATGCGCCAAAGGCCGCCTGGATGCAGCGCTGGTAGTCGCGCACAGTCTCGCTGATGCCCAGCGCCAGCGCGTCGGCGATCAGCGCATGGCCGATCGACACCTCCAGCACCCCCGGCACAGCGCGCAGGAAGGTCGTCAGGTTGTCGCGGTTCAGGTCATGGCCGGCGTTGATCTCCAGCCCCACGGCCATCGCGGCCTCGGCTGTTGCCGTGTAACGCGCCAGCACGGCCGCTTGGCCGGGTGTGCCAAAGGCGCTGGCATAGGCCTCGGTGTAGAGCTCAACCCGGTCGGCACCGCAGGCACGCGCCGGCGCCATCAGCGCAGGCGTGGGGTCCATGAACAGGCTGACGCGCACGCCGAGCGCCTGCGCTTCGGCAATCAGGGGCCGCAGGCGATCGGCGTCCTCGGGAAAGCGCCAACCGTGGTCGCTGGTGAACTGGTCCTCGCTGTCCGGCACAAAAGTGGCCTGTTGCGGCGCCCTGCCCAGGCCGGCCAGGTCACGCAGAATCTGCATCAGGTTCTGCAGTGGATTGCCCTCGATGTTGTACTCGGCCTCGGGCCAATGGGCCATCAGCGCGGCCAGCTCAGTCACGTCCTGGGTGCGGATGTGGCGGGCATCGGGCCGCGGGTGCACGGTGATGCCCTGGGCGCCGGCCTGCAACGCCAGGCCAGACAGCGCCACCACGTCCGGGATGCCCAGGTGCCGGGTATTGCGCAGCAAGGCGATCTTGTTGACGTTGACCGACAGGGCGGTGCGGTGGGCGCGGGCATGGGCTTCAGGCGCAGCAAGCGGGTTCATGGCGGACCAGTCAGGGCGGAGGGTTCGGGTGCAACGGCAGACTCGGCTGCGGCGGCGGGGGACGTCGGCACGGCAGGGATGGACAGAATGGCGAGGGTCGTCGGCATGGCGGGGGCAGCCGGCGCGGCATCGAGCAATCGGCGTATGTCGAGCATCATCTGCCGGGTGCGCAGCGTGGGCGAGCCGAGATGATAGACAAGCAGCGTGCGCAGCTGGCTCTTGAGCGCCGGCAGGTCAGCTGTGGCGGCGCTGCGCAAGGCGGCCAGATCGTTGCGTTGCAACGCTGCTTGCAATGCCAGGCAGGTGGCGCCGGACAGCATGGGCGCGCGTGCCGCCTCGGCCGCCGTGGCCAACCCCAAGCCGCCGTCCGCCCGCAACTGGTAGGCGCGTGCGGGCAGCACCTTGGCTTGCGTCGCAGTGCAAACCGCCAGGTCGGGCAGCACGCCGGTCTCGCGCAGCAGCAGCAACTCAAACGCCCGCAGCGGCGATTCGTCCCCGGTGTGTGTCAGCGCCAGCAGGGTGTCGGCGTAAACGTCGAACAGCCGCTCGTGCGGGTCGCCGCGCGCCAGCAGCTTGAGCAGCAGCTCATTGAGGTAGAAGCCCAAAAACAGCAAGGCGGGTGGCAACGTGGCGCCGCCGCCGGCGTATTCGGCCGAGCGCAACGTCAGGATGTCGGCGCCCTCGTCCGATTTGGGCCGGGTTGTCAGCACCAGCAGCCGCTGAAACGGCATCAACACCGGCCGCAACTGCGAATAGGGCCGCTTGGCGCCCTTGGCCACCACCGCGATGCGGCCGTGCTCGCGGGTAAACAGGTCCAGGATCAGGCTGGTCTCGCTCCAGGCCCACTGGTGCAGCACAAAGGCTGCTTGCGGTGTGGATTTGCCGGTGGCCAAGGCTCACTCGTAGCCGTAGGACCGCAAATGCTCCTCGCTGTCGGCCCAGCCCGAGCGCACCTTGACCCACAGTTCCAGAAACACCGTGCTGCCGGTCATCTTCTCGAGCTCGACCCGGGTTTCGCTGCCAATGCGCTTGAGCAGGTCGCCGCCCTCGCCAATCACCATGCCCTTGTGGGCGTCACGCTCGACCACGATGGTGGCGGCAATGCGGCGCAAATTGCCTTCTTCTTCGTACTTGTCGATGATCACGGTGGCGCTGTAGGGCAGTTCGTCGCCGGTCAGCCGGAACAGCTTTTCACGGATCAGCTCGGACGCCATGAACTTGTCGCTGCGGTCGGTGAGCGCGTCTTCTTCATAGATCCAGGGCTGCTCGGGCAGGTAGGGCTCGACGATCTTGAACAGGCGCTCGACATCACTCGGCTTGGTGGACGACATCGGCACGTATTCGGTGAATGGGTGCTTGTCCATCATGCCCTTGAGCCAGGGCAGGATGTCGGTGCGACGGGTCACCACATCGAGCTTGTTGGCCACCAGGAACACCGGCTTGTCGGTCGGCATCAGCGCCAGCACCTTGGCGTCATCCGGGCCGAAGCGGCCGGCCTCGACCATGAACACCACCACGTCCACATCACCCAGGGCGGCGGTGACGGTGCGGTTGAGGTTGCGGTTCAGCGCGGTGCGACCGCGGATCTGCTTGGTCTGAAAACCCGGCGTGTCGACAAACACAAATTGGGTGGTGCCCAGCGTGCGGATGCCGGTGATGCGGTGCCGGGTGGTCTGGGCCTTGCGCGAGGTGATGCTGATCTTCTGCCCGACCAGTGCGTTGAGCAGGGTCGACTTGCCGACGTTGGGCCGGCCGACGATGGCGATGGTGCCGCAGCGTTGGCCGTTGGCGGCCAGGGCCAGCGCTGCATTGACGTCGGGCGGCAGGTCGGCGACGGGGGTGTCTTGGGGGGTCATGGTGCAACTCGGGTTGGCGGCCTTGTGGGCCGGTGAGGTGGCGTCACCTGCAATCTTGGCGGTGCTCTGGGCAGTTCAGGCGGACGGTTCAGGCCCGCAACGGCCCGCCGGGCCTGTCGCTGGCCTTGAGCTTGCCCAACATGCGGCGCGCTGCCTCTTGCTCGGCGCTGCGCCGGGACCGGCCCTCACCCAGCTCGGTCAGGCCCAGCTGCGCGACGGCGCATTCCACCTCGAAGGTCTGGGCATGCGCCTGACCCCGGGTGGCGGCAATGCGGTAGACCGGCACGGACAGCTTGCGCGCTTGCAGCCACTCTTGCAACTCGGTCTTGGCGTCCTTGCTCCAGCTGTCGGCCTCGGTGCTGTCGATCAGCTCTCCAAACAGCTGACGCACCAGGCCGGATGCGGCATCAAACCCACCGTCGAGGTAGGTGGCACCGATCAGCGCCTCTACCGCATCAGCCAGGATCGAAGGCCGCAGCGCGCCGCCGCCCCGGGCTTCGCCGTCGGACAGGCGCAGCACCTCAGGCAGGCCCAGCCCCAGCCCGGCGCGGTGCAGGCTGTCCTCACGCACCAGGTGGGCGCGCACGCGGGTGAGATCGCCCTCGTCCGCGCCGGAAAACCGGTCATACAGCAGGCTCGACACCGCCAGGTTGAGCACTGCATCGCCCAGGAACTCCAGCCGCTCGTTGTGATCGGCACCAAAGCTGCGGTGGGTCAAGGCACGCTGCAACAGCCGAGGGTCGGCAAACCGGTGTCCCAGACGGGTTTGCAGCGCGGTCACGCGGGTATCCAGTCGCTGATCGGTTCGGGCGTCGTGCCGGGGGTCTTGGGGGGCGTCAGGGCGGTTGTCCATGGGGCTAGAGCCGCAGCAGACCGGCCGCTGGCAGCGCCGCTGCCCGCAGGCTCACTTTGAACGCCCAGCGTACTTGATCAACAGAAAAGTCGGGCCGAAAAGGGGGATTTCCTTCTCGTAGGCGTAACCGATGACCACCCGGTCGTTTTCTTTGGTGATGTCGAGGTCGGCGCCGGTGACCGAGGTGATGGTCGAATCAATGGTGCGCTGGCGTTCAAAGGCGCGGCGGATCTCGGGCACCGTGGTGGCGGGTGCCGCGGCCAGCCTGTCCACCACGGCCTGCACGGTGTAGGCCTCACTGATGGTGGGCAACACCCGCACCAGCAGGTAGCCCCCGAAGCCGATGAAGATGGTCCAGGTCAGCAGCCCGATGAGGGTGATGCCGCGTTGTGCTGCCAGGGGCTGACGGTAGGTCTGCATGGTGACCGGATGGTGCGCGATCAGTCGAAAGTGCCGATGCGGCGCAGGTTGCTGAAGTTCATCCACACCATGAAAGCACGGCCGACGATATTTTCGTCCGGCACGAAGCCCCAATAGCGGGAATCCTGCGAATTGTCGCGGTTGTCGCCCATCATAAAATAGTGGCCGGCGGGCACTTTGCACGTCACGCCTTCGGCGGTGTAGCGGCAGTTGTCACGGAAATTGACAAAACTGTCCATCGGCCGGTAGATCGACGCCCGCTTGGGCTCAACCAGGATGTTGTGCGACACAGCGCCCAGCTGTTCGGAAAACTGGGGCGCATAACGCAGGCTGTACTCGTCGTAGAAATCACCCAGCGACTTCACCGGCACCACCTGGCCGTTGACACTGAGCGACTGGTTGGTGTAGCTCACCTCGTCGCCAGGCACGCCGACCACCCGTTTGATGTAGTCGATACGCGGGTCAACGGGGTAGCGAAAAACCATCACATCGCCGCGCTGAGGGCTCTTGTTGGCGATCAACTTGGTACCGGTCACGGGCATGCGGATGCCGTACTGAAACTTGTTGACCAGGATCAGATCGCCGACCAGCAAGGTGGGGATCATCGATCCCGAGGGGATCTTGAAGGGTTCGAACAAAAACGAGCGCAGCAGAAACACCGCCAGGATCACCGGGAACAGCCCGGCTGTCCAGTCCAGCCACCAGGGCTGCATCAGCAGCGACTCACGGGCCGCAGCCACGTCGCCATCGACCCGGCTGATGCCCATCTTGCCAAGCTCGGTGCGGCGCTGGGCATCCTGTGTGGTCAAGGTCTCGGCGGCAGCCGCTCGGGCCGGCGCAAACCGGTACCGCTCGGCCAGCCAGTAGGCACAAGTCACCAGCGTCAGCACAAACAGCAGCAGCGAGAAGTTGCCGATCCAGTAGCCCAGCCACCAGCCGGCGCCGTAAACCAGCAAGCCCGCGTACAGCGCGGCGGTAAGAACACTCATCATGGGTTGGCTTGGGGGTGTGGGTCAGTCGTCAACGCGGAGGATGGCCAGGAAAGCCTCTTGAGGCACTTCCACAGACCCGATCTGCTTCATGCGCTTCTTGCCGGCCTTTTGTTTCTCCAGCAGCTTTTTCTTGCGCGATATATCGCCGCCATAACATTTTGCCAGCACGTTCTTGCGCAGGGCTTTGATGCTCTCGCGCGAGATGATGTTCGCGCCGATCGCCGCCTGGATCGCCACGTCGAACATCTGGCGCGGGATCTGCTCACGCATCTTGGCCGCCACCGCGCGGCCGCGGTACACGCTTTGCGCCCGGTGCACGATGATCGACAGCGCGTCGATGCGGTCGCCGTTGATCAGCAGGTCGACCTTGACGACATCGGACGCGCGGTACTCCTTGAACTCATAGTCCATCGAGGCATAGCCCCGCGACACGCTCTTGAGCTTGTCGAAGAAGTCGAGAACGATCTCGGCCAGCGGCATCTCGTAGGTCAGCATCACCTGACGACCGTGGTAGGCCATGTTGAGCTGCACCCCGCGCTTCAAATTGGCCAACGTCATCACCGGGCCGACATAGTCTTGCGGCATGTACAAATGCACCGTGACGATCGGCTCGCGGATCTCCTTGATGCGGCCCAGGTCGGGCATCTTGCTGGGGTTCTCGACCAGCATCACCTCACCGTCGTTCAATTCGACCTGGTAGACCACGCTGGGCGCGGTGGTGATCAGGTCTTGATCAAACTCACGCTCCAGCCGCTCTTGCACGATCTCCATGTGCAGCAGGCCCAAAAAGCCGCAGCGGAAGCCAAAGCCCAGCGCCTGCGACACCTCGGGCTCATAGCGCAGCGAGCTGTCGTTCAACTTGAGTTTTTCCAGCGCGTCACGCAGCTGGTCGTACTCACTGGCCTCGGTGGGATAGAGGCCGGCAAACACCTGGGGCTGGATCTCCTTGAAGCCGGGCAGCGCCTCGGTGGCCGGGCCGGCGTTGTTGGGCAGCTTTTTCTCCAACGTGACGGTGTCACCCACCTTGGCGGCCTGCAGCTCTTTGATGCCGGCGATCAAAAAGCCCACCTCACCGGCCTTGAGCACCTCGCGCGATTCGCTCTTGGGCGTGAACACCCCCAGTTGCTCCAGCGGGTAGACGGTGTTGCTGGCCATCAGGCGGATGCGGTCGCCTTTCTTAAGCACGCCGTCCACCACCCGCACCAGCATCACCACGCCCACGTAGTTGTCGAACCAGCTGTCGACGATCATCGCCCGCGGCGGGCCGTCGGCATCGCCCTTGGGCGGTGGCATGCGGTGGATCACCGCCTCCAGGATCTCGTCGATGCCCATGCCGGTTTTGGCCGAGCAGGGAATGGCGTCATCGGCGTCGATGCCGATCACGTCCTCAATCTCGGCACGGGCGTTGTCCGGGTCGGCGTTGGGCAGGTCCATCTTGTTGAGCACCGGCACCACCAGCACGCCCAGATCCAGCGCGGTGTAGCAATTGGCCACGGTTTGGGCCTCGACGCCCTGGCTGGCATCGACCACCAGCAGGGCGCCCTCGCAGGCCGACAGCGAGCGGCTCACCTCGTAGCTGAAGTCGACATGGCCGGGGGTGTCGATCAGGTTCAGGTTGTAGACCTGGCCATCTTGGGCGGTGTATTGCAGCGCCGCGGTCTGGGCCTTGATGGTGATGCCGCGTTCGCGCTCGATGTCCATCGAGTCCAGCACTTGCGATGCCATCTCGCGGTCCGACAGGCCACCGCAGCGATGGATCAGGCGGTCAGCCAGGGTCGACTTGCCATGGTCGATGTGGGCAATGATCGAGAAGTTTCGGATGTGTTGCATGGGGGGTAAGGTGCCGGGTCAGCATGCGGCCCGAGGCTCAGGCGGGGCCGCCGCGCGACACTTTGTAGACGGCGGCAGCGCCTGCCGATAGGCGGCGCGCAGGCCATAAAAAAAAGGCACGTCCAAGAGGAGACGCGCCTTCCAACAAATGTTTGGCAACTGCTTGTTGGGCTTCCATTGTAGCCAAATCCATCCGGCCGGAAACCGCGCCATTGCTTGATTTCCGGCCGTTGCCAGGTGCCAACATGCAAAACATATCAACAGTTTATCCACAGCTTGGCAGCGTGCCGGACCGACTGCCAATGCAAGCCTGCTGCATTGCAGCAATGGCTATAAATCAGGGCTGGCAGGCCCCGATTCTAACCAAGCACCCCATCAATCACCGGGCAATGCCGCCGAAGACGCGAGCGTGCACCCAATCCCGGTGCAGCGCCAAGGCCTGGGATGCACCTACCAGGTGCATAGCGCAGACAGGCTGCGGCGCCGACATCCCGCGATGCGGAAAGACCCGTGGCCTTACTCGGTTGCCCAGAGCTGCCGGCAGCCGGCAGCCCGGGCTTGCAGGGCTCATCGTCCTGGCCGGATCACCAGGTAATTGACCCACTCGCCGCGCCGCACCATCACGCTCACCGCGCGTGCTTTCTCAGCCTTGGCCGCGACCACCATGAATTGCTTGAGATCGTGGATCTCGATGTTGTCCAGCGCCAGGATCACGTCGCCGTCGCGCAGGCCAGCCCGGCCCGCCGCACCGTCCACCGCATCCACCCGCACGCCGCCGCGCAGCTTGAGCTCGCGCCGCGCAGCCTCGCTCAGCTCACTGACGGTCAAGCCGAGTGCGGTCTTGCTGCCGGGCGGCGCGTTGGGCTCGGACTGCGCCACTTTGGTGGGCACATCGGCTTCGAACTCAGCCACCGTCACCGCGATGTCGCGGTAGCTGCCGCGCCGAAACACCTGCAGCACGGTCTTGCTGCCAGGCTTGGTGGCGCCCACCAGGCGCGGCAGGTCACCCGACTTTTCGATCACACGGCCATCGACCTTGGTGATGATGTCGCCGGCCTCGATGCCGGCCTTGTCGGCCGGGCCGCCGCTCTCGGCACCGCGCACCAGCGCACCCGCCGGCTTGCCCAGTCCGATCGACTCGGCCACCTCTTTGGTGACCGGTGCAATCGTCACGCCGATGCGGCCGCGGATCACCCGGCCGCCGCTGCGCAACTGGTCGGCCACCCGGCTGGCCTCGTCGATGGGGATCGCAAACGAGATGCCCATGAAGCCGCCCGAGCGGCTGTAGATCTGCGAGTTGATGCCCACCACCTCGCCACGCATGTTGATGAGCGGGCCGCCCGAGTTGCCGGGGTTGATGGCCACATCGGTCTGGATGAAGGGCAGGTAGTCACCGGTATCGCGGCCCTTGGCACTGACGATGCCGGCGGTGACGCTGTTTTCCCGCCCGAAGGGCGAGCCGATGGCCATCACCCATTCGCCCACCTTCAGGCGGTTGACATCGCCGAGCTTGACCGCCGGCAGGCCGGTGGCTTCGATCTTGACCACCGCCACATCGCTGCGCTTGTCCAGGCCGATCACCTTGGCCTTGAACTCTCGCTTGTCGGTCAGCGTGACCAGCAACTCATCGGCGCCGTCCACCACATGGGCATTGGTCATCACATAGCCATCGGCGCTGAGGATGAAGCCCGAGCCCACGCCGCGCTGCTGGGGCTCTTCATCGCCGCCCCGGGGCGCGCCGCGACCACCCGGCAAGGGGATGCCAAAGCGGCGGAAAAATTCTTCCATGCTGGGATCGACCCCCGAGCCACCCGGTGCGGCGCCGCGCCCGGTCCGCTCCATCGTGCGGATGTTGACCACCGACGGGCCAACCTTCTCGACCAGCTCGGTGAAGTCAGGCAATTCACCGCGCCCTTGGGCGGCACCGGCCCCGGGCATCAGGCTGCCGGCCAGCGCGAGCACGACGGCCGCACGCCAGGCCAGACGCCGGCTGGCACGCACCGGGTTGAAGACTTCGAGGCTCAAATCCGACATCGATTCACCTTCCTGCAATAGGGCAAAGGGCCAGGGCCTGCGGGCACCCTGGCGAGAAATGGACAGGTCAGCCAGCGCTCAGCGCCGCCGCTCAAACAAGCCCGAGAACTGCTGCGCGGTGGCCATCGGCACCTCACCCACCACCGTGAACCACCAATCGCCCTGGCGGCTGCTGACGGTGTGGTTGGCCCCCAGGCTGGTGCCCAGGGCCTGCTGGTGGCGCACGGGGTCGAAGGGCTCAATGAACACCGAGACATGGGCCAGGCCATCAGAGAACACCGACTGCAGCACCTGCACCGGCGCGACCGCCGGGTCGCCATCGGCCAAGGGGCGTTTGCTGCAACTCACCAGTTGGAAGCCCGGCACCTGCCGGCCCAGCACCCAGCCCTCGGCCTCGATCTGCGCGCGTTCCGACGTTGCACGCACCAGCTTGTAGCCGTCGATGCGTTTCATCGGCCCCAGCACCGGCTCGGCCGACAGCCTGCCGCCAATCTGCACCTCGGTAAAGGCGGACGACTCCAGCACCTCGCCGCCCGGTCCGATCACATCGTTGCGCAGCAGCAAGCCAGTTTCGCGGTCGGCCCACAGGCGTTGGGCATAGCGCAACTTGTCGCGCGGTTTGAGCATCAGCACATCGGCCTCGTGGCCGGCGATACGGTCTCGCACCAGGCTGGCGGGCTCGTAGTTCTCCAGCGCCAGTGGGCCGGCCAGCACCGACAGCGAGGGGAACTCGGCCACCGGATCGCGGGATTCGCTGCGGGCTTGCTTGCTGGTCGGCCAGAGCGTGAGCAATTGATCGTTGTGGCGCAATTGCACACGGGCCTTGCCGTCCAGGGACTCGACGCGCTCGTAGCGCTGGCGGCCGTCACAGACATGCAGCACCCGCGAGCTCGACACCACGCCGCTGGTGCTGACCATCAAGGTGCCCTGGTAGCTGGTGACTGAAGACGCCAGTTGAACCCGGCCCAGCCAGTGGCCCGCAGGCCCCGCGCCTTGCGCCAGCGCCAGGCCTGCGGCACAGGCCAGGCCCAAGCCGACCCAGGCCCGCCGCCAGGCAGCCACGGGCTGCAGGTAACGGGCCGCCGATCGGCTGCCCAGGCTGCGCCGCTGCCTGCGCCATGCCTGAGCGCACACCACCACCGCTGCGCCCGGGGTGGACCGGGCCTGGCCGGTTTGCATCGTCACTTGGACTCGTAGACGATGGGCACGCGCTGCTCAGCAGCGCCGGCCGCTGCCACGCTGTTGCCCAACTTGCGGTGGGCCTCCAGGTAGCGGTCCAGCCCGGCATTGCGCACCAGCGCGCCGGCCTGGGCGTGGCTCACCTGCAGGGCCAGCGCGCCGGCCTGCGGCGCCGTGGCCTGGGCCAGTTGTCCAGGGTCGGCCGCCGCTGGCGCGCCGCTGCGCAGCACCACCATCAGGCCAGCCACCACCACAAAACCCGCCACCATGGCGGCCGAGGCGACCAGGCGGGGCGAGGCGACGCGACGCTGCGGCCCCGCTGCAGCCATGGGCAGATCGGGCAGCGCGCGTGGCGCCAGCGGCGCCGGCTCACCGGCCAGACGGATGCGCAAGGACCGCAGCAAGGCCTCATCGCGCTGGGCCGGCCGGGCCAGATCTTGCGAGCGCAACACGTCGCCGATCAGGTGGTAGCAATGCCAGGTGGCGCGCTGCTCAGGGTCTTGTTGCCAGCCTGCCACCACACCGGGCAGTTGATCAGGCGCCAGCTCGCTGTCCATCAGCACCGACAAGGCCTGCCGAGTGGGGCCTTTTGAATCTGTGTCATTCAACATGGTGTCCATTCGATCCACTACTGGGTGCATGCCGGCGCCAAGCCTGCGCGGCTACCAACGCCGGCCATCACGGGTGTCGAGCAAGGGGCGCAGGCGGGTGGCAATCGCCTCGCGCGCACGGAAGATGCGCGAACGCACGGTGCCTATCGGGCAGTTCATCACATCCGCGATTTCTTCATAGCTGAGGCCTTCGATCTCGCGCAAGGTGATGGCCTGTCGCAAATCCTCGGACAAGGCTTCGATGGCAGCGTTCACCGTCTCGGCAATCTCCTTGCTGGCCAGCAAGGACTCGGGGGTGGCCCCGTCGCTTAGTTCGCGCTCACCACGGTAAGTTTCATCGTCGTCGTCGTTGGCACCGGCCAGCGCGGACTCGGTCACCAGCGGATCGCGCTTGAGATCGCCCAGTGCCTTCTTGGCGGTGTTGACAGCGATGCGGTAGAGCCAGGTGTAGAAGGCGCTGTCGCCACGGAACTGCGGCAGGGCCCGGTAGGCGCGGATGAAGCTCTCCTGGGCGATGTCTTGCACCAGGTCGACATCGCGCACCATGCGCGCGATCAGGCGCTCAATGCGGCGCTGGTATTTGATCACCAGCATCTCGAAGGCGCGGTTGTCGCCCTGCTGGGCCCGCTGCACCAGCAACCGATCAGCGTCGTCCACCGTCATGCGGGGCCACCCGGCTTGGCTGAGGCCTGGGCCGACCCTGCATGGGCCTGCAATGCCACCCGCAGCAAATGCCAGGATGCGCCGACCTGGCGCTGGCGCAGCACCAGCCAGGTCGCACCCCTGGCGGCACCGCCCTCGCGCGCCTGCAACAGCAGCCAGGCGCCCAGGTCGATCATCACCGCCAGCGCCAGCAGCGGGCATCTGTCGGCCGCGCCGCCTTGCACCTGCTGACGCCGCAGTGACCAGGTCGCGCCGTCCCAGCCCAACTCGGCGGCATCACCCGGCAGCAAGTGGCGCGCCAGGCCTGCACCCAGCAGGCCTGAGAGCAGCGCGCCGGCAGCCGCCAAGGCGGGTACAACGGCCATCGCGTCCCTGCCGGCAAATTGCCCTTGCGCTGAAGCCCAAGCCGCCAGCGCCGCGCCGGTGAGCGCATACAGCAGCGCGATCAGCACACGCTCAGGCCAGCAGCCATCCAACGAGGCCGTGACGGCCGGCGCTGCACGCATCGCCTTGGGCTTGCAGGGCTACACCCGGCGCAGAACCAGCGTGCCGTTGGTGCCACCGAAGCCGAAGTTGTTTTTCACCGCCACATCGATCTTCATATCCCGCGCGGTGTTGGCGCAGTAGTCCAGGTCGCACGCCGGGTCCTGGTTGAAGATGTTGATGGTCGGCGGCGAGACCTGGTGATAGAGCGCCAAGGCCGTGAAGAGCGACTCGATGCCGCCCGCGCCGCCCAGCAAATGGCCGGTCATCGACTTGGTGGAATTGACCACCAGCCGCCGGGCATGGTCGGCGAACGCCAGCTTGATGGCATTGGTCTCGTTCAGGTCACCCAGCGGCGTGGACGTGCCGTGGGCGTTGAGGTACTGCACATCCGCCGGGTTGACGCCGGCACTGCGCAGCGCCGCCTGCATGGACCGCCGGGGGCCATCGACATTGGGCGCGGTCATGTGGTGGGCATCAGCGCCCATGCCAAAACCGGCCAGCTCGGCATACATCTTGGCGCCGCGCTTCTTGGCGTGTTCGTACTCTTCAAGCACCAGCACGCCGGCGCCCTCACCCAGCACAAAACCATCGCGGTCCCGGTCCCAGGGCCGCGACGCGGTTTGCGGGCTATCGTTGCGCGACGACAAGGCGCGGGCGGCGGCAAAGCCGCCGATGCCGAGTGGCGACACCGTGCTCTCGGCGCCGCCCGCCACCATCACGTCGACATCGCCATGCTCGATCAGCCGGCCCGCCAGGCCGATCGCATGCAGGCCGGTGGTGCAGGCCGTGGCGAGCGCCAGATTGGGGCCGGTGAAGCCGAAGCGGATCGAGATGTGGCCCGAGATCATGTTGATGATCGACGCCGGCACAAAGAACGGCGAGATGCGCCGCGCACCGCGTGCGGCGTATTCGATCTGGGTGGCCTCGATCAGCGGCAAGCCGCCAATGCCCGAGCCCACCAGGCAGCCGATGCGCTCGGCCGCAGGCTCGTCCAGGGCGTCGCCGGTGGGCAGGCCGGCGTCTTGCACCGCCTGAATGGCAGCCGCCATGCCGTAATGGATGAAGCTGTCCATGTGGCGGGCCTCTTTGGCGGGCATGTACTGCTCGACATCGAAGCCCTTGACCTCACCCGCGAACCGGCAGGACATCGCCGACGCATCAAACCGGGTGATGTTGGCGATGCCACTGCGGCCAGCCACCAGATTGGCCCAGCCCTCGGCCACGCTGTTGCCGACCGGGCTGATCAGCCCCAAGCCGGTGATGACGACTCGACGGGTCATTGCGGACGCGCGTCAAGCCTTCTGGTGGTTCTGCGCGTAGTCGATCGCCAACTGCACGGTGGTGATCTTCTCGGCTTCTTCATCGGGGATCTCGATGCCGAACTCGTCTTCGAGTGCCATCACCAGTTCCACCGTGTCGAGTGAGTCGGCACCGAGATCGGCCACGAAGGCCTTCTCGTTGGTGACATCGCCCTCGGGCACGCCAAGTTGCTCGGCAATGATTTTCTTGACGCGTGCTTCGATATCGCTCATGACTCCTCCGGGAGTGAAAAAATTCTCAAACAGCCCGAGATTCTAGCGGTGGCCGGCAGCCATGGAGGTTTGCACGGCCACCGCGCCGGTCGGGCCCGACCTCGGCGCTTGGGGTTTGGGGGCGCGTGGCCTTGCGGCCCACCCCCCTCGATCAGTGCATGAACAATCCGCCGTTTACAAGCAGCTCGGCACCCGTGATTTTGCCGGCCAGCGGCGACGCCAGAAAAACCACCGC
>JANMXG010000070.1:0-17781 GCA_031394235.1 Betaproteobacteria bacterium
CTGGAAGCCGGCAAACCAGGCGTCCACCGCGTCGTTGGTGGTGCCAGTCTTGCCGTAGACATCGGCCCGCTGCAATTGCTGCTGAGCGCGTGCCGCCGTGCCCACCCGGGTCACGTCGTTGAGCAGGCTGTTGGTGACAAAAACATTGCGCGCCGGCAGCACACGCCGGGCTTCGTCCAGCGGCGCGGCGGCGGGCGCCTCGAACAAGACCTTGCCCTGGGCGTCCGTGATGCGCTCGATCACCACCGGCGCCACCCGCCAGCCGCCGTTGGCCAGCACCGCGTAGGCCTGCGCCAATTGCAGCGGCGAGGTGCTGCCGGCGCCCAGCGCCAGTGTCAGGTTGGCCGGCTGTTTGCTCTGCTCGAAGCCGAAGCGCGAGATCCAGGCCAGCGCGGGCGGGATGCCGATCTGGCGCAGCACCCGGATGCTGACCAGGTTCTTGGACCGGGCCAGCGCCTGGCGCAGGGTCATCGGGCCGTCAAACTGACCGTCCGAGTTTTGCGGCGCCCAGCCGTCGGCGCCCTCCAGCGCGGCGTCGTTGACCAGCGTGGCCGGCATCACGCCGTTTTCCAGCGCGGCCGAGTACAAAAACGGCTTGAAGCTGGAGCCGGGCTGGCGCCAGGCCTGGGTGACGTGGTTGAAGGGCTGGCGCGCAAAGTCGAAGCCGCCGACCCATGCCCGCACGCGACCGGTGCGGGCGTCCAGCGCCACGAAGGCGGCCTGTACCTCGGGCCATTGCGTCACGGCCCAAGCGGCGCTTGCGTTGGCGGTGTCTGCGTTGGCGGTGTTTGCGTTGGCGGTGTTTGCGGTGTTTGCGGTGGCGGTATTTTGACTGGCCGCGGTCGCGCCGCCGCTGTCGCCGGGTGCAGCCAACCCGGGCTTGGCTGGCGGCTGCCAGACCCGCAGGATGTCGCCGCGCGCTACCCGCAAATCCTTGCCGGCCTTGGGCGACAGGCCGGGCAGCGCCAGCCGCAGGCCCTCGCCAGTGATTTGCAGCGCCTCGCCAGTGGCCAGTTGCAGGCGCAGCGCACGCGGGTTGGCGGCCAGCACGATGGCCACCCGCAGCTGCTCGTCGTCGAGCTGGTCTTTCAGGGCCTGGCCGGCCGCTCGCTCGATCTCGGCCTGGCCGTCGGCGGTATTGGATTCCGGCGGCAGGTCGGCATGGTCCTCGGGGCCGCGCCAGCGCTGGCGGGCGTCGTAGGCCAGCACGCCGCGGCGCACTGCCGCCCAGGCCGCCTGCTGGTCGCTGGCCAGCAAGGAGGTGGTGACCCTGATGCCCTGCGAATAGACCTCGGTGCCGAAGCGCTCGACCACCAGCCGGCGCGCCATCTCGGCGACGTGCTCGGCATGCAGCGGCACCCGCAGCGCGCTGCGGATGTTGAGCTTCTCGGCCCGCGCCGTGGCCTGCTGCGCCTGGCTGATGACACCGGTGGCCACCATGCGCTGCAGCACGGTACGTTGGCGCTGGGTGGCGCGGGCCAGGTTGCTGACCGGGTTGGCGTACCCGGGGTTTTGCGGCAGGCCGGCCAGCATCGCCG
This sequence comes from Betaproteobacteria bacterium, assembly GCA_031394235.1. Taxonomy (GTDB): domain Bacteria; phylum Pseudomonadota; class Gammaproteobacteria; order Burkholderiales; family Burkholderiaceae_C; genus Pseudaquabacterium. The sequence continues at coordinate 1,539 of JANMXG010000070.1, forward strand.
CCTCGGCAATCGACAGCGCGGCCAGCGGCTTGCCAAAGTAGGTGTCGGCCGCAGCGGCAAAGCCGTAGGCCCGCTGGCCGAGGTAGATCTGGTTCATGTAGAGCTCCAGGATCTGGTCCTTGCTCAATTTGCGCTCGATCTGCAGCGCCAGCAGCGCTTCTTTGAGCTTGCGCTCGGGCGTGCGCCGCGACGACAGAAAAAACGTGCGCGCCACCTGCTGGGTGATGGTGGACGCGCCCTGGCGCAGGCCGCCGGTGGCCGCGGCCAGCAGCGCGCGCAGCACGCCCTTGGGGTCGATGCCGCGGTGCTCGCGGAACCGCGTGTCCTCCACCGCCAGCAAGGCCTGCTGCAGCACCGGCGGGATCTGGGCGATCGGCACAAACTGCCGTCGCTCATTGCCGAACTGGGCGATCTCGACGCCGTCAGCGGTATAAATCTGCAGGGGCTGGCGCGGCTGGTAGTCGGTGACGCGGTCCAGCGGCGGCAGTTGCGGGGTGATCCAGGCCACCGCCGACAGCAGCACGGCCACAGCCACGGCGCCCAAGACCAGCAGCGCCCAGGCCACGGTGCGCCAGCGCCACCATGCCCGGCGGCCGCTGGGCGGGGCATTGGCAGAAGCGGGCGGCGGCTGGGGCGTCATGAACAGGCAATCGGGACGGGACGGAACAATTGTCCGGTAGCGCAGCGATCAATATCGCACCCCGACAGCGCGGGGCTGCGCGGTTGCGGCGCGCAGGCTCAGCCGCCCTCAGGTCGCCGCATGCCCGGCGTTGCGGTGTCGCTGCGCTGCAAGGTGCGTTGGGCCTGCAGCACCACCGGCCGGTCGATCATCCTGCCGTCCAGCCGGGCGGCGCCGGGCGATGCCGCATCGGCTGCCAGCACCCGCCGGGCCCAGTCCAGCGCCTGCGGGCTGGGCGCCAGCGCGCGGTGGACGGGCGCCACCTGGCTCGGATGGATGCACAGCTTGGCGCCGCAGCCGTGGCGGCGCGACCAGGCCAGGTCGGCCAACAGCCGGGCCTCGTCGTCCAGCTGCGGCGTGACGCCGGCCACCGGCGCGGCCAGGTCGGCCAGGCGGGACGCGATGGCCAGCCGGCTGGCGGCGTACGACAAGCCGTCACTGTGCTCGGCGATGTCCAGGTCGAGGTCGAGTGCCAGGTCCAGCGTGCCGAAGACCAGGCGGGTCACGCCCTGGGCCTGCGCCACGGCGTCGGCCAAGGCCACACCCCGGGCGGATTCGACCAGCGCCAGCACCTGTGCACCGGGCAGGCCGGCACACAGCGCGCGCAGTTGCTCCGGGTGCTCGGCCTTGGCCAGCATCACGTTGGGCAAACCCAGCGCACGCAGCAGGCGCAGGTCGTCGGCAAAGTGGTTGGAGGCAGCGTGGTTGATGCGCACCACCACGCGGTGGCGGTCGGCGGCCGCGGCCGGGGCCGCCCAGTCGGCAATCGCGTCGCGCGCCGCGCCCTTGCTGTCGTCGGCGACGGCGTCCTCCAGGTCCAGCACCACGGCGTCGGCGCCACTGGCCAGGGCCTTGGCAAAACGCGCCGGGCGGTTGCCGGGCACAAACAGGTAGGTTCTGGGGATCATGGCACTGCGGGGGCTGCAGCGGCGATGCCGCAAGGGTGGAGGCGCACAGGGGGTTCTCCTCAGCGCAGCGTGGCGGTGGCGTCCATCGTCAGCCAGCCGTCGTGGTCCTGGGCCCAGAGGCGCACGGTCTTGCCGTCGGGCAGGATGTCAGCGTTGACGGCGAAGCTGTGCAGGTCGAACGTCGGCCGCACCGCCTTGAAGCGGAAGCGGGCCACGTCGGCGCCAGGCAGTTCGCGCCGCAGTAGGTCCATCAGCAGCGTGGCGATCAACGGGCCGTGCACGACCAGGCCGGGATAGCCCTCGACGCCGGTCACGTAAGGCCGGTCGTAGTGGATGCGGTGGCCATTGAAGGTCAGCGCCGAGTAACGGAACAGCAGCACCGGGTCCGGCACCACCAGGCGTTGCCAGCGTGCGCCGGCGGGTGCGGTTTGCGGCGACGGCGCCACGTCGCCAGGCCGCTGGGCGTCGCGGTAGACGATGTCGTGGAACTCGACCAGCGCCGGCTCGGCGCTGCCGTTGCAAAACAGCGCGTGCCGCACCTTGACAAACACCAGCGTGCCGGTACGGCCGTGTTTGGTGCTGACATCCTCGATGGTGGAGCTGCGCGATACGGCATCGCCCAACCGCACCGGCGAGCGAAATTCGAACTGGCTGCCGGCCCACATGCGGCGCGGCAAGGGCACCGGCGGCAAAAAGCCGCCACGCTGGGGGTGGCCGTCCGGCCCGATCTGTGACTGCGGGTGCATCGGCAAAAAGTACAGCCAGTGCCACAGCAGCGGCAGCACATCGCCGGCCTGCACTGGCGCGGCCGGGTGGTCCAGCGTGGCGGTCAGGGCAACTACCGGGGCGGGCGTGACGGTGTCGTGCAGGGTCTCGCTGCGGCCGATCCAGGCGGCCAGGTCGGCGTAGGACGCGGGCGCCTCGGCGCTGGCGTCGGAGGCGACGGAGGTGGCGTGGGTGTCGTCGGGGTTGGGGCGGTCGGGCTGTGGGGAGGGTGTCACCGGGCTTCTCCGTCTCGGCCTGCACCAGCGGCAGCGCCATGCCCTGAAGTTTGTGCGCTGCGCGGCCGCTGTGGGCTTGCAAAGATTGGAACCGGGGCTGTGATTGCAGCCAGAGGCTGCGCCGCCGCAGGGCTGCCCCGCAGCGCCAGTCGGCGTCAGTCGGCGTCTGCCACCAGGCTGTCGATGGCGCGCCGCAGGCCGTCGCCGCCGATCGGTACGCCTTGCACCCGCAGCGCCGCCTCGATCCCGGCCAGACAGCCCAGGATGGTGGCCGGGTTGCTGTCGCCCAGGTGGCCGATGCGGAAGGCCTTGCCGGTGAGCGGCCCCAGGCCGCCGGCAATCGCTACGCCAAAGCGGTCGCGGGCGACCTCGCGCAGCGTGTCCACGTCCACGCCCTCGGGCACGGTGATGGTGGTCACCGACACCGAGCGGCTGGCCGGATCGACCGCAAAAAAGCCCAGCGCGCCGGCCTCGGCCCAGCCCGAGACGGCCGCCTGCACCGCGCGCGACAGGCGCAGGTGGCGGGCGTACACCGCCGCCTCGCCCTCGTCGGCGATCAGCGCAAACGCGGCGGCCAGGCCGGCCAGCAGGGTTTGTGGCGGCGTACCGCAGAACTTGCGGTAGCTCAGCGGGCTCTGGCGCAGCCGCCAATCCCAGTAAAACCGCGGCGCCGGGTTGCGCTCGCCCACCGCCAGCGCAGCCGCGTCGACCGCAACAAAGCCGATGCCGGGCGGTGTCATCAGGCCTTTTTGCGACGCGCCCAGCACCACGTTGGCGCCCAGCGCCGGCATGTCGACCGGTGTGCAGGCCAGCGAGGCCACTGCATCGACCACGAGCAACGCCGGGTGGCCGGTGGCGGTGATGGCGGCACGGACCGCGGCCAGGTCGTTGCTGATGCCGCTGGCGGTGTCGGTGTGCACCACGAACACGGCGACGATCTGGTGCGCCGGGTCGTCGCGCAAGGCCTGCGCTACCACCGCCGCATCGATCGCCAGGCCCGGCACCCAGGGCGTGCGCTGCACCCGCCGCCCCAGCGCCTCGGTCTGCACCGCCCAGGACTCGGAGAAGTGGCCGGTGCCGGGGATCAGCACCAAGCTGCCCGGCGGCAACAGGTTTTCGACCACCACCTCCCAGGCGCCGTGGCCATTGGTGGCGTAGAAAAACACCTCGGCGTCGGCGCTGTTCAGCAGCGTGCGCAGGCCGGTTTCACAAGCCGCGATGGTGGCGTCCAGCCGCGGGTCGCCCATGTCCATCGGCTGTCGCGCCATCGCGTGCAGCACCTCGTCGGGCACCGGGCTGGGGCCGGGCGATTGCAGAAAACGGCGGCCGGGGATGCGGGTCGGGCTGGGCAGGTCGGACATGGCGTTGGGCGAAGGCGGCGGCGCAGCAAGGCGCGGGAGGGCCATGCTAAGGGCTGGTCCGGCGAACGGAGTGCCTTGGGGGTGCGCTTGTCGGCGTTGTCCGACAGCCCGTCCCGCTGCCGGCCTATGGCGCGCTGCGCAGCTTGTTGTGATGCTGTGATGCCGGGAAGGCGCACGCAGCACCGCTGCCCCGCCCTACCTTTTTGAACCGAAAGCGCCCCACCATGTCCCGAACCCTGTCCTTGACCCTGCCCGCCCTGCTGACCGCTGCGGCCCTGGCGCTGAGCGCCTGTGGTCCGACCCGGCCAGACGCCGACATCGCGCCGCTGGCTGTGGCCGGTCAGGTGCCGGCGCCGGCACCGTATCCGAGCGACCGGTCATACCCGGTCAACGCGGGCACGAACGCGGGCAACAGCACCAGCACAAGCACCGGCACCGGCACCCGTGTCGCAACCGCATCCGCCCAGTCCCATCCCAGCCCGGTCAAGCGGGTCCAGCCGGCCTACCCGGACCGGGTCGAAACCGCACAGACCGAATCGTCCGCGCGAGCACCGAGCGCGGTGCTGGGCCGGGTGACGTCGGTCGAAACTTTGCTGTCCGAGTCCCCACCCAACAGCGGTGCGGGTGCCGTGATCGGCGGCGTGTTGGGCGGCGTGCTGGGCCACCAGGTGGGCGGCGGCAACGGCAACAAGGCCGCCACCGTGCTGGGCGCAGTGGGCGGTGCGGTGGCCGGCAACAGCCTGGAGAAAACGCGCAGCCGCGACGTGACCGGCTACCGGGTGCATGTGCAACTGGACAACGGCCAGACCCGCCAGGTGACAGTGGGCCAGCAGAGCCGTTTCAGCACCGGCGAGCGGGTGCGATTCGTCGGCGACCAGTTGCAGCCGGCCTGACCTCACCCGCTGCCGGCCGGTGGCGTGCACCCTGCGCGCCCGGCCGGCAGGCACCATCAAACCTTGCCCAGAGCGCGAAGAATCTTCTCAGGCGTGATGGGCTGCGACGCGACGCGGGCTTTGAGCGGCGCCAGCGCGTCGTTGATCGCATTCATCACGGCTGCGGGCGCGCCTGCGGTGCCGGCCTCGCCCGCGCCCTTGGCACCCAGCCGGGAGCTTTGGGTGGGTGTCTGCACATGGGCCACCACGATGTCGGGCATCTCGCCAGCCATCGGCACCAGGTAGTCGCCCAGGCTGCCGTTGCTGAGCGAGCCGCTGTCGTTGTACAGGCACTCCTCGAACAGCGCGCCACCAATGCCCTGCACGATGGCGCCGCGGATCTGCTCGTCCACCAGCATCGGGTTGATGACCCGGCCGCAGTCCTCCACCGCCCAGTGGCCCAGCAGCTTGACGAAGCCGGTGTCGGTGTCGACCTCGACATACGACACCTGCACGCCGTTGGTGAAGATGAACGGGTAGTCGCGCTGGGCGTAGTGGCGCGTGATCATCAGCTCGGGCGTGTAGCCCTTGGGCAGGGTGTCGCTGCGAAAGTAGGCGATGCGGCCCAGTTCGGCCAGCGGCAGCAGCGCGGCGCCGGTGGTGGCGTCCACCACCACACCGCGCTGCAGCCGCAGGCCGGAGGCATCCACCCGCTGCAGAATCACCGCCGCCGTGCTGAGGATGTTGTCGCGCAGCGCCAGGCCGGCCTGCAGCACCGCCTCGCCGCCGATGCCCGCGCCGCGTGAGGCCCAGGTGCCGCCGCCGTAGGGCGTGACATCGGTGTCGCCGGTGACCACCCGCACCCGGTCCAGCGCCACGCCCACCGCATCGGCGGTGATCTGGGCGTAGATCGCCTCGGTGCCCTGGCCTTGCTCGCCGACGCTGCTGAGCACCGGGACCGCGCCGCTGGGCTCCAGCCGCACGGTGGCGCCGTCCTGCGAGGCAATGCGCGCGCCGCCCACGCCGTAAAACGCGGCGCTGGGGTTGGTCAGCTCGATCAGCGTGGCGATCCCGATGCCGCGGTAGATGCCGCGGGCGCGCAGCACGGCCTGCTCGGCGCGCAGCCCGTCGTAGTTGCACAGCAGGCGCGCCTGCTGCAGGCAGGCCTGGTGCGACAGCACTTCGAGCTTGATGCCGGACGCGCCGATCGCCGGGTAGGCGTCGTCCGGGATCACGTTGTGCAGGCGCATGGCCAGCGGGTCGATGCCGAGTTGGCGCGCCACGCCGTCCACCAGCGCTTCGGTCACGGCGCAGGCGATCGGGTGGCCAACGCCCCGGTACTGGCAGGTCGGCACCTTGTTCTGGAACACCACCTTCAGCGCTGCCCGGTAGTGCCGGTGCCTGTACGGCCCGCCGGTCAGGTTGACGACCTGGTTGCCCTCGATGCCGCTGGTGCGCGGAAACACCGAGAACGGCCCGATGCCGGTCAGGTCGTCGATTTCGAAGGCCAGGATGTCGCCGTTGGCCGCCGCCGCGATGCGGGCTTTGATGCGGTGCTCGCGGGCGTGGATGTCGGAGACAAACGACTCCAGCCGGTCGGCCACGAACTTGACCGGCCGGCCCAGCAGCATGGCCACCGCCACCGTCGCAAAGTCGTCCGGGTAGGCATGCACCTTGATGCCGAACGAGCCGCCCACATCGCGGCAGACCACCCGCACCTGCGACTCCTGCAGGCCAAACTGCCGGCAGTACAGGTCTTGCATCATGTGCGGGGCCTGCTGCGAGTGGTAGACCGTGAGCTGCCCGCCCTCGGCCGCACCGGCATGGTCGCCGGGCCGCCAGTCGGCGATCTGGCAGCGCGGCTCCAGCGTCACGCCGGTGTGACGGCCAAAGACGTAGGTGTCCTCGAACACCGCATCGGCGCGGGCAAAGGCCTCGTCCACGCCGCCGGTGTCGAGGTGGCGCTCAAAGCACAGGTTGTCGCCCAGGTCCGGGTGGATCACCGGTGTGCCGGGGTCGAGTGCGGTCTCGGTGTCGAGCACCGCCGGCAGCTCGTCCCACTCGACCACCAGGTGCTGCAGTGCGTCCTCGGCCTGCAGCCGGGTCTCGGCCACCACCGCCACCACCGGCTCGCCCTGCCAGTGGGCGCGGTCCATCGCCAGCGCGTATTCGGGTGCGCTCTTGATGCCGGCCAGATGGGCCAGCGTGGCCACCCAGGGTTTGCACAACCGGGCCACGTCGGGGCCGGTGAACACGCCCAGCACACCGGGCATGCCGCGCACCACCGACGCGTCGATCGCCCCGATGCGGCAGTGCGCCACCTGCGAGCGCCAGTACACGACATGCGCCATCCGGGGCAGCTCGATGTCGTCGACAAACTGGCCCTGGCCCAACACCAGCCGGCGGGCCGCGCTGCGCGGGTGCGACACGCCGATGTGGCGGGGGTCGTCGGTCAGCGGCGGCAGGGGGTCGGGCTCGGCCACGGCGGGCGATGGCTGCAGCTCTGGCAGCAGGTGCGGATGCTCTTGCGGGCTGTTCATGCGGCCCCCTGCGGTGTGGCGTCAAACGCGCCGGCGCGCTGCGCGGCCAGCACATCACAGACCGCGTCGACGATGGCGTGGTAGCCGGTGCAGCGGCAGTAGTTGCCGCTGATGCCCAGCCGCACGGCGTCGCGGTCGGCGTCAGGATGGCGCTCGACCAGCTCCAGGGCGGCCATCAGCATGCCGCCGGTGCAGTAGCCACATTGCAGCGCGTTGCGGGCGACAAACGCCTCGCGCAGCGCACGCAGGCGCGGCGACGGGGTGGTGGTTTCGACAGTCTCGACGCGGCGGCCATCGACCTGGACCGCCAGCACCAGGCAGCCGCGCACCAACTGGCCGTCCACCCGCACGCTGCAAGCGCCGCACACCCCGTGCTCGCAGCCCAGGTGCGAGCCTTTGAGCCCGCAGTCCTCACGCAGAAAATCCACCAGATGGCGGCGCGGCTCGATGGTGCGCTCAATCGGCGTGCCGTTGACCTCGACACGGATCTGGCAACGGGGAGATGCTGTGGTCATGGTGTCCCTTGGAGGGCTGGCTGTCAGGCGGCAAGCCGGCGCAGCACACGCTGGGCCAGCACGCCGGCCAGGTGTTGTTTGGTGGCGGGGCTGTTGGTCAGGTCGCCGGCGGGATGCAGCTCGGCCTTGAGGGTCTGCAGCGCCAGCGCCAGCGTGCTGTCGTCCGGGGCACGGCCCTGCAGCAGGGCTTCGGTACGTGGCGCACGCACGGGGCGGTCTTCCAGGCCGAGAAAGGCCAGTCGGACGTCATGCAGCTTGCCGCCGCTGTGCAGCGCGCGGGCGGCCAGGCCGCAAATGGCGTAGTCGCCGTGGCGGCGCGCCAACTCGTCGAAGGCCTGGCGTTCACCGTTGGCCAACAGGGGCAGTTCGACCGCGGTGATCAGCTCGTCCGCAGCCATCGCCGTGGCGTACAAGCCAGTGAAAAAGCCGCGGGCCGGCAGGCGGCGCTCGCCCCGGGCGCTGGCCAGCACCACGGTGGCGTCCAGCGCCAGCGCGCAGGCCGGCCATTCGGCGGCGGGGTCGGCGTAGGCCAGCGACCCGCCCAGCGTGCCGCGGTTGCGGATGGCGGCGTGCGCGATGTGCGGCGCGGCCTGGGCCAGCAGCGGCGCATGCTGCGCCACCAGGGCCGAGACTTCGATCTCGGCATGGGTGCTGAGCGCACCGATGCGCAGCAGCCCGCCCACCAGGCCAATGCCACGCAGCGCCGCCAGGTTGCCGATGTCGATCAGCAAGGCCGGCTCGGACAGCCGCATATTCAGCGTGGCCACCAGGGTCTGGCCACCGGCAAGCAGCCGGGCTTCGTCACCGTGCTGGCGCATCAGATCGAACACCTGGGGCAGCGAGGCAGCTCGCACATAGTCGAAGGCAGGGGCTTTCATGGGCGGTCCGTCAGGGTGGGCAATCGGTCGGGCAGGGGCGCTTACCTCGGGCTCCTGCCTTGGGCTGTTGGCCTGGGCTCGCGCCAGGTGCGGCTGCGGGTTTGTCGGGATTGGTCAGTATTGAGCAAACGCTCAACAATGTTCGCAGCATTGAGCAAATGGTCAATACCGCAAAAACCCGAGCACCCAAGGCGACAGCTGTCACGGCTGACGTGTCTGCCGTGCCGCGCCCGGCGCGCAAGCCCCAGGCTGCGCTCCCGGCCGGCGCGCCCCGGCAGCGCCTGAGCGCCGCCGACCGCGAGCAGCAGATCCTGGCCGGTGCGGTAGATTTTTTTGCCCGCCGCGGGCTGGACGCACAAACCCGTGAACTGGCGGACGAACTGGGCATCACCCATGCCCTGCTGTACCACTACTTCCCGACCAAGAGCCGGTTGATCGAGCGCGTCTACGCGCAGGTAATCGCCGGCCGCTGGGACCCCAAGTGGGAGGCGCTGCTCGACGGCCCGCTGCCGGCCGAAGACAAGCTGTGCCGCTTTTACGGCGAGTACCTGGCCGCCATACTCACGCCCGAGTGGCTGCGCATTCTGGTGCACTCCGGGCTGGCCGACGGGCTGATCCCGGCGCGCTACTTTGGCCTGTTGCGCGAGCGGCTGTTTCCGCGTCTGCTGCGCGAGACGCGGCGGGCCTGCGGCAGCCGGTCGCGTGCCGCGCCCACGGTGCGTGAAGAAGCGCTGCTGATGGGCCTGCACGGCGGCCTGGTCTACCAATTGGGTTTGCTGCCGCTGGTCTATGGTCAGCCCGGCCGTGGCCATGGCGACGCGGCTGTCAGCGCCACCTTCATTCGGGACATGGTGCAGGGCTATCTGGCGCAGGCGGCGCATGCGGCGCCGATCGCCGCCGGCGCAGCGACCGGCACTGCATCGATGGCGCCGGCCCACCGCCGCGCCGAGAAACCCGCCATCCCAGCCACTTGAGGCCCAACCCCTGACATCCTGGAGCACGCCGTGGCACTGACCCTCAACCACTATTCGATCCGCAGCGCCGACCTGGACGCCTGCCGGCACTTCTACACCGCGGTGCTGGGCTTGCAGGTTGGCCCGCGGCCTGAGTTTCCGTTCCCCGGGCTGTGGCTGTACGAGGGCGACACGGCGGTGTTTGCGAATGCGGTGGTGCACATCATCGGCGTTGACCGCAGCGACCCCGAAGGCCTGAAAGCCTACCTGGGCGAGCGTGGCGAAGCGGCGCTGCACGGCACCGGCGTGGTCGACCATGTGGCCTTTTTTGCCACCGGCCTGGGCGCAATGCGTGCCAAGCTGCAGGGCCTGGGGGTGCAAGCGCGTGAGCGCACCGTGCCGGGCCTGGGCCTGCACCAGGTTTTTCTCGATGACCCGAACGGCGTGGTCATCGAACTCAACTACCCGGCCGCTGAGGCCTGAGCCTGAGCGCCCGGCCATGGCAGCAGCACGCATCCTGGTGGTTGGCGGGTCGCTGGGCGGGCTGTTGGCTGCCAACGTGCTGCTGCGCGCCGGCCATGCGGTGACGCTGCTGGAAAAATCTGCGCAGTCACTGGACGGGCGCGGCGCAGGCATCGTCACCCACAGCGGATTGCTGACCGCCTTGCGCGCCGCCGGTGCGGTGGTGGACGACACGCTGGGCGTTCGGGTGGCCCAACGGGTGGCGCTGGATGCCAGCGGCAGCGCCGTGGCGCAGACACCGTATCCGCAGTTGCTGACCTCCTGGAGCCGGCTGTACGCCCTGCTGCTCGCCGCCTTGCCAGCGGACTGCCTGCTGGCCGGGCACGAGGTCACCGCGCTGTCGCAGGGTGCCGATGGCGTTGCGCTGCATTGCGCCAACGGCCGCACGCTGCAGGGCGACCTGCTGATTGCGTCCGACGGCATCCGCTCGACCGTGCGCGCCGCCCTGGCGCCAGAGGCCCAGCCGCAATACGCCGGCTATGTCGCCTGGCGCGGCGTTTGCGACGAAGCGCTGCTGTCCGGGCACACCCGAAGCACGCTGTTCGAGCACTTCGGTTTTGGCCTGCCGGACGGAGAACAGGTGATTGGCTACCCGGTAGCCGGTGCCCACAACAGCACCCGGTTGGGCGAGCGCCGCTACAACTTTGTCTGGTACCGGCCGGCCGACGAGGCCGGCACGCTGCGCCGGCTGATGACCGACGCCAGCGGCGTGCACCATGCAGCCGGCATACCGCCGCACAAGGTGTCCTGGCGCGAGCTGGCCCAGATGCGTGCGCAGGCACGCGCCACGCTGGCGCCGCAGTGGGCCGAGGTGGTCGAAAAAACGGCCCAGCCTTTTCTGCAGCCGATCCATGACCTGATGTCGCAGCGCATCGCCTTTGGCCGTATCGCGCTGATGGGCGACGCCGCCTTTGTCGCCCGACCCCATGTCGGCATGGGCGTGACCAAGGCCGGTGACGACGCGCTGGCGCTGGCACATGCCGTGGCCAGCCACGGCGCCACACCGGCGGCGCTGCAGGCCTACCAGGCTGAACGCCTGGCACCCGGCCGCAGCGTGGTTGAGCGGGCGCGCAGGCTGGGCGCCTACCTCGAAGCCCACGCCCGACCGGCGCTGGCCAACGCAGCCCGCACACCGCCACGCGACGCCCTGCGTGTGTTGCAGCAGACCGCCATCGATCTCGCCGTGCCGGCCTGAGCGCAGGGCCTGCCGACACCCCAGCGCGACACCCCGCACCACGACCCCAACACCCCAGGAGACACGCCATGACCACGACCTTGCCTGCCAACCCGCAACGCCGCCAACTGCTCACCGCCGGTGCAGCAGCGCTGGTCGGCGCGCCGGCACTGTTCAACATGGCCAGTGCGCAGGGCGGGCCGATCAAGATCGGCTTCCCGACACCGCTGACCGGCGCGTTTTCGGCCGAGGCGCAAGACCAGGTGCGGGCCGCGGAACTGGCGGTCAAGGAGTTCAATGCCGCCGGTGGCTACAAGGGCCGCATGGTCGAGCTGCTGGTGCGTGACGACAAACTCAACCCGGGTGAAGCCGCCACCCGCACGCTCGAGCTGATCGAAAAGGACAAGGTCGACTTTGTCGTCGGCTCGCTGTCGGCCGCCACCCAGCTGTCGATCAATGCGGTGTGCCGCGACCGCAAGGTGCTGTTCAACTCGATCAGCCAAAGCGACGCGATCAACGAGGCCAAGGACTGGAGCCTCTACACCTTCCACGAGGCGCTCAACCCGCACCTCACCGCCGGTGCGGTGGCGCGTTATGCCTTCCCGAAGTTTGGCAAAAAGGTGGTCTACCTGACGGCCGACTATGCCTACGGCCACGAAATGGTGCGCGGCTTCCAGCGTGCCGGGCAGGCTTTGGGCATGCAAACCCTGGCCGACATCCGGCATCCGCTGGGTGCGGCCGACTACTCGGCCTTTTTGCCGCGCATCCAGTCGCTCAAGCCCGACATCCTGGTGCTGTGCAACTTTGGCCGCGACCTGGTCAACTCGGCCAAGCAGGCCACGGACTTCGGCTTGAAGCAGTCCACCAAGATCATCGCGCCGGTGCTGCTCTACACCTCGCGGCTGGCGGGCGGTGCCGAAGCGTTTGAGGGTGTGCTGGGTGGCACCTCGTACTACTGGGGCATGGAGGACAAGATCCCGGCGGCCAAGACTTTCAACGATGCTTTCCGCAAGGCCAACGGCGGTGCCGTGCCCAGCGACTACGGCGCGCTCGGTTACGCCGGCATCAAGAGTGTGCTGCAGGCCGTCAAGAACGCCGATGCCACCGATTCGACCCGGGTCAGCATTGCGCTGCGCCAGCTCAAATACAACTTCTACAAGGGCGAGCAGTTCTACCGCAAGTGCGACCACCAGTCGGTGCAGTCGGTGGTGATCGTCGAGTCCAAGTCCAAGGCCATGAAGGACAAGTACGACGTCTTCAATGTACTGTCGATCGAGGCGGCCGACGAGAAAAACCTGCGCAGCTGCGACGAGCTGGGCCACAAGGTCACCAAGGCTTGAACGCCCTGGCTGACACGGACCACACCGCGATGGGTTGCGCCGCGCATGGCTGACATCACGCCCCAACTGCTGGCGGTGCAACTGGTGGCGGGCATCGCGCTGGGCGCGGTGTACGCGCTGCTGGCGATGGGGCTGTCGCTGATTTTCGGCATGCTGACCGTCGTCAACTTTGCGCACGGCGCGTTTTTCATGGTCGGCGCGTTTCTCGGGGTGTATTTCCTCGGGCTGACCGGCAACTTCTGGTTCAGCCTGGCGCTGGTGCCGCTGGCCACCGGGCTGATCGGCTTGGTGACCGAGCGGTTCCTGGTGCGGCCGCTGTACGGCCGGGGCATCGACTATCCGCTGCTGCTGACCTTCGGTCTGAGCTACGTGCTGGTCGATGCGATGCGCTTTGCCTTCGGCATCGAGGGCCTGCCGTCGGGCACACCGGCCGAATTGCGCGGCGCCACCAACCTGGGCTTCGGCTACTTCCCGACCTACCGGCTGTTCTTGATTGGCGCGGCGGCGCTGGTGATTGGCGGGTTGTGGCTGTTCATCGAGAAAACGCGATTCGGCCTGATCATCCGCGCCGGTGCGCGTGACCCCGAGATCGTCCGGGTGCTGGGCATCAATGTGGCGCGGGTCTGGCTGGGCGTGTTCTGCCTGGGCACCGCCATTGCCGGGCTGGCCGGCGCACTGGCCGCGCCGACCCGGGCGGTCAACCCCGAGATGGGCATCACGGTGCTGGCCGAATCGTTTGTGGTCACCGTGGTCGGCGGCATGGGCTCGTTGCCCGGTGCGGTGCTGGCGGGCTTGCTGGTGGGCGTGGTGTTTTCGTTCACCTCGCTGCTGGCGCCAGAGTTTGCCGAGCTGTCGATCTTTGTGCTGATGGCGCTGGTGCTGCTGGTGCGGCCGCAGGGCTTTTTTGGCAAAGCCGGGCTGATGGGATGAGCGGGCCGTCGCAAAGGTCAGGTTCGGCCCTGGCGCGGTGGCTGGCCGCCATCGCCCGCCACCGGGTGGCTGCGGTGCTGGCCTTCTTGCTGGTGCTGCCGCTGTTGATGCCGTACCACGCACTGGCCGTCAATGTGCTTATTTTTGGCCTGTACGCGGTGGGTTTTAACCTGCTGTTTGGCTACACCGGCCTGCTGTCGTTCGGCCATGCCGCGTTTCTGGGGGTGGGCAGCTACGGGGCGGGCATCGCGATCGTGAGCCTGGCCCTGCCGTGGTGGGCCGCGATTGCACTGGGGGTGCTGGCGGCGACGGTGGCCGGTGTGCTGATCGGCCTGCTGGCGATCCGCACACGGGGCATCTATTTCTCGATGGTCACGCTGGCGCTGGGCCAGATCGTCTACTACGCGTTTTACAAGGCCGAGCGCTGGACCGGTGGTGAAAACGGCCTGCGCGGTGTGCGGGTCGAGACCATCGACTTGGCGGGCTGGAGCTCAACTTTGTCGATCCGCTGAGCAAGTACTACGTGATTCTTGCCTTTGTCGCGGCGGCGCTGTGGTTCGTCTCGCGGGTGCTGGCGTCGCCGTTTGGCGCGGTTGTCGAGACGGTGCGCGAAAACGAACAGCGCGCCGCCGCCTGCGGCTATGACGTGGCGCGCACCAAGCTGCTGGCGTTCACGCTGTCGGCCGGCCTGTGCGGCCTGGCCGGTGCGCTGCGGGCACTGCACCTGTCGATCGTGCCGATCGACTCGCTGCACTACCTGCAGTCGGGCCAGGCGGTGATGATGTGCCTGCTGGGCGGCATGGGCACCTTCTTCGGTCCGTTTGTCGGCGCGCTGGTGTTTCTGGTGCTGGAAGACGTGGTCACCCACCTGACGGCCTACTGGATGGCGGTGGTGGGCGGCATCTTCATGGTGTTTGTGCTGTTTTTCCCGCGGGGCATCTGGGGGTCCATCCTGGCCTGGCTGGACCGCGCGGCCAGCCGCACCGACACCCGCACTGACACCCGAGAACCCAAGCGCAAGGACACCGCATGACCGCGCCACCGCCGCCGCTGCTGTCGGTGCAGGGTCTGGGCAAGCGCTTCGGTGCGTTTGTCGCGCTCAAGGACGTGACGGTGGCCTTTCCGGCCGGCCAGCTCACCGCCATCATCGGGCCCAACGGTGCAGGCAAGAGCACCTTCTTCAACGTCATCAGCGGCGCGTTTGCGCCCAGCAACGGCAGCGTCAGCTTCGCGGGCCGCGACATCACCGCGCTGCGCCAGCATGAGTTCGCCCGCATCGGCATCGCCAAGAGCTTCCAGATCACCAATGTGTTCAAGCAGCTCAGCGCACTCGAGAACGTGCGTGTGGCCGCGCAGATGCGGGTCAGCCGGTTTGCCTTGCTGCAACCGCGCAGTGCGCTGCAGGGGCTGGTCGACGCCGCTCGGACGCTGCTGCAGCGGGTGGGCCTGGCGGATGTGGCGCACAAACGCGCCGCCGATCTGGCGCACGGCCAGCAGCGTGCGCTGGAGATCGCCATGGCGCTGGCCGCCGACCCGCGGTTGCTGCTGATGGACGAGCCCACTGCCGGCATGTCGCCCGAGGAGACCATAGTGATGATGGACCTGATCACCCGCATCGCCCAGGAGCGCACCGTCGTGCTGGTCGAGCACAAGATGAAGCTGGTGATGGGCATTTGCCAGCGCCTGGTGGTGCTGCACCACGGCGAGCTGCTGGCCGAAGGCACACCCGCCGAGATCCGCCACAACACCGAGGTCAAGCGTGTCTACCTGGGGCAACACTGACATGACTGTGCCCCTGCTGCAGATTGAGGGCCTGAACGCCTGGTACGACCGCAGCCATGTGGTGCAGGATTTGTCGTTCCACGTCAACGCGGGTGAGATCGTCACGCTGATGGGGCGCAACGGTGCCGGCAAGACCACCACGTTGCGGGCGCTGATGGGCCTGGTGGCCAAGCGCGGCGGCCAGGCGCGTTTTGATGGCCGGGAATTTCTGGCCGAGCCGGCGCACACCCGTTTTCACAAAGGCATCGCCTATGTGCCGGAGGAGCGCCGCATCGTGCCCGGCCTGACGGTGCGCGAGAACCTGCAGCTCGGCATCCTGGGCCAGCCCGGAAAGCATGACCTGACGGCCATCGTCGACCAGATTGCCGATACCTTTCCTCGCCTGTAGGAGCGGCTGGACCCGGAGGGCACGTCCTTGTCCGGTGGCGAGCAGCAGATGCTGGCGATCGCTCGGGCGATGGTGGCCAAACCGCGGCTGATCCTGCTGGACGAGCCCAGCGAGGGCATCATGCCGCTGCTGGTGCACGAGATGTTCGGGCTGTTCCAGCGCATGAAGGCCGAGGGCACGACGCTGCTGCTGGTCGAGCAGAACGTCGAGCTGGCGCTGCGCATCTCGGACCGCGCCTACATCATCGACCAGGGCCGGATCGTGCACACCGGCACCGGTGAGGCGCTGCTGGCGGACCGGGAGATCCAGGAGCGGTATTGCGCGGTGTAGCGCGGAGCACCGCGGCATGGCGCGCTGTCGCGCGGTGGCCACAGCAGGGCGCGCTGCTGCGCCCCGCCCG
>JANMXG010000071.1:0-15741 GCA_031394235.1 Betaproteobacteria bacterium
CGCTCCAGCCGCTCTTGCACGATCTCCATGTGCAGCAAGCCCAGAAAACCGCACCGAAAACCAAATCCCAGCGCCTGCGACACCTCGGGCTCATAGCGCAGCGAGCTGTCGTTCAACTTCAACTTTTCCAGCGCGTCACGCAGTTGGTCGTACTCGCTGGCCTCGGTCGGGTACAGGCCAGCAAACACCTGCGGCTGGATCTCCTTGAAGCCGGGCAGCGCCTCGGTCGCCGGGCCGGCGTTGTTGGGCAGCTTTTTCTCGAGCGTGACGGTGTCGCCGACCTTGGCGGCCTGCAACTCCTTGATGCCGGCAATCAAGAAGCCGACCTCGCCTGCTTTCAGGAAATCACGCGACTCGGACTTGGGCGTGAAAACCCCGAGTTGCTCCAGCGGGTAGACCGAGTTGCTGGCCATCATGCGGATGCGGTCGCCCTTTTTGAGCACACCGTCCACCACCCGCACCAGCATCACCACGCCGACGTAGTTGTCGAACCAGCTGTCAACGATCATGGCCCGCGGCGGGCCGTCGGCGTCGCCGGTGGGCGGCGGCATGCGGGCAATCACCGCCTCCAGGATCTCGTCGATGCCCAGGCCCGTCTTGGCCGAGCACGGGATGGCGTCGTCGGCGTCGATGCCGATCACGTCCTCGATCTCGGCCTTGGCGTTGTCCGGGTCTGCGTTGGGCAGGTCCATCTTGTTGAGCACAGGCACCACCGTGACGCCCAGATCCAGCGCGGTGTAGCAGTTGGCGACCGTCTGCGCCTCGACACCCTGGCTGGCATCGACCACCAGCAGCGCGCCTTCACAGGCCGACAGCGACCGACTGACCTCATAGCTGAAATCGACGTGGCCGGGGGTATCGATCAGGTTGAGCTGGTAGACCTGACCGTTTTTAGCGGTGTAGCTCAGCGACGCGGTCTGCGCCTTGATGGTGATGCCGCGCTCACGCTCGATGTCCATTGAGTCGAGCACCTGGGATTCCATCTCGCGGTCACTCAGGCCGCCGCAACGGTGGATCAGGCGATCTGCCAGCGTCGACTTGCCGTGGTCGATGTGGGCAATGATCGAAAAGTTTCTGATGTGGTCCATGGGTCTGATCAAACGCCGTCCGAAACGGGGTCTCTAGCGTGGGTCTCTGGCCTGCGGCCGTGGCGACCCAGACCGGGGCGCGCCGGCTGTCGCCGCGCAACGCAGGGCGGGCACGAAGCCCGGGCTGCCTGCCGAACAAGGCCAGGGCCATAAAAAAAAGGCACGTCCAAGAGGAGACGCGCCTTCCAACAAATGTTTGGCAACTGCTTGTTGGGCCTTTATTGTAGCCAAATCTTGCCGGCTGCAAACCGCTGACGGTCTGCTTTGGCGCCCTTGCCTGCCCCCCGTCGGCGGCAGGCAGGCAAAATCATCCACAACTTATCCACAGGATTTGGCCATCAGACCGGCCGACTCAGCGGCCCGGGCGGATCACCAGGTAGTTGACCCACTCACCGCGCCGCACCATCACACTGACCGCACGCGACTTCTCGGCCTTGGCTGAAATCGCCAAAAATTGCTTGACGTCGTTGATTTCGGTGTTGTCCAGCGCCAGGATGATGTCGCCCTCGCGCAGCCCAGCCCGGGCCGCGGCGCCATCCACCGCTTCGACCTTGACGCCACCCTTGAGCTTGAGCTCGCGCTTGGCAGCATCGCCGAGTTCGCTCACGGTCAGGCCGAGTGCGCTCTTGCTGCCGGCGGGCGCGCCCGGCTCGGCCTGAGCCGCCTTGGTCGGCGCGTCAGGTTCAAACTCGGCCACGGTCACGCTGATGTCGCGGAAGCCGCCGCGGCGGAACACCTGCAGCACCGTCTTGCTGCCCGGCTTGGTGGCGCCGACCAAGCGCGGCAAGTCGCCCGACTTGTCGATCACCTTGCCGTCGACTTTGGTGATGATGTCACCCGCCTCGATGCCGGCCTTGTCGGCCGGGCCGCCGCTTTCGGCACCGCGCACCAGGGCACCGGCGGGCTTGCCCAGACCGATGGATTCGGCCACTTCCTTGGTCACCGGCGCAATGGTCACGCCAATGCGGCCGCGGATCACCCGGCCACCGGTGCGCAACTGGTCGGCCACCCGGCTGGCCTCGTCGATCGGGATCGCAAACGAGATGCCCATGAAACCGCCCGAGCGGCTGTAGATCTGCGAGTTGATGCCCACCACCTCGCCGCGCATGTTGATCAGCGGGCCGCCCGAGTTGCCGGGGTTGATGGCCACATCGGTCTGGATGAAGGGCAGGTAATCGCCGGTGTCGCGGCCCTTGGCGCTGACGATGCCGGCGGTGACACTGTTTTCCAGCCCGAAAGGCGAGCCGATCGCCATCACCCACTCGCCCACCTTCAAGCGGTTGATATCGCCCAGCTTGACGGCCGGCAGGCCGGTGGCCTCAATCTTGACCACCGCGACATCGGTACGCTTGTCCAGGCCGATCACCTTGGCCTTGAACTCGCGCTTGTCGGTCAGCGTGACCAGCAATTCGTCGGCGCCATCGACAACGTGTGCATTGGTCATCACATAGCCGTCAGCGCTGAGGATGAAGCCTGAGCCCACGCCGCGCTGCTGTGGCTCGTCGTCACCGCCACGGGGCGCGCCGGGCGCCCCACGCCCGCCGGGCAAGGGGATGCCGAAACGCTTGAAAAACTCCTCCATGTTCGGGTCTACGCCGCTGCCGGGACCGGCGCTGTTGCGGCTGGTGCGCTCCAGCGTGCGGATGTTCACCACCGACGGACCAACCTTTTCAACCAGTTCGGTGAAATCGGGCAGCAACTCGGCGCGGCCTTGCGCGGCGCCAGCCTGGGGTGCCAGTGCGGCGACAAAGGCCACGGCCATTGCGGCCCGCAACGCCACCCGCCGGCCCGCACCGGGCGCACGCAGCACATTCATCATCATCTCGGACATTCATTCACCTCGGCTTGAATCTCAACAGGAGCGGGACGGCGCCAGCACAACAGTGTGACGCTAGCAAAACTGAGAGGCACTAGCGCTTGCGCTCGAACATGGCCTCAAACAGTTGCACCGTGGCCATCGGCACCTCACCCACCACGGTCAACCACCAGTCACCCTGGCGATGGGTCATCGTGTGGGTGGCGCCCAGACTGGTGCCCATGGGCTGCTTGTGGCGCACTGCATCAAAGGGCTCGATGAAAACCGACACATGGGCCAGTCCATCGGAAAAAACCGACTGCAACACCTGGACGGGTGCCGCGGGTGCGCCGCCGGCGGGTGAGTCGGCATCAGGCGAGGTGGCGATGGGCCGTTTGCTGCAAGCCACCAGCGCAAATCCGGGCACCGGTCGCGCCAGCGTCCAGCCTTCGGCATCGGGCTGGGTACGCTCGGCCTGCGGCCGCTGCACCCGCAATCCCTCCAGCCGCTTCATCGGCCCCAGCACGGACTCGGCAGACCACTTGCCCGCCAATTGCACATCGCTGAAGACCGAGGACTCCAGCGTCTCACCGCCCGGGCCCAGCAGGTCGTTGCGCAGCAGCAGGCCCGAGTCCCGATCGGCCCACAACCGCTGGGCAAAACGCAGCTTGTCACGCGGCTTGAGCAGCAGCACCTCGGCCTCGCGGCCGGCGATCCGGTCGCGCGGCAGCAAACTCATTTCATAGTGTTCGAGCGCGCGCTGCTGGGACGCCGGCAACGCCGGAAATTCGGCCACCGGATCCCGCTGCTCGATGCGGGCTTGCTTGATGGCAGGCCATACCGTCAGGGTCTGTTCGTTGTGGCGGTATTGCAGCCGGGCACGCCCATCCAGCACCTCGATGCGCTCGTAACGCTGGCGACCGTCAAAAATATGGGTGATGCGCGTGCTGGACACCACGCCGCCAGCGCTGAACACCAATGTGCCCTGGTAGCTGGTGTTGGCAGCGGCATGCTGGATGCGCGACAACCAGTGGTTGCCGTCAGCAGGCGACAAAACCATGCTGCCCGTTGCGGCAGGGGCGGTCTGGCCCACTGCCCGCAACGCGCCGCCCAGCAGGCCGATGCACAGACCCGCATGCAGGCCCAGCCGGGACAACGCACGCCGGCCGCGGTCGATCGGTACCGTCACTTGGACTCGAAGACGATCTGGACGCGGTGTTCAGCGCCGCCAGCGGCCACCACGCCGTTGGTCAGGGATCGGTGGGCCTGGAGGTAGCGGTCAAGGCCCGGGTTGCGCACCACGGCACCCGAGACCAGGGTGTCGGATGCCAGCACCACTCCGTCGCTACCGGCGGTCATTGGCGCCTTGGCCAACACCGCACCGCCTGCCACGTCGGGTGAAAACACGCGGGTGACCACCAGCAGACCGGCGACAGCAACAAAGCCGGCCGCCACCGCAGCAGGCGCCATCCACCAGCGTGCCGACCGGGTAACTGCCTTGCTGCCGGACGGCGCTGGCTGGGCCAGCGAGCGGAGCGGCGCTGGCGACAGCGGCACGGCCTCCCGCGCCAGTTTGAGGCGCAGCGACTGCAAGAAAGCTTCATCCCGCGCCGCTGGCACCGCCAATTCGTCCGAGCGCAGCACATCGCCGATCAGGTGGTACGCATGCCATGCAGCGCGGGCGTCGGCATCTTGGCCCCACTGAGCGCAGACCTGCTCGATGCTGCCCACGGCGGGATCACCTGCGGATTCGCCATCCATCAGCACCGACAAACTGCGTCGCAACGCCGCCGATGTGTCCGTTCCGTTCAACCTATCGCTCATAAGACTCCATCCGACAGGCCAACCTGACCCGACCACAGCATCGCATTTGCCCGTGAATCCATTTGCCCGTAAATCCATTTGCCCGTGACCCGACTCACCCGGCAACCCGGCCTACAACGCATCCCGATGCCCAACCGGGTCTGCCACAGCCGCCTCACCCACCACGTCGACTACCACCGCTCACCCACGCGGGTGTCGAGCAGCGGCCGCAAACGCAAGGCTATCGCTTCGCGGGCGCGGAAAATGCGCGAACGCACCGTGCCGATCGGGCAGTTCATCAAGTCGGCGATCTCCTCGTAACTCAAACCTTCGATCTCGCGCAAGGTGATGGCCTGACGTAAATCTGGCGACAGTGCTTCGATCGCCGCATTCACGGTTTGGGCGATCTCCTTGGTCGCCAGCAGCGATTCGGGCGTCGAACCGTCGGTTAGTTCGCGCTCCACGCGGGAAGTTTCATCGTCATCGTCATTTGATCCACTCAGGCTCGATTCGGACACCAGCGGATCACGTTTGAGGCCAACCAGGGCCTTCTTGGCGGTGTTGACAGCGATGCGGTAGAGCCAGGTGTAGAACGCCGCATCACCGCGAAATTGCGGCAGCGCGCGGTAGGCGCGGATGAAGGTTTCCTGGGCGATGTCCTGGACCAGGTCGACATCGCGGACCATGCGTGCGATCAGGCGCTCGATCCGGCGCTGGTACTTGATCACCAGCATCTCGAAAGCCCGCTGGTCGCCGCGCTGGGCGCGCGCCACCAGGTCAACGTCGCTGTCTTCGGTGCTCATGGCGCCGCGCTCACGGGTTCCGCCGGTTCGGGGAGGCTTCGACGGGCCGCGGCGCGGCCGGGCCGGCCTGCGTCAGCAATGCCAGCCGCAACCCATGCCAAGCCGGTCCTGCACAAGCGGCACGGACCACCTGCCAGCGGGTTCCACCGGTGTCGGCTTGCAAGCGCAGCAGCAGCCATGCACCGAGATCCAAGGCGATTCCGACCTGCACGATCGGCACCCGAACCTCTGCGCCGGTGGCACCGGACAGCGCACCGCCAGGGCTTGCGCGCGTCGTCAAGGCCCAACTCACGCCGTCCCAGACCAGGCTCTTGCCATCGGCGGGCAAAGCCCGGCGCGCCTGCCTTGCACCGAATGCAGCAGCCGCTGCAGTGAAAGCCAGGGCCGCCATCCCGGCAGGGACCGATCCGCCCAGCCCAGCATGGACGCCCGCCCAGACCAGCACAACCGCAGCGGCGAGCGCATGAACGCTTGAAATCACCACGCGCTCAGGCCTTTGAGCGTCCAGCGCTGCAACCACAGCCGGCGCGGTGTGCATCGCCGCAGGGAGCTGCGGTCACACCCGGCGCAAAACCAGCGTGCCGTTGGTGCCGCCGAAGCCAAAGTTGTTCTTGACGGCCAGATCGATCTTCATGTCCCGCGCCGTGTTGGCGCAATAGTCCAGGTCACAGGCCGGATCGGGGTTGAAGATGTTGATGGTCGGCGGCGAGACCTGGTGGTGCAGCGCCAGCGTGGTGAACACCGACTCGATGCCCCCTGCGCCACCCAGCAGGTGGCCGGTCATCGACTTGGTCGAGTTGACCACCAATTTCTTGGCATGGTCGCCAAACGCCAGCTTGATGGCGTTGGTCTCGTTCAGGTCGCCCAACGGCGTGGACGTGCCGTGAGCGTTGAGGTATTGCACTTCGTCGGCATTGATGCCAGCGTTGCGCAGGGCCGCCTTCATGGCCCGCTTGGGGCCGTCGACGTTGGGCGCAGTCATGTGAAACGCATCAGCACCCATGCCAAAACCGGCCAGCTCGGCGTAGATCTTGGCACCGCGCTTTTTGGCGTGTTCCAACTCTTCGAGCACCAGCACGCCAGCGCCTTCACCCAGCACAAAACCGTCGCGGTCCCGGTCCCAGGGCCGCGAGGCGGTGGTTGGGTCGTCGTTGCGGGTGGACAACGCCCGCGCCGCGGCAAATCCGCCGATGCCCAGCGGCGAGACCGTGCTTTCGGCACCGCCCGCCACCATCACGTCGGCATCGCCGTACTCGATCATCCGGCCGGCCTGGCCAATCGCGTGCAGGCCGGTGGTGCAGGCCGTGACGATCGCCAGGTTGGGGCCGGTGAACCCGTACTTGATCGACAGGTGGCCCGAGATCATGTTGATGATCGAGGCCGGCACAAAGAATGGCGAAATCCGGCGTGCGCCGCGGGCGGCGTACTCGATCTGGGTTTCTTCGATCAGCGGCAGGCCGCCGATGCCCGAACCTACAAGACAGCCGATTCGCTCGGCCTGTTCTTCGCTCAAGGCGTCGCCGGTCGGCAGGCCCGAATCACGCACCGCCTGCATCGCCGCCGCCAGACCGTAATGGATGAACGTATCCATATGGCGGGCTTCTTTACCGGGGATGTAATCCTCGATGTTGAAGCCCTTGACCTCGCCAGCAAACCGGCACGACAAGCCCGACGCATCGAAGCGGGTGACGTTGGCAATGCCGGAGCGGCCCGCCAGCAGGTTGGCCCAACCCTCAGCCACGGAATTGCCCACCGGGCTGATCAGCCCGAGGCCGGTGATGACGACGCGACGACGACTCATGTCTGGCGCAGCTCAGGCCTTTTGGTGGTCTTGGGCGTAGGTGATCGCCAACTGAACGGTGGTGATCTTTTCGGCCTCTTCATCAGGGATCTCGATGCCGAACTCGTCTTCGAGTGCCATCACCAGTTCCACCGTGTCGAGTGAGTCGGCACCCAGGTCGGCCACGAAGGCCTTCTCGTTGGTGACGTCGGCCTCCGGCACGCCAAGTTGCTCGGCAATGATTTTCTTGACGCGTGCTTCGATATCGCTCATGACTCCTCCAGGAGTAAAAAATGTACAAACAGCCCGGGATTCTACCGGCGGTGCAGCGCGCACCCAATTTGCGCTGCCGCCGCGCCGGTCGGGGCCAGTGACCGGCGGATGGGAGCAGGTTGCCCGGCCATGCGGCCCGGCAACCTGCCAGCTTTCAATTCATGAACATGCCGCCGTTGACATGCAACTCGGTGCCAGTGATGTAGCCCGCCAGCGGCGAGGCGAGAAAGGCCACTGCGTGCGCAATCTCGTCGGGCGTGCCGAGCCGTCCCAGCGGGATCTGGCCGAGCAGCGCGGCGCGCTGGGCTTCGGGCAGCTCGGCTGTCATGTCGGTGGCGATGAAGCCCGGCGCGATGCAGTTGACGGTGATGTTGCGGCTGCCCAGCTCACGCGCCAGCGACCTTGTCATGCCGGCCACGCCGGCCTTGGCCGCCGCGTAATTGGCCTGGCCGGCATTGCCCGCCGCGCCCACCACCGAGGTGATGCTGATGATGCGGCCGTAGCGCTGCTTCATCATCGTGCGCATCACCGCGCGGCTGCAGCGGAACACGGCCTTGAGGTTGGTGTCCAGCACCGCGTCCCAGTCGTCGTCCTTCATGCGCATGGCCAGCGTGTCGCGGGTGATGCCGGCGTTGTTGACCAGCACCTGCAGACCGCCATCGGTCTTGACGATGGCCTCGACCGCAGCGTCGACACCCGCAGCGTCATTGACGTTCAGGCACAGACCACGGCCGCCGAGGGGCGCCAGGGCGTCGCTGATGGCTGCAGCACCTGCTTCGGTGGTGGCGGTGCCGATGACGGTGAAGCCTTGTTGGGCCAGCGCCATCGCAATCGCACGGCCGATGCCTCGGCTTGCGCCGGTGACGAGCGCTGCGGGGCGTTTTTCGCTCATGCCAGCAACCCGAGCGTGTCTTGCAGCGAAGCCGGGTCGAACACCGCGCCGCTGACGGCATCGGCATCGATGCGCTTGACCATGCCAGCCAGCACCTTGCCCGGCCCACATTCAACAATGTGGCTGACGCCGCGGGCGCGCAAGGCCAGCACCACCTCGACCCAGCGCACCGGGCCAAAGGCCTGGCGGTACAGCGCATCCCGGATGGCGTCAGCGTCCATGGGCGAGGCCACATCGATGTTGTTGACCACCGGCAGGGTCGGCACAGCCAGCTTGACCGACACCAGGCGCTCGCGCAGCGCCTCGGCGGCCGGTTGCATCAGCGCGCAGTGGAACGGGGCCGAGACCGCCAGCAGCAAGGCGCGCTTGGCGCCCATCGCCTTGAGAAGCTCGCAGGCCTTGTCGACGCCGGCCTTGCTGCCCGAGATCACCGTCTGCTTGGGGTCGTTGAAGTTGGCGGCGGACACCACCTCGCCAGTTGCAGCGGCGGCCTCGGCACAGCCCGACAGCACCTTGTCGGCGTCCAGACCGAGGATCGCCGCCATCGCGCCCGCACCCACTGGCACGGCTTGCTGCATCGCTTGGGCGCGCAGGCGCACCAGCGGCAGCGCGTCGGCCAGCGTCAGCACGCCGGCAGCCACCAGCGCGCCGTACTCGCCCAGCGAGTGGCCGGCCACGGCCGTCGGCAAGGCGCCGCCCTCGGCCCGCCAGGCGCGCCAGCAGGCAACCGCTGCGGTCAGCATCACCGGCTGGGTGTTGGTGGTGAGGTCGAGCTGGTCTTTGGGGCCGGCCGCGATCAGTAGGGCGATGTCCTCGCCCAGCGCAGTCGAGGCCTCGTCGAGCGTGCTGCGCACCGCCGGGTGATCGCCCCAGGCATCGAGCATGCCCACGGCTTGCGAGCCCTGGCCCGGAAAAACGAAGGCAAATGAAGTCATCGGCGTGCCGCTGCAGTCAGGGTGAAGGGTTCAAGGCGGGGTCGGGCGGGTGGCGGAGCGGGGCAGGCTGGCACAGCCGGTCAGAAATCGAGCAGCACCGCGCCCCAGGTGAACCCGCCGCCCACGCCTTCGAGCATCAGGGTGTCGCCGCGCTGGATGCGGCCAGCGCGAACCGCCACGTCCAGCGCCAGCGGGATCGACGCGGCCGAGGTGTTGCCATGTTCGTCCACGGTGACGACCACCTTGTCCATGGACATCTTCAACCGGCGCGCGGTGCTTTGCATGATGCGGATGTTGGCCTGGTGCGGGATCAGCCAGTCAATGTCGGCATCGGTCCGGCCGGCCTTGGCCAGCGCCGCCCGCGCGGCCGCCTCCAGCACGCCCACCGCCAGCTTGAACACCGCCTGGCCGTCCATTTTGAGCAGCGGGTCACCCAGCACCTCGCCACCCGACACCGTGCCTGGCACACACAGGATGCCGACATGGCGGCCATCGGCGTGCAGGTCGGTGGCCAGCAGGCCGGGCGTGTCGCTGGCCTCGAGCACCACGGCGCCCGCGCCATCGCCAAACAGCACGCAGGTGCCGCGGTCGGTAAAGTCCAGGAGGCGCGAAAACACCTCGGCGCCGATCACCAGCGCGCGCCGCGCCGTGCCGGTGCGGATCATCGCGTCGGCCACCGTCAGCGCATAGACAAAACCCGAACACACCGCCTGCACATCAAAGGCCGGACAGCCAACGATGCCGAGCTTGTTCTGCAAGATGCACGCGGTGGACGGAAACACCATGTCCGGCGTCGACGTGGCCACGATGATCAGGTCGATATCGGACGGCAGGCAACCCGCGGCCTCCATGGCGTGGCGGGCTGCGCCTGCCGCCAGGTCGCTGGTGGTGGTGGCGGCATCGACAAAATAGCGCGCCCGGATGCCGGTGCGCTCGACGATCCACTCGTCCGACGTTTCGACGCCCTTGGCACCCAGTTCGGCCGCCAACTCGGCGTTGCTGACCCGCCGGGCCGGCAACATGCTGCCGGTGCCGGCAATGCGGGTGTAGGGCGGCAAACCGGCTGGAGGGGTCACAGGGCTGGGATTCATGCGGCTTTGGCTGGCGGCGTTGCGGCAAAACCCCCTGCGCCTGCCGGGATGACGTCGGCAACGCGGGCGGCGCCGGGCTCTGCAGCACCGGGCAGGACAGCAAACGTATTGCGTATGCGGTCGTGCACCCGGTCGAGCAGTCGATTTCGCGCCGCATCATAAGCCCGCGCCAAGGCCCGTTCGAAGGCAAACGCGTCCGAGCCGCCGTGCGCCTTGAACACCAGCCCCCGCAGGCCCAGCAGCGCGCCGCCGCTGTAGCGCCGGTGATCGACCCGCGCCTTGAAGCGGTTGAGCACAGGCATCGCCACCAGCGCGGCCAGCTTGGCCAGCGGCGAGCGGGTGAACTCCTCCTTGATGAACTGGCCCATCATGCCGGCCAGGCCCTCAGAGGTCTTGAGCAGCACGTTGCCGACAAAACCATCACACACCACCAGATCGGTGGTGCCTTTGAAGATGTCGTTGCCTTCGACGTTGCCGTGGAAGTTGATCTGGCCCGCAGCATCGGCAGCGCGAAACAGCTCGCCGGCACGCTTGATGACCTCGCTGCCCTTGATCGTCTCCTCGCCGATGTTGAGCAGGCCCACGGTGGGCTGCTCGTTGGCGTCGAGGGCGCTGACCAACGCACTGCCCATCACCGCAAACTGCAGCAGGTGCTCGGCACTGCAATCGACGTTCGCGCCCAGATCGAGCACCTTGGTGAAGCCGCCGCGCATATTGGGCAGCAGCGCGGCAATGGCCGGCCGGTCGATGCCGTCGAAGGTCTTCAGCACATAGCGTGCCACAGCCATCAAGGCGCCAGTGTTACCGGCCGAGACGCAGACGTCGGCCGCTGCCGGCGGCGCCGCGCTATCGGCCACCGAACCCGGCTTGAGCTGCGCTATCGCCACCCGCATTGACGAATCACGCTTGCGCCGCAGGGCCACCTCAACCGCGTCGTCCATCGCCACGACCTCAGTGGCTACCACCAGCGTGCAGCGCGCCCAGCCCTGCGCCGGTTGCAGTGCCTGGGCCGTGCCCACGAGCACCAGATCAGCCTGCGGATGCGCATCAAGAAACTGGCGGCAGGCCGGCAAGGTGACCGACGGACCGTGGTCACCGCCCATGCAATCGACGGCGACACGAACACGTGTCAAAGGTTGCAGGACAGAGGGAGGAGACGACTGGAAAGGCACTTGGAACCTGCGCTGGCGACCCGTGAGGCCGGGAGCTGAAACGATGGGACAAACCGACAAACCCAACCGCCTACCCGATAAAACCCGGCCTACGGTAGGTGAACCCGGCGCAGCGCACAAGCGGGGCAGCCCTGCCCGCACCGCACCGCCGCAGCCTGGCCCAGAAACGTCGAAACCCGGCTCAGCCAACAGCGGAACCGGGTCACAGCGTTGACTTGCCGTCGGCAGACGCACTGGGCAAGCGCCGGGCATTGCCCACCAAGCCCGTTACCGGCAGTCGCCAAAACGGCAACCCAACCGGCCAGGGCTTGCAGCGGGATCAGGCGTCGGCTTTGGTCTTGAGGACCTTGCGGCCGCGGTAAAAGCCGGTCGGGCTGATGTGGTGGCGCAGGTGCACCTCGCCAGTGGTGGGCTCGATCGCAGTGCCCGGCGTGACCAGGGCATTGTGCGAACGGTGCATGCCACGCTTGGAAGGTGACTTCTTGTTTTGTTGAACGGCCATGGTGGATCTCCTGATCAGACTGGGACGCCCGATGCATCGGACATCCGGCAAATAGTGTTGCGGATACTGTCGTGGTCACTGCCCGGGCCAAAGACCTGACGCTGGCCCGCACATGCGTGCAGGCGTTTTGACC
Source organism: Betaproteobacteria bacterium (assembly GCA_031394235.1). Taxonomy (GTDB): domain Bacteria; phylum Pseudomonadota; class Gammaproteobacteria; order Burkholderiales; family Burkholderiaceae_C; genus Pseudaquabacterium. Next base: position 12,268 of record JANMXG010000071.1, read on the forward strand.
ACAAGGAAAAGCCTATGAGTGTAGCATCCGATTGCAAGACAGCCGGATTTCAGCGCTCGCCGGGCCCCGAACTGCCGCCGCCGGTCTTGAGGCCGCGCAACACCGCAAACGGGTTGGGTTTGTCGGCAAACCCGGCCGAAATCCCGTCTGATCCCCCCTCGGTAGCGCGCGTACCGCCCTCAACCCCGTCCAGACCCTCGCTTTGCCCCACGGCAACCGGCAAGGGCTGTGGACAGCTGTCGTGCCGCGGCACCAGGGGCAACGCCAACAGCAGTTCGTCTTCAACCAGCTCGCGCAGGTCCAGCCAGCGCGGCAGGCCCAACACGTCGTCCTCAAGCTCGGCGTCCATCGCCTCAGCCTGGGACTCACCCACCACAAAGCGCAGGCGCCGGTCGAGCGTCAGTGTCAGCGCCAGCGGCTGCAGGCAACGCTGGCAGGTCAGCCAGACCGGGGCGTTGGCCTGCAGCGCGAGCCAGACCTCGGGCTCGCCCGCGGGCAGCGTCCGGCGCTCACCCTGGGCTTGCCACGCCACGTCGGCCAGCGGGCCGTCCTGCGGCGGCGACTGCGACTCGACCAGCCGGCCCAGATCGGCACCCGCCCAATGGCCCGCCAACACCGCACCCTCAGCGGCAAAAGCGGCCATGTCCAGCCGCAACGGATCGTGGCGCATCGTCTTCATCGGACCAGTGTACGGTGTGGCGATGGGACAATCCGCGCCATGCCCCTGCCGACTGCTGCCAGCCCATCCCGCCTGATCCTGGGCTCGACCTCGCCGTACCGCAAGGCGTTGCTGCAACGCTTGCGGCTGCCATTTGATGTCGTTGCGCCGGAGGTTGACGAATCGGCCCGCCCGGCGGAAAAGCCGATCGACCTGGCGATGCGCCTGGCGCTCGAAAAAGCACAGGACGTCGCCTCACGCCACCCGGCCGCGGTGGTGATCGGTGCCGACCAGGTGGCGGATCTGGACGGCGTGGCCATCGGCAAGCCCGGTAACTTTGAGCGGGCCCGTGCGCAGTTGCTGCGCTTGAGCGGCCGCACGGTGGTGTTCCACAGTGCTGTCGCCGTGGTCAGCCAAGCCGCCGGCTTTGTCCAGGTGGTGAACGCACCGGTGACGGTGCGGTTTCGCACGCTGACCGACGCGCAGATCGACCACTACCTGCACCTGGAGCAGCCCTACGACTGCGCCGGCAGTGCCAAGTGCGAAACGCTGGGCATCGCGCTGCTGGACGCCATCCACTCCGACGACCCGACGGCGCTGGTCGGCCTGCCGCTGATCCGCACAAGCGCCCTGCTGCGTGCCTGTGGTCTTGACGCCCTGGCGGTGCGGGCATGAGCGGCGGGGGTGCGACGCCCAACGCCATGGGTCGGCTGGTGCTGGTGCCCAACACCCTGGACCTGGGCACCGACCACGAGGTCGATCTGGGCGACGTGCTGCCGCAGGCCGTGATCCACCGCGCAGCCCAGCTGGGTTTTTGGGTCTGCGAGAACGCCAAGACCACCCGGGCCTTGCTGAAGCGGGTAGACCAACGGATGCCGCTGACCCAGCCGCTGCAGCAAATCCAGATCAGTGAGTTGCCGCGGCCGCCCAAGGGCGGTGCGGCACGGGGCGGCGCCGGCAGCGCGCCCGATCTCAGGCCGTTGCTGGCCCCGGCATTGGCCGGCCACGACATTGGCTTGTTGTCTGAGGCCGGCTTGCCTGCCGTGGCCGACCCCGGCGCCGCGCTGGTGCAGGCGGCCCATGCGATGGGCATCGCGGTTGAACCGATGGCCGGCCCCAGCTCACTGCTGCTGGCACTGGCCGCCAGCGGCCTGAATGGCCAGAGCTTTGCGTTTGTCGGCTACTTGCCGGTTGATGCGAGCGCCCGGGCCGCCCGCATCCGTGAGTTGGACACTTTGTCGCGCCGTCAGGGCCAAACCCAGCTCGCGATCGAGACACCCTACCGCAACGATGCGTTGCTGGGCGCATTGATCGAACATCTGCAGCCAACCACCCGCCTGGGTATTGCCAGCGGGCTGACCTTGCCGGGCTGCCGATGCGAGACCCGCAGCGTGCAGCAGTGGCGCGGCGCGCCAGGTCAGGCGCTGGGCAGCCGGATGCCGACAGTCTTCATGTGGCTGGCGGGCTGACGCAGGTCGCAGGTGTCGGCGACGGCCGGCGCGCCCGCTGAAACAACGGGCCAGGCCAGCCCGTCAGGCCAGGAAGCACCCCCGCCCTTGCCTCAGACCTTGCCGCCACCCAGCAGTGAACCGACCTTGCGCTTGCTGCGGATGTTGGGGGACAGCCCCCGCACTTGCGCGGCGACCGAGACTTTCTGCTCCCAGGCCGGCTTGTCCGCGGCCACGGCCGCCGGTTCATAGGGCTTGTCGAAAAACGGATCGGCCGGTGCTGCAGGCGGCGCAAAACTGCGGCGCGGCCGTTCGGCTTCTCGGACATAGCGCTCGGGCTCGCGTGCAAACCGCTCGACATCCCGGGGCGCCCGGTCAAATTCACGCGGTGAGCGCTCGACGGCATCAACCGCGGCAGTGGCGGTTGCCAGCGCTGGCTCGATCTCGCGGCTGGCGCGCGGCTCACTGACCTCACGCGCCCGGTAGGGCGCACGGCGCGGCCGGTCATCGACCAGTTCAAACGGCTCCAACTCGATCTTTTTCTTGATCAGGCGCTCGATGTCACCGACCAAGCGCACATCGTCCCGGTCCACCAGCGTGACCGCCAGACCGGACGCGCCCGCACGGCCGGTGCGGCCGATGCGGTGCACATAGTCTTCGGCGTTGAACGGCACATCGAAATTGAACACCGCCGGCAGATCGGCGATGTCCAGGCCGCGGGCCGCCACGTCGGTGGCCACCAGCACCTCCACCTCGCCGCGCTTGAAGGCTTCGAGTGATTTCAGGCGCTCATCCTGCGACTTGTCGCCGTGCAGCGCCGCAGTCTTCATGCCCTCGCGCTCAAACGAGCGCGCCAACCGGGCTGCACCCAGCTTCGAGTTGACAAACACGATGGCCTGGGACAAAGCCCGGGTCTTCATCAGCTGGCACACCACCGCACGCTTGTCGTCGTCAGTCACGCTGTAAAAGCGCTGCTCGACGTTGGTGGCGGTGGCATTGGCACGCGCCACCTCGACCGTGATCGGGTCTTGCAGGTAGCTGGTGGCCAGCCTGCGGATCTCGGGCGAAAACGTGGCCGAGAACAGCAGCGTCTGCCGGGTTTTGGGCAGGTAGCTCAGGATGCGCTGCAGGTCGGGCAGAAAGCCGATGTCGAGCATGCGGTCGGCCTCGTCGAGCACCACGTACTCGACCTGGTTCAACACACAGTTCTTGGCCTCGATGTGGTCGAGCAGCCGGCCCGGCGTTGCGATCAATACCTCAACACCGCGTTTGAGCTCCAGTGTCTGGGGCTTCATGTCGATGCCGCCAAACACCACTGCCGCCCTCAACTGGGTGTGCTTGGCATAGGTCTTGACGTTGTTGGCCACC
>JANMXG010000072.1:0-15941 GCA_031394235.1 Betaproteobacteria bacterium
TCGGCAATCGTGGCGCGCGGACTCGACGGCGACCGCAGCGCAGCGCGACCGTCCGCAATGGCCGACGGCCACAAGCGGCAGGTAACGTTGATCCAGGCTGAGCACCTGCCGCTGATCGCAGCCTGGCTGGGGCGCTCGGAGATCGACCCGGCCGAGTTTCGGCGCAACATCGTGGTCTCGGGATTGAACCTGCTGGCCGCCCGTTCACCCTGGGCAGGGCAGCCCCTGTGGCTGCGGATCGGACCCGACACCGTGCTCGAAATCACCGGACCTTGCGACCCGTGCTCAAAGATGGAAGCCGTGTTGGGCCGGGGCGGCTACAACGCGATGCGCGGGCACGGTGGGGTGACGGCCCGGGTTCGTGTGGCGGGCCGGGTGTCGGTGGGCGATGTCGTGCAGGTGGGTAGCTGACGCGGCCCCAGTTGCACCCGCCCGCAGCCATGGGGCGAGACCTCAGGCCCCGCAGGGGGTCTGCAACGAAGCCCGGTGAACATCGTCCTCTCCCCCTGCCCGGTGCGAAGGCCTGCCGTCGGGCGGTGAGGTTGGCGAAGCGGCTGGCTGACGTCGATCCTTGGTTGGTGGACCTCTCGCAATTTTTCTTGCCGCAGACCGGTTGCTTGCGCGGCCGCGGTTGCTCACGGCAGGTTCGGGCGTTCCCGGACCTGCAAGTCAGCCACTTGCTCGGCATGACCGCCAACCGTGGCACGCAACGGGCCATGGCGGTCGCTCCAGCGACCGGCCACCACCATGCCCGGCACCGACGCGGCCAGCGGCCCGCCAAAAGCCAGCGCGTAGCGCGGCAGGCCGTCCAGCGCCGACGCGACCGCAGGCATGGCGACAGCCACGGCCAGGGCTTCAACGGCCAGCAAGGTGATGAGTGCGACAGCACCGACACAAGCGCCTGTGCGGCCGGCATCAAACAGCGGTTGCGGCGCCAAGGGCAAGTCTTTCACGGGGTTGGTGCTGGCAGTCATGGCAGTCATCGGCGCGCCCAAGGTTCAACGGTACGCACAGCACGGCCGTTCAAGTTGGCTTGAGAACAGGCGCCTTTTTTTCGCGACAAGCCGGCCGAGACAGCCCTATCGTCGAGCGTGGGCGAATGGGTCGAACGGGGCAGATTGGCCGTGTTGGCGCGGTATGGCTGCGAGGGACGCGGGCGCGCCGGGTCACCGCACAGCAGCGGCCGCTCGTGTCGGAGCACAGGCCTGTGCAGCGGCATGACGGGAACACTTGGCAATCTGCTGATCACAAGGGTTTGAGGCCGGCGCGCAGACAACTGTCTAACGCCGCAAGCCGCAAGCCGCAAGCCGCAAGCTGCAACTAGCAGGAAATATGTTGGCTGAAAGTCAGGACTTGCAGCAGCCGGGGTTGCTACACCACGCAGGGTTTCGTCGTGGCTGGCGCGCTGGACAGGTCATCCCTGCCTGATTCTGCAAGGCGCTCAACAAGGTTAGGATCTACCGAAGCCCAGGGACGTCAGCCGCGTCACCGCAAGGTCGCCTCGGGCCTGACAGGTTTCGCGGCGCCTGGTTCGAAGGTCCGACGGTCATCGTCGGTCCCTGCTACCCGACGGTATGGAGATCGCATGAACGATTCAAACGCCTACACACCCCCCAAGGTCTGGGCCTGGCACAAAGCCAACGGTGGCCAATTTGCCAACATCAACCGCCCGGTGTCAGGCGCCACCTTCGACCAAGACCTGCCGGTGGGTCGCCACCCCATGCAGCTGTACTCGCTGGCCACGCCCAACGGCGTGAAAGTGACGGTCATGCTGGAAGAACTGCTGGCGCTGGGCCACAGCGGTGCCGAATACGATGCCTGGCCGATTCGCATTGGTGAAGGACAGCAGTTCGGCAGTGGCTTTGTAGCCGCCAACCCTAACTCCAAGATCCCCGCATTGGTGGACCGCAGCGGCGCGCAGCCGGTGCGCGTGTTCGAGAGCGGCGCGATCCTGCTGCACCTGGCTGAAAAGTTCGGTGTGCTTATGCCCAGCGGCGCAGCGCGTGCCGAGGCCTTGAGCTGGCTGTTCTGGCAGATGGGCAGTGCGCCGTACCTGGGCGGCGGTTTCGGCCACTTTTACGCCTATGCCCCCAGCAAGATGGAGTACCCCATTGACCGATTTGCGATGGAGGTCAAACGCCAACTCCACGTGCTGGACCAGCGCCTGGCCCGCAACAACTACCTGGCGGGGGACGACTACAGCATCGCCGACATCGCCGTCTGGCCCTGGTATGGCGCACTGGCCAAAGGCCAGTTGTACGAAGCGGGTCAGTTTCTGGATGTGGCCAGCTACACCCATGTAGTGCGCTGGGCCGACCAGATTGCACAGCGCCCGGCTGCCAAGCGCGGGCGCATGGTCAACCGGACTTGGGGCCCGTTGGACACGCAGCTTCACGAGCGTCACGAGGCCAGCGACTTCGACACCCAGACCGAAGACAAGAAGCAGGCGCCAAAAGCCGATCAGGTCACTGCCTGACGATGTAGCCGACGGACCTGCTTGTCAACCTGCCGCTACAGCAGGTCGGCGTGCGGGAATAAAACGCGTGCGGCGTCATCCCGCAGCAGGGGAGCGATCCTTCGCAGCAGGTGCTGGCCGTGCGACTTCAGCATCCGCAGACAGGCAGACAGGCAGGCAGGCAGACAAGCAGCCTGCTGGACGCGCGCGCACCGGCAGCGCGGCACTGTGTGCCGGTCGCAAGCGCAAGTGACTCGGGCTCTGCGGGACACCGCCGGTTCGTGTCGGGCCGCGGCCGCCGTGCGGCATGGCCCGCCGTATTTGCTACGCTCGTCAGCCCCAAAACCGAGGAGACGCCATGGCCAGACTGTTCTCGAACCGAGACCGGCCGGTGGATCTCGGTGTGCTGCCGACGGAGCGTCTGCCACGTGATGCACAAGCCGCCAGCGCAGTCGCCCGGCAGCCGGGCGATTTGAGCGTAGCAGGGCCCGATTCCGTGGCAGGCGCGGTGCCGGAGTATCGACAGCTCTTCGCCAGCTTTCTCGACGGTGCCCAGGCGCCGGCCTGTGCGCCGGTGCCCGACGACCCCGCGGTGCGGTCAAAAAACCTCAAGGCCACGGCCTACTTCCTGGACGCGACGCTGGCGGGCGTGTGCCGTCTGGGGGCCGGCGATTGGCAGGTCGGCGAGGCGCCCGCGCACACCCACGCTTTTGTCTTCCTGATCGAGTTTGGCCGCGAGCCGGCGGCCGGCGAGCCCGGTGGCGACTGGATCCGCGGCAGCAACGTCGCGCGCACCGACCTGCGATGCGCCGAGCTGGCGGTGGTGATTGCGGGCTATGTCCGCGCGCTCGGCTGGGCGGCGCGCGGGCATGTCGCGGGCGATGCACACGTCGACATCGAGCAGCTTGCGCAACGCGCGGGTGTCGTTCTGGCCAAGGATGGCGTGCTTGCGATGCCATTCTCCCAGCGCGGCTTTCGCCTTGGCGTGGTCACCACCGACTACCCGCTTGACGTCGACCTGCCGATCGCGTCCGGTGCGTCGCTCGACTGGCCGGACGAGTCCGCCTACCTGGGTGCGGGCGGCACGCGGCCGGGCTTCGAGGACGCGGAACTCGCACGGCGGCCAGTGCACATGGGCCGCTACCCGATGGAGCAGATCAATCGCGTTGACCAGCCGACCACACTGATCCTGCGTGATGAGATCCAGCGTGTGCCCAAACGCGCCGATCTCTTCACGCGGGCACTTGCTGGCGATTTGGGCGAAAGACCGAAAAAGGAGCGGGCGCGGTTTGCGGTCAAACACCCGCTCGCCTGGGCCATGACGCCGCTGATCCGCAACATGTGCCATTGCAGGGCACACGCGACCCGCTCGCGCCCACCGGCTTTGGCGGCGACTTGTCCGACCCGCAGCGCAACACCGACGCGGTCAAGGCGCTCGGCTACTTTCTGGGCGCCGATCTGGTGGGCATCTGCGAGGCCGAGCCGTGGATGTACTACTCGCACGACGAGCAAGAGGGCAAGCCGATCGCGGCTTACCACAAGTACGCGGTGGTGATGCTGATCGACCAGGGGTTTGAGACCATGGAGGGCGCCTCGGGCGACGACTGGATCTCCGGCGCGCAGTCGATGCGCGCCTACCTGCGCGGCGCGCTGATCGCCGGCCTGATGGCGGCGCACGTGCAGCGCCTGGGCTGGTCGGCACGGGCGCACTCGAATGCGCATTCGGAGCTGCTGCACATCCCGGCCGTGTTGATGGCAGGGCTGGGCGAGCTGTCGCGCATTGGCGAGCTGATCCTCAACCCGTTCATCGGCCCGCGCTCGAAGTCGGTGCTGTTCACCACCGACTTGCCGCTGGTCGTGGACAAGCCCATCGACTTTGGCTTGCAGTCGATGTGCAGCCTGTGCAAAAAGTGCGCGCGCGAGTGCCCGTGCAACGCCATCCCGTTCGGTCCCAAAGTGATGTTCAACGGCTATGAGATCTGGAAGCCCGACGTCGAGAAGTGCGGCAAGTACCGGCTGACCAACATGAAGGGATCGGCCTGCGGTCGCTGCATGAAGACCTGCCCGTACAACCGCGAGGATCTTGTCGAATCCGACCGGTTGCTCTGGCTGTCGATCCATGAGCCTGCGTCGCGCCGGCAACTGATCGACGACGACGACCGGACGGGCGCCGGTGAGCGCAATCCGGTCAAGCGCTGGTGGTTCGACCTGGAGATCGTGGACGGCAACGCCGTGGCGCCGGTGGCGGGCGTGAATGAGCGCGACCTCGACCTTGAGCGCAAGGACAAGCTTGCTGTAGGTCAGAAGCTGGCGTTTTTTCCGCCGGCGCTGCAGCCCGCTGGCGGCACGACGGTGCAGACCGTTGTGCCGGTCGACCGAAAGGCCGGGCTTGCGGCTTACGCGGCGGCCGAGTCACCCGCCGTTGCCCGGCACCGCCGGGCGAAGCCGGCGTCATCCGCACACGGGGACGAGGCCTTGACGTAGGTCCGCCGGGCTGTGGGTGTGTCTGGAGATGGCAGCGCTGGCCGTGCACAACAAAAAAACCCGGGCCATGCCCGGGTTTTGTGACAGCTGAGCCCTGACATCAGCCTGGGCCGGGTCTGCCAGGCTCAGTGCCCCGATGCGCCAGCGGCACCAAAGCCGGTTTCCGAGCGCACCTGCTGGGCGGGGAACAGTGCCCGCTCCTTGGCGGCCTGCGGGCTGCGGTCCAGCACCGAGAACAGCCAGATGCCGACAAAGCCGATGGTCATCGAGAACAGTGCGGGCGAGGTGTACGGGAACCAGGCCGAGCCCTTCGGGTTGCCCAGCGTCACTTCCCAGACCGACGGCGACACGATGGTCAGACCGACCGACGAGATCAGGCCCAGGAAGCCACCGATCACTGCACCCTTGGTGGTGCAATCCTTCCACAGCACGCTCATGAACAGTACCGGGAAGTTGGCCGACGCCGCAATCGCGAAAGCCAGCGACACCATGAAGGCGATGTTCTGCTTCTCGAACACGATGCCCAGCGTGACCGCCAGCACGCCCAGGCACAGCGTGGTGATACGCGAGACCTGCAGTTCGGACTTGCTGTCGGCATTGCCCTTCTTGATCAGCGTGGCGTAGATGTCGTGCGACACCGCCGAGGCACCCGACAGCGTCAGACCGGCCACCACTGCCAGGATGGTGGCAAAGGCCACCGCCGAGATGAAGCCGTAGAACACGTTGCCGCCCACCGCCTTGGCCACCAGCACCGCCGCCATGTTGGCCGTGCCGGCGCCGCCGTTGATCACGCCCTTGGCGACGTCGGCGTACTCGGCGTTGGTCAGCACCAGGGTGATGGCACCAAAGCCGATGATGAAGATCAGCACGTAGAAGTAGCCGATCCAGGTGGTCGCCCAGAACACGCTCTTGCGGGCTTCCTTGGCATCGGGCACGGTGAAGAAGCGCATCAGGATGTGCGGCAGGCCGGCAGTGCCGAACATCAGCGCCATGCCAAAGCTGATCGCCGAGATTGGATCCTTGATGAAGCCGCCCGGGCCCATGATGGCCAGGCCGATCTTGCTGGCGTCATCGGGCGACTTGCCAGCGTTCAGCGCGATCTGCTTTTTCACCTCGACACCCTTGGCGAACAGCGCCTCGGGGCTGAAGCCGAACTGCGCCATCACCATGATGGCCATGAAGGTGACCCCGGCCAGCAGCAAGACGGCCTTGATGATCTGCACCCAGGTGGTGGCGGTCATGCCGCCAAACAGCACATAGACCATCATCAGCGCGCCGACGATGACCACCGCCATCCAGTACTCCAGACCAAACAGCAGCTTGATCAACTGGCCCGCACCGACCATCTGCGCGATCAGGTAGAAAGCCACGACCACCAGCGTGCCCGAGGCGGCAAACGCGCGGATCGGGCCTTGCTTGAAGCGGTAGCCGGCAACGTCGGCAAAGGTGAACTTGCCCAGGTTGCGCAGCCGCTCAGCCATCAAGAAGGTGATGACAGGCCAGCCCACCAGGAAGCCGATCGAGTAGATCAGGCCGTCATAGCCCGAGGCCATCACCGCCGCCGAGATACCCAGGAAAGACGCGGCCGACATGTAGTCGCCAGCGATCGCCAGGCCGTTCTGGAAGCCAGTGATGCCACCCCCTGCGGTGTAGAAGTCAGCGGCGCTCTTGGTCTTGGCTGCGGCCTGCTTGGTAATCCACAACGTCAGCAGCACAAAGGCGCCGAACATGCCGATGGCAGTCCAGTTGGTGGCCTGCTTGGTGGCCTGGCCCAGGTCGGCACCGGCCGCAACGGCAGCACTGGCGACAGTCAGGGCGAGCAAGCCGCCCAGCAGTTTAAAGACGCGGCTCATTTGGACACGTCCTCAAGGATTTCGCGGGTCAGCTTGTCGAACTCGCCATTGGCGCGGCGCACATAGATGCCGGTGATGACGACAGTGAAGATGATGACGCCCATACCGATCGGCACGCCGATGGTGGTCACGCCAGCACCGATGGGCTGCGACAGGAACGGTTTGTTCCAGGCGATCAGGGCGATATAGCCGTAGTACACCACCATCATCAGCAGTGTCAGCCACCAGCCAAAGCTGCTGCGCATGCTGCGCAACTCCTGGTACTTGGGGTTGGCCTGGATCCGGGCCACCATGTCGATTGCCATTGCATTGCTCCTCGTTTGCTGCGTCAGTCCGGGCAGCGATCGGGCCGACCTGGCCAGCCGCCGGGGTCGGATGCTGCGCAGTCTGCGGGCCGTGCCTGACCGTGGCCTGACCGCTGGCTGACCTCAAACTGACCGCTGGCTCAAAAATAATAACGCGTAAAAAGTACGTACTTTGAATGGCTGTCAGCCAGGGGTCAGCGGGCGCGTCACAATCGCGCAGGAGCTGCATGGTTTGCACTGTGTCTGCCAAGGAGATTGCGCTTGTTCAAAGGCCTGGCTGCACAGCGTCTGGTGGCCCTTTTTGTAGCGGGCTGGGCACTGCTCAGCTTTCCGCTGCTGGCGCTCTGGGACCATGACCTGAGCCTGCTGGGTGTGCCGATGTTGCCGGCCATGCTGTTCGTGATCTGGGCCCTGCTGATTGCCGCCGTCGCCTGGATCGTCGAGCACAGCACGGACTGATCAGGCCGCTACCGTGCTGTCGCCCCCGTTGGTCATTGCCACGGCCCTGGCTTACCTGCTGCTGTTGTTTGCCGTGGCATTTGTCGGTGACCGGCGGGCGGCTGCAGGTCGGTCGCTGATTGGCAATGCCTGGGTCTACACCTTGTCGCTGGCGGTGTACTGCACCGCTTGGACCTACTTTGGCAGTGTTGGCCGGGCCGCATCAGGTGGTGTCTGGTTTTTGCCGATTTACCTGGGCCCGACGCTGGCGCTGGTGCTGGGCTGGATGGTGGTGCGCAAGATGATCCGCATCGCCAAGACCTACCGCATCACCTCGATTTCCGACTTCATCGCCAGCCGCTATGGCAAGAGCCCGTTGCTGGCCGGGCTGGTCACGCTGATCACGGTGGTGGGCATCGTGCCTTACACCGCCTTGCAATTGAAGGCGGTGTCGGCGGGCTACACGCTGCTGACCACACCTCTGGGTGCGGCGCCGGTGGCCGGCAGTGCCAGCGCCTGGTGGGCCGACAGTGCGCTGTACGTGGCGCTGTTGCTGGCCGGCTTCACGATGGTGTTTGGCACCCGGCACCTGGCCAGCACCGAGCGGCACGAGGGCATGGTCGCGGCGATTGCGTTCGAGTCGGTGGTCAAGCTGCTGGCGTTTCTGGCGGTGGGGGTGTTTGTCACCTGGGGGCTGTTTGAGGGCCCGGCTGATTTGTTTGCCCGAGCCCAGGCCGTGCCCGCGCTGCGCCCGCTGTTGCGGCTGGGGCAGGGCGCGATGTCGGGTGACGCCGGCGGTGGCGCGCCGCGTTTTGCCTTTGGGCAGTGGTTTGCGCTGATGCTGCTGGCGATGCTGTCAGTGGTCTTCTTGCCGCGCCAGTTCCAGGTGATGGTGGTCGAAAACGTTGACGAGCGGCATCTCAAGCGTGCGGTCTGGGCGTTTCCGCTCTACCTGCTGTTGATCAACCTTTTTGTGCTGCCGATTGCGTTGGGGGGGCTGCTTCTGCGCGGCGCCGGGGGTGCGGACTTGCTGGGCAACGCCGACAGCTTTGTGCTGTCGCTGCCGCTGGCCCACGGCCAGCCGGCCTTGGCGCTGCTGGCCTTTGTGGGCGGGCTGTCCGCCGCCACCGGCATGGTGATCGTCGAGACCATCGCGGTGTCTGCCATGGTGTGCAACGACCTGGTGATGCCCGGGCTGTTGCGCACCCGGCGTTTTGGCGCAGCGTCAGCTGCTGACCTGACCGGCTGGTTGCTGGGCATACGCCGCACCAGCATCGCGCTGATGCTGCTGCTGGGCTACCTCTACTACCGGCTGGCCGGCGAGGCCTACGCGCTGGTCAGCATCGGTTTGATCAGTTTTGCTGCGGTGGCGCAGTTTGCGCCAGCATTGTTGGGCGGCATGTACTGGAAGGGCGGCACCCGGCGCGGCGCATTGGCGGGGCTGTTGGCGGGCTTTGCGCTGTGGGTCTACACGCTGATGCTGCCGTCGCTGGCCAAGTCCGGCTGGCTGGGTAACTGGGGCGCCGAGAGTTTCATGGCCCAAGGCCCCTGGGGCCTGACGCTGCTGCGGCCCGAGCAACTGCTGGGGCTGGGCGGTCTGGACGGCCTGACCCATTCGTTGTTCTGGAGCCTGCTGGCCAACCTGGGGGCTTATGTTGGCGCGTCGCTCTGGCGTGCACCGTCGGCCAGCGAGACCAGCCAGGCGCTGCTGTTTGTCGATGTCTTCGACCGCACCGGTGGGGCGGGCGACGCCGGCATGGCCGCGGCCGCCGCGGATGCGGGCGCTGCGGTGGCGCCAGTGTTCTGGCGCGGCCGCGCCCGACTGCCCGACCTGCAAGCCCTGCTCTCGCGTTTCCTGGGTGCAGCGCGCACCCAGGCCCTGCTGGCCCAGCATGCGCAGGCGCGCGGCCTGGCCGACACCGCCCAACTTCCAGCCGACGCCCGGCTGGTGCAGTTTGCCGAGACCCAGTTGGCCGGGGCGATCGGCAGCGCCTCGGCGCGGGTGATGGTGGCGTCGGCGGTGGACGAAGAGCCGCTGGGCCTGGCCGACGTGATGCGTATCCTCGATGAAGCCTCGCAGCTGCGGACGCATTCACTCGCGCTGGAGGCCAAGTCTCGATCGCTGGAGCTGGCCACCGCCGAATTGCGCTCGGCCAATCTGCGGCTCTTGAGCCTGGACGGCTTGAAGGACGATTTCATGTCCTCGGTGACGCATGAATTGCGCACGCCGTTGACGTCCATCCGGGCGCTGTCGGAGCTGATGGTGGACAGCCCGGACATGGACAGCGCGCAACGCCAGCAGTTTCTGGCGATCATCCTGGCCGAGACCGAGCGGCTGTCGCGGCTGGTCAACCAGGTGCTGGACATGGCCAAGATCGAATCTGGCCAGGCCGAGTGGCGCTGCACCGCCATTGACATGCCCGCGCTGCTGCAGCGCGCTGTGCGCACCACCGCCGAGCTGTTCCGCGAGCGCGGCGCCACCGTCAGCTTGCACCAGGCGCAGCCCTCGCATCCAGCGCTGCCCTCGCATCCAGCGCAGACGTCAGCGCTGGACATTGGCCCTGCGCCAGCCGCCGCGCCGCTGCTGCGGGGTGACGAAGACCGCTTGCTGCAGGTGCTGCTCAACCTGTTGTCCAACGCCGCCAAGTTTGTGCCGCAACAGGGTGGCCAGGTGGTCTTGCGCTTGCAGGCGGATGCCGCTGGCCTGACCGTCACAGTGCAGGACAACGGGCCGGGCGTGCCGGTTGAGCAGCGGGCACTGATCTTCGAGAAGTTCCGCCAGGGTGGCGACGCCAGCCACCGGCCGCAGGGCACCGGCCTGGGCTTGCCGATCAGCCGGCAGATCATCGAGCACCACGGCGGGCAGATGTGGCTGCGCACTGAGCCAGGACAAGGCGCTGCCTTCTGTTTCACACTGCCATGGCAGGCCCAGGCTGCAACACCACCCGCTGACGCCAAACCCGCCGCAGGAGACATCCCGAAATGAGCGCCTCCATCCTGATCGCTGATGACGAGCCCAACATCCTGATTTCGTTGGAGTTCTTGCTCAAACGCGCCGGTTACAACGTCAGCCTGGCTCGCGATGGACAGCAAGCGCTGGACACCATCTTGCGTGACCGGCCGCACCTGGTGCTGCTGGACGTGATGATGCCGGTCAAGTCCGGTTTCGAGGTGTGTCAGGCGGTTCGTGCCGACGACAGCTTGAACGGGATCCTGATCCTGATGCTCAGCGCCAAGGGCCGCGACACCGACCTGGCCAAAGGCCTGGCGTTGGGTGCAGACGCCTACATGACCAAGCCGTTTTCCACCCGCGAGCTGTTGCAAAAGGTGCAAGATATGCTGGCGGCGCGGCGATGAGCCCGGCGGAGTCGGTGTCACCTGCACCTGCACCTGCACCTGCACCTGCACCTGCACCTGCGCCCGTCGCCGGGCACGCGCAGGCCCGCGCCAGCAAAGCCGTGGCGCTGGCTGTTGCCGGTGTGGCCGGCGCCGTGGCGCTGTGGGTGGGCGCCACCGGCGCGATGCTCTGGGCCACGCTGGCCCCGGACGAGCGCAGCCTGGCCGCCACGCTGCTGGGCCCGCGTGCTGCGCTGCTGTTGCTGGCCACTGTCGCGCTGCTGGCTGCGCTGGCCTGGGCCGTGCCCCGGTTGTACCGCCGCTGGGTGCTGGCGCCGGCCCAATTGGCGGACCAGGCTCGGGTGCTTCTGGGCAGTGACAGCGCGCCCGACCTGCCCACCCAGCCCGGTGCCGACCTGCAGGCACTGGCCCAGACGCTCAACCAGCTGGCTGTCCAGCGCCGCCAGCTGCGGGCCGACGTGGCGCGCCAGGTTCGGCTGGCCAGCCGCGAGATCGAGCAAGAGCGCAATCGCCTGGCCGCCCTGATGTCCGAGCTGAGCCAGGCGGTGGTGGTGTGCAACGCGGACGGCCGGGTGCTGCTCTACAACGCCAGCGCCCGGACCGAGTTCCGGGCGCTGTCGCGGGCGCCCGCGCTGGCCGATGGCACCGAGCTGATCGGCCTGGGCCGCTCGATCTACGCCGTATTCGACCGCCGGCTGGTGGCCCACGCGCTGGCGCAGATCGACCAGCGGCAGCAAGCCGGTCAGGCCAGCCCGACCGCGCAGTTCCTCACCAGCACGCCGGGCGGCCAGTGGTTGCGGGCTCAGGTGGCGCCGGTGCGGGCTGCCGGTCTGGCCGATAGGGCTGATCCGGCCACCCCGGCCACCCCGGCCCCCCGCACCGCGGCAGCCGGGGTGGCACCGCCGATCAATGGCTTTGTGTTGGTGCTGGCCAACATCACCCGCGAGTTCGAGCAGGCGTCGGCCCGCGACGCCTTGCTGCTGGCCCTGACCGAAGGTGGCCGCGCGTCGCTGGGTAACCTCACAGCGGCGGTCGAGATGTTGGAGTACCCCGATCTCGAGCCCGCCCAGCGGGAGCGCTTCCAGGCGGTGGTGCGTGACGAGCTGGCACAGATGCGCCAGCGCATCCAGGACCTGGCCATCCGCACCGACCAGACCCATGCCACCCGCTGGCCGCTGGAGGACATGCTGGGCGCCGATCTGGTGGCCGCAGCGCAGCGCCACATCGACGCCATGCCCGGCCTGCATTGCAGCGCCAGTACGGTGGATACGGCGCTGTGGCTGCGGGCCGACAGCTTTTCGCTGCTGCAGGCGCTGGCCTACCTGGCAGGCCGCCTGGCTGATGAGCATGGCACCTCGCGGGTCGAGCTGAGGCTTGTGGCCGCACCACCAGCCCCGGCGCTGACGGGGGCTGCTGCCGGACCGGTGACCCATGCCCATCTCGACCTGGTCTGGACCGGCCAGGCCATGAGCACCGAAACCGTGATGGGCTGGGAGTCGGGCGCCATGCGAAGCGGCAGCGGCGCCAGCCCATTGACGCTGCGCGAGGTGGTGCAACGCCACGGCGGCGAATTTTGGTTCGAGCGTGAGCGGGTGCGCCACCAGGCTTTTTTCCGGTTTCTGCTGCCGCTGGCCGACGCCGACCGCGGTGCGCTGGCCGCAGCGGCAGCGGCGCAGACACCGCTGATGCCGCAAGACAGCCGGCCCGGGTACTACGACTTCGACCTGTTCAAACACACAAGCCAGTCCGGCGCACTCGATGATCAGCGGCTGGACGCACTGAGCTACACCGTGTTCGACACCGAGACCACCGGCCTGGAACCCGCCAACGGCGACCAGATCCTGCAGATTGGCGCCACCCGGCTGGTCAACGGCAAGTTGCGCCGGCAAGAAAGCTTTGAGCAGTGGGTGGACCCGGGCCGGGACATCCCCGCCGCCGGGTTCGCCGTCCACGGCATCACGCCGGCGATGGTGCGTGGCCAGCCGGCGATCGCCACCGTGCTGCCCGCCTTCCACGCCTTTGCGCTAGACACCGTGCTGGTGGCGCACAACGCTGCCTTCGACATGCGCTTCTTGCAGCTGCAAGAGGCCGCCACCGGCCTGCGCTTTGACCAGCCGGTGCTCGACACGCTGCTGCTGTCCGCCTTGGTGCATCCGGCCCAGACCTCGCACCGGCTGGAGGACATCGCCGGCCGGCTGGGCGTGGCTGTTGACGGCCGGCACACCGCGCTGGGCGATGCGCTGGTCACTGCCGAGGTGTTCCTGCGGCTGGTTCCGCTGCTGGCCGAGCAGGGCATCCACACGCTGGGACAGGCCCGCGAGGCGGCGCAGCGCACGTTTTACGCCCGGGTCCGCTACTGACCCGTGTCGGGCGTCGGTATTGCCGGCTGGGTGTTGCCCGCGGGACAGTGCTGCAAACGCCGGCCGGTATGCTGACAGCAGCCGACTGATGCGACCGATCTGACCGATCTGACCAACCCCAACCCGCGCGCCCATGACCGACACCCAACGCACCGCCGTACTCCGCCAGGCGTCGATCCCGACGCTGCTGATGTGCCTGGCCCAGGTCACCGGCGACCGGCGCTGGCTCGAAGAGCCGTTTCTGCCGCGGCGCGACATCTCGATCTTTGCCGAGCCCAGCGGCGGCCTGTCGCCAGAGGCTCAGCAGGTGGTCATCACGGCGGCGGCGCAGATGCTCGACGACCTGGCCAGCGGGGCGCTGCAATTGCCGCCGCCACTGGCACCTGCACAGATGATGGAAATGATGGGCGTCTGCCTGGGTGAGCCGGTACCGGCCGAATACACCACGATGGCGATGGAGGAGATGGGCTTTGCCGACCGGCGGCTGGACTGGCGCACGCCGGCCGCCCCCGACCGGCTGGCCAGCTTCAAGGTGCTGGTGGTGGGCGCCGGCTTTTCGGGCCTGTGTGCGGCCTACCGGCTGGGCCAGATGGGCATCCCGTACGAGTTGCTTGAGAAAAGCGCGGACCTCGGCGGCACCTGGTTCGACAACAACTACCCCGAGGCTGGGGTGGACACACCCAACCACTTCTACTCCTACTCGTTTGCGCCCAACCTGGGGTGGACCAGCAACTACGCCAAGCGCGACGAGGTCTGGGCCTACCAACGCCGGGTGGCCGATGACCTGGACCTGCGCCGCCAGATCCGCTTTGGCGTCGAAGTCACGGCCATGCGCTGGCATGAGGACCGCCACCAGTGGCAGGTCGATTCGCGCGCTGCCGACGGCAGCCTGCAGACCCGCTGGGTCGATGCTGTCATCACCGCAGTGGGGCAGCTGAACCGGCCCAAGCTGGACTCGATCGCCGGTTTGGCATCTTTCACCGGTGAGCACTGGCACTCCGCGCAATGGCGCCACGACGTGCCGCTGGCCGGCAAACAAGTGGCGGTGATCGGCACCGGCGCCAGCGCGATGCAATTTTTGCGCAGCACGGCCGAGCAGGCCCAATCGGTCACCGTGTTCCAGCGCTCGCCGCAGTGGGCGCGGCCGCCGCAGGACTACCACGGCAGCGTCAGCCCCGAATCGCGCTGGCTGCTGGAGAACGTGCCGCACTACTACGCCTGGTACCGCTTTGGCCTGATGTGGCGCTTTGGCGACGGCCTGCTGCCCACCGTGCGGCGCGACCCGTCCTGGCCGCACCCTCAGCGCGCGATGAACCACCGCAACGACCGCCAGCGCATGCAGCTCACCGACTACCTGCAGGAGCAGCTCGAAGGCCGGCCCGACCTGATTGCCAAATGCCTCCCCGACTACCCGCCCTACGGCAAGCGCATCTTGATCGACAACGGTTGGTACGCCGCCCTCAGGCGGCCCAATGTCGAGTTGGTCACCGCCGCGGTGGACCATGTGGACGGCGCTGGCATCGTCGATGCCGCCGGCGTGCGCCGCCGTGCCGACGTGATCGTACTGGCCACCGGCTTCGAGCCGGGCAAGATGCTGTGCCCGATCGACATCCGTGGCCGGTCGGGCACGCCGCTGCAGCAGGTCTGGGGCGACAACAACCCCAAGGCCTATCTCGGCATCAGCGTGCCGGACTATCCCAACCTGTTTGTGCTGACCGGCCCCAACACCGGGCTGGCGCATGGCGGCAGCCTGATCTTTGTGTCCGAATGCCAGGTCCGCTATGTCACCGGGCTGCTGCGCGAGATGATCGAGCGCCAGTTGGCGGCGGTCGAGGTCAAGCCGCTGGTGCACGATGCCTACAACGCGCGCGTGGATGCCGAACATGCCGATCTGGTCTGGACCCACCCCGGCATGCGCAACTGGTACCGCAACGACAGTGGCCGGGTTTTTTCGCCCATGCCCTGGCGCCTGGTGGACTATTGGCGCATGACCTTGCAGCCTGACTTGACCGAATTTGAGCTCAGCGCGGCACAAACCTGAGGCGCTGTGAGCGGCCCTGGCCAGCAGGGACGGTGCCGACAACGCCCGGTCGGGTGCGCCGCGATCAGCTTGGCAGCCGCACCGGCAGGTGGGTAAAGCCCCGCACAAAGGCCGAGCGCACGCGGGTGGGCTCGCCCATCACCTCGATGGTCGGAAAGCGCTTGAGCATCTCCTCCCACAGGATCTTGAGCTGCAATTCGGCCAGCCGGTTGCCCACGCAGCGGTGGATGCCAAAGCCGAAGGACAGGTGCTGGCGCGGGTGGGCGCGGTCGATGATGAAGCGGTCGGGCTGCTCGATGGCGGTCCCGTCGCGGTTGCCCGACAGGTACCACATCGCCACCTTGTCGCCTTGCTTGATCTGTTTGCCGCCGAGTTCGGTGTCCACCAGGGCGGTGCGCCGCATGTAGGCCAGGGGTGTCTGCCAGCGGATGATCTCGGGCACCAGGCTGTCGACCAGCGCCGGATTGGCGCGCAGCTTGGCCATCTGCTCGGGGTTGTCGTGCAAGGCCAGCAGGCCGCCGGTCATCGAGTTTCGGGTGGTGTCGTTGCCGCCCACGATCAGCAGCACCAGGTTGCCCATCAGCTCCATCGGGCCCATGTTGCGGGTGGCCGCGCCATGCGCCAGCATCGACACCAGGTCGGTGCGCG
>JANMXG010000073.1:0-3014 GCA_031394235.1 Betaproteobacteria bacterium
TGCGCACCGACAGCGGCCGCTCGGCCGGCCAGGCGGCGCGCACGGCGGCAAACACGGCCAGCGGGTAGCGCAGCCGGTTTGACAGGCTGCCGCCGAAGCCATCGCTGCGGTGGTTGGTCAGCGGCGAGATGAACGACGACAACAGGTAGCCATGCGCGCAGTGCAGCTCCAGCCAGTCGAAGCCGGCCTCGGCAGCATGCTGGGTGGCGGCGACAAAATCGGCCAGCACACGCGCCATGTCGTCCTCGGTCATCGCCCGGGGCACGGCGCCGTCTGCCAGATAGGGCTGGGCTGAGGCGGCAAACAACGGCCAGTTGCCGCTGGCCAGCGGCTGGTCGGCGCCGGCACCCTGCCAGGGTGCGTTGGTCGAGCCCTGAGGCCCGGCATGGCCGATCTGCAGGCCGATGGCAGCGTCACTGCGCTGGTGCACATGGTTGACGATGTGGCGCCAGGCATCGCGCTGGGCCTCGTTCCAGATGCCGGGGCAGCCGGGCGTGATGCGGGCGTCAGCCGAGGTGCAGGTCATCTCCGCCATCACCAGCGCCGCGCCGCCCAGCGCGCGCGAACCCAGGTGCACCAGGTGGTAGTCGCCCACCCTGCCGTCCACCGCAGAGTACTGCGCCATCGGCGACACCACAACGCGGTTCTTCAAGGTCAGCCCGCGCACCGCGAACGGCGTGAACATCGGCGGCGGTGCGGGCTGGTCGTCTGCCACGGCCACGCCGGCGCGGCGCGCAAACCAGCGCTCGTAGCTGCCCAGCCAGGCGGCGTCCCGCAGGCGCAGGTTTTCATGGCTGATGCGCTGGCTGCGGGTGAGCATGGAGACCATGAACTGCGGCGCTTCGAGCTGGTCGCAATAGCGCTGGCCGCAGACCTCGAACCACTCCATCGCGTTCCAGGCGGCGTTTTGCAGGCGCAGCACGTCCACATTGCGCAGGGCCTGGTAGCGGGCGAGCAGGTCGGGCATGGTCTGGGCCGATGCAGCGGGGCCTGAGGCGGAACCTGCGCCGGCAGCTTGCTGCTCGCCCAGCAATCGCGCCAGCTCGATCGCGTCCTCGATCGCCAGTTTGGTGCCCGAGCCGATCGCAAAGTGCGCCGTGTGCACCGCATCGCCCATCAGCACCACGTGACTGCGGCCGTTGAAAAACGACCACTGTGCGCAGGTGATGCGCTGAAAGTTGAGCCAGGCTGAACCGCGCAGGTGGCGGGCGTTGCTGAGCAACTGCGCGCCCTTCAGGTTGCTGGCAAACAACTGCTCGCAGAAGGCTATCGACTGCGCTGTGTCGGCGGTGTCGAGCCCATGCGCCAGCCAGACCGACTCGGGGCACTCGACGATGAAAGTGGCGGTGTCGGCGTCAAACTGGTAGACATGGGCCTGGAACCAGCCGTGCTCGGTCTTTTCGAACAAAAACGTGAAGGCTTCGTAATGCTTGTGCGTGCCCAGCCAGATGAATCGGTTGGGCCGCGTCACGCTGTCGGGCTTGAACACGTCGGCATGGCGGCTGCGGATCTTCGAGTTGATGCCGTCGCTGGCGATGACCAGGTCGGCATCCGGGAAGTCGGCGTCCGACTCGGCGTCGCACTCGAACACCAGCTTGACCCCCAGTTGCTCGCAGCGTAGCTGCAGGATGTTGAGCAGCTTCTTGCGGCCGATGCCGACAAAGCCGTGGCCGCCCGACCGGATCACCTCGCCCTTGAAGTGCAGCTCGATGTCGTCCCAGTGGTTGAACGCCTGCTCGACCTGCGCTGCGGTCACCGGGTCACAGCGCCGCATGTTGTCCATCGTCGCGTCCGAGAACACCACGCCCCAGCCGAAGGTGTCGTAGGGCTTGTTGCGCTCGACCACGGTGATGTCGTGTGCGGCGTCCTGCAGCTTCATCAGCAGGCTGAAGTACAGGCCGGCCGGGCCGCCACCGATGCAAACAATATTCATGCAGTTCTCCGATCAGACAAGCCAACTTGATCGAATTTGGCTAAATGAATGACTGGTGAATACTTTACTGCTGAATCAGTTTGACAGAAACCTGGCGACAACCCGTAGGCCTGCGACCTTCGCCCGGCAGCAAAAAATCAGACCGGGTCCCAGGTGAACACATCGCCCGAGCGGTCCAGGCTGTAGAAATTAGCCTGCAGCGCCGGCATCGCGTGCGAGGCCACCGTCTCCGCCGTCCAGCCCTCACTGCGGTGCACGCTGCGCTCGGGTCGGGGCTGGCTCATCAAGAAGATCTCGTTGTTGCGCACCGCAAAGATCTGGCCGTTGACGGCCCGGGCAGCGTCGCTGGCCAGGTAGACCGCCACCGGCGCGATCTTGGCCGGCGTCATCTGCTGGATGCGCGCGACCCGGGCTTTTTCTTCAGGCGTTTCGGTGGGGATGCTGCCGATCATCCGGCTCCAGGCAAACGGCGCAATGCAGTTGCTGCGCACATTGAACTTGAGCATGTCGAGCGCGATGGACTTGGACAAGGCCGCAATGCCCAGCTTGGCTGCCGCGTAGTTGGCCTGGCCGAAGTTGCCGATCAGCCCTGACGTGCTGGTCATGTGCACGTAGGCGCCGCTGCCCTGCTCCTTGAAGTGGGAGGCTGCGGCCCGGCTGACGTAAAAACCGCCGTACAAGTGCACCTTGATGACGGTGTCGAACTCGTCCACGCTCATCTTGTGAAAAAACCGGTCGCGCAGGATGCCGGCGTTGTTGACCACCACATCGATCCGGCCAAACACATCCATCGCCGTCTGCACGATGCGGTTGGCGCTGGCCACCTCGGACACGCTGTCGGTGTTGGCGGTGGCCTCACCGCCGGCGCTGCGGATCTCCTCGACCACACGCTGTGCCGGCCAGGCGTCCCCGCCCTCACCCGACACCGACGCGCCCAGGTCATTGACCACCACCCGTGCGCCTTGCGCCGCGCATTGCAGCGCGATGTCACGGCCGATGCCGCCCCCGGCGCCGGTGACCAGTACGACCTTGCCTTCGAGCATGTTGCCTTGTGCCATTTTTCAAGCCTTTGCGATTTTTT
>JANMXG010000074.1:0-9623 GCA_031394235.1 Betaproteobacteria bacterium
GCGGCGATGCTTGCCTTGCTGGCCTGCTCTGGGGCGCGCTGTATTTGGGCAAGGGCAGGAGTTCAAATTGCTCCTGGTTTGCATCCTGGCTCTGTTTGCCAGGGCCGCGGGCATCAAAGCGCGCGCCTCGCACCTGCCCGCAACGGTCGCGCGCTTCCTGTCGATCGTGGCGGCGCCGATTCATCCCGGCATGGCCCGGGTGATGCGTTTGATGAGCCTGCCCGACGATGCGTTTGATGATCGTTTCTTCGGGGCCGAAGCACTCGAGCGCAACCACGGTGTCCGGTTGACTACGCTAGAGGCGTTCGCAGTGTTAGCGCCGGGGCAAGTTGCCCGCCACAGGCCCGCCCGGACCGCCTGACGCGCTGCACCAACCATGCAAGCACCGCGCTGCGGCGTTGTTGCTCACGGCCTGCCCCGCCAGGCGCAGCTTGCGGCGCCTTTTCGCCTTGGCAAAGGCGGCGACATTGCAGCGGATGCAACCCCGCTGCTGGCAACGCGGCCAATGGCAGGATCAGCTGACCAAATTGCGCGCCGGCTTGGGCAAAAAGCTGACCACGCCCGCCTGCACCAGTGCCGCAAACTGGTCCCGGCCGACCGACGCATGGGCTTGCAGCACCGCCTGGCTGTGCTCACCTAGCAATGGCGCCGGGCTGCGGGCGCCCAGGCGTTGACCGCCTTGCCGTATCGCCAGTCCGCCCTGGCGTTGCGGGCCTGAGACGGCGCGGTTGAGATCGATGAAGAAATCGGATGCGACCAGGTGGGTGTCTTGCGGCAGGTGCTCGGCATGCAGCAGCGGTGCGGCCAGGATGCCGGCGGCCTGCAAGACCTGGGCAGCACGTTCCGGGCTGTGCTGCAGCGTCCAGGCGCTGATGGCGGCCTCGATCAGGGCCGCTTGTTGCTGCCGGCCGGCCAGGGTCATCAGCGCGGCGTCTGCCGCCCAGTCGGCGCGGCCCAAGAGCGCTGCCAATGCAGCAAACGCCGGCCCGTCCTGCACCGCCACCGCCACCCACTGATCAACCCCGGCGGATGGGTAGATGCCGTGCGGCGACAGCGCGGGGCGTTGGTTGCCCTGCCGCAACGGCAGCTCGGGGCTGATCTGGTGCGTCAGCAGCGCCGGGGTGGTGAACTGCAGCATCGCCTCGACCATGCTCAGGTTGATGTACTGGCCCACGCCGGTGCGGCGGCGGTGCACCAGCGCGGTCAACAGCGCAGCGCAGCCGTACAGGCCGCCAACCGGGTCGCCGTGGGCCAAATGCGTCATGGTGGGTGCGGAGCCGGGCAGGCCGGTGAAGCTGGGCAGGCCTGAGCCCTGCTCCAGGGTCGAGCCGTAGGCCCGGGTGTCGGACCAGGCATTGCCGGTGCCAAACGCCGACATCGACACCATCACCAGGTCGGGCCGGGCCTGGGCGAGTTGGGCATAACCCAGGCCGAACTTGTCCATCACGCCAGCGGCCTGGTTTTCTACCACCGCGTCGGCGCCGGCCACCAGCGCCAGCGCCAGGTCGCGGCCGGTGGGTGTGGTGAGGTCCAGGCTGACGCCGCGCTTGCCGCGGTTCAGACCGCAAAAGATGGTGGAGTGCTCGTACTGGCGGGTGGCGATGAACTCGGGCGTCCAGTTCATGCCGCGCCACCAATCGGGGTAGCGGCCGGCCTCGACCTTGATCACCTCGGCGCCCAGGTCGGCCATCAATCGGCTGGCGAGCGGCCCGGCCCAGCCCATCGAAAAGTCGACCAGGATGAGGCCTTGCAGCGGTGGGGCGGTGGGGCCGGTGATGGGCGCTGTTTGCGGGTCAAGTGGGGGATCGATTGATGGTGCGGCGGCTTGTGCGGCGGCTCGCGAGGCGGCTTGCGAGGCGGCTTGCGAGGCGGGCCGCGCGGCATCCCGCAGGCCGGCAGCCGGCCCGTGCACTTGATCGACCCGGCTGGCCGACTGCTCAGCCGCCACCATCGTGGTGGGGATCGGTGTGGCGCTCAGGCCAAACGGCGTGCGTGGCACCCGCAGGCGCACACCGCCCACCACCAGTTCGGCCAGCGACTGGCGCACGCCAAACACCGGGTGCGACAGGATGCCGGGCGCGTCAGGCACGGGCACGATCGGTACCCGGTACTGGCGACCGACGGCGGCCCAGTCGTCGGCGCTGCGGCTGGCCAGTGCGGCGCACAGCACCTGTTCCACCTCGTCGAGCCGGGCAAAGCGAAGCTCACGGGTGGCCAGTTGCGGGTCGGCCGCCTGGGCTTGCAGGTCCAGCGCCTGGCACAGCGCGCGCCACTGGTCGGGCGTGGACACGGTGATGCCCACATAGCCGCCCTGGCAGGGGTAGATGCCCACCGGGCTGTTGGGTGCAAAGCGGTTCAGGCCCCAGCGTTGCATCGGCAGGCCGTCACGCTCGAAGAAGTGCATGTGCATTTCGGCCAGCACCAGATTGGCTTCGAGGATGTTGACGTCCAGCCGCCGCGGCGCGGTGGCGGCGCCTGGCGCCGCTTTGGCCAGCAAGGCCGCACAGGCGGCGATGTAGGCGGTGACACCGCCCAGCGTGGTGGCCTGGCGGTCGCCGCCGGCCAGCGGCGGGCCGTCGGCCGTGCCGGCCATCTGCGGCATGGCGGTCAGCGCCTGCACGATCAGGTCGCTGCCTTGCCAGTGCCGGCGCTCACCAAGCGCGCCAAACCAGCTCAGCGCGACGCTGGCGATCTTGGGCGCTGCCAGCAGCGCATCAAAGCCCGAGGCTTCGCCCACCAGCACCAGGTCGGCCGTGCGGCACAGTGCCGCCAGCGCCTGGGCATCAGCGCTGCCCGGCAGCCGTTGCTTGCCGGCGGCCAGGTAGGCGGCGTAGGCGTGCTCGGCGGGCAAATCGGCCCGCACGATGCCGGCCAGGCGATGTGCCTCGCTCAACGCGATGTTGATGACCTGGGCGCCGGCGTCGACCAGCAACCGGCCGCAGTACGCGCCGGCGGCACCGCCGCCGATCTCGATCACCTGGATGCCGGCCAGCGGCAGCGGGTTTTTGGGGGTCATGGCGGTGGGCCTCAAGACGTGGTGGCGCGGCGGCGCGGCTGCACCCCACCGATGGAGATCAACGACTCGACGCAGTCGCGCAGCGATATGTCCAGCGGCCGAAATTGCATGCCGGTCAGCGCCCGCATGCGCTCATTGCGCAAGTCGCAGCCGGCCCAGATGCGGCGCATTTCGGCCTCGCGCTGGCGCACCCGCTCCGGTTGGTTGTCAGTCACTGACGGGGTGTCGTGCTGCCGCTCGGGCAGCAACCGGGCTATGTCGGCGCAGATCTGCTCGACCGGCCGGGTCTCGGTGGACCAGGCGATGAAGCGCTCGCCGTTCTTGACCGACCCGCTTTCCAGCAACGCGATGTGGCAGTCGGCGTCGTCCCGCACATCCACCGTCATCCAGGGCCGGTAGACGGGGGTTTGCGGGCAGTCGCCCTGCAACATGCCGGCAATCAACCGCTGCCAGGGGCCGCCGGTCTGTTGGTGCGACGACTGGATCGGGCCGACGTTGTCGCCTGGGCAGCAGGTGATCGCGTCCCAGCCGCCGTGTGCTTGTGCCGCGTCGGCAAACAGCTGCTCGGCCAGCAGCTTGCCCATCGAGTAACCCTGGCCGCGCTCGGGCGTGCGCTTGGGGTTGTGCAGGTCGGGGACACGGTCCTCGTACAGCACCGGGCGGCGCACCAGCTCCTGCAGGTCCATCTCGGAGATCACCGCCGCGATGCTCGACGTCAGCACCACCCGGGTGACCGAGCCTGAGCGGTTCAGGCTGGCGATGACATGCTCGCAGACCTGCTGGATGCGGGCCTGGTCCTGGTAGTCGCTGAGGTGCGACAGGTGCGCCACGCCGTTGCAGCCGCGAAAGACGGCGTCGAAGCAGCCGGGCTGGTCCAGGTCGGCGGCATGCAGTGTGAGGCGGCCCGAGGCAAAGCCTGGCAGCTGGCGCAAAAAGCCGGTCTTGGTGGTGTCAGCCGGGTCGCGCACGCAGGCCCGGACCCGGTAGCCCTTGTCCAGCAATCGCCGCACCACCCAGCCGCCGACAAAACCGGCGGCGCCGGTGACAGCGACAGTGCCGCCTTTGGGAATGGGTGACATGGGGAGGCTCCTGCAAATGGCGCGGTCGGCACCGTGGGATGGGTTGGGACGGCGGCGCCGGAAGTGACAAGCCGGATGTGTTGCGCGCGGGGCTTGATGGGGGCTTACAGCCGCCCCTTGCCCAGGTCCAGATGGCCCCGTGCCACATTGACGCGCAGGGTGTCGGTCTCGCCTTCGGCCAGCCGCAGCACGCGCAGCCGGCGCAGCGCAGCGCACAGCGGATGGCCATCCACCAGCGCCTCGCCGCCTACCAGTTGGATGGCGGTGTCCACCGCCTGGTTGGCCGCTTCGGTGGCCAGCACCTTGGCGGCAATGCTCTCGTTGACCGCGTCCAGCCCGGCGTCCACCAGCCTGGCGGTGCGGTAGACCGTGGCCCGCACCGCATAGGCCTGGATGCGCAGCTCGCCGTAGCGCAGGCGCACCCGCTCGCTGGCAGCACGGGCGCCACCGCGCCGCTCGCGTTGCAACTCATGCGCCACCAGATCGATCACCCCCGCCATCGTGCCCACGCAATCGGCGGCTATCGCCCGCCGCAGCGCGCTGATCTTGGCCAGTGCGCGGCCACGGCCATCGCCCGGCGCGCCGATGGCATGGTGGCGCGGCACCCGGGCTTGCTCAAACGCAAAGGCCGCATGGTGGCTGCCGTCGAGCGAGGTAAACCGCCGGGTCAGCGTGACGCCCGGCGTGTGGGTGTCGATCACCACCATCGCCGGGCCCTGGCCGTCGATCTCGACGAGTACCGTCAGAAACTGGGCATCGGCGCCGCCGGTGACATACGACTTGCGGCCGGTCACCACCAGCTGCTCGCCGTCCACACGGGCCCAGGTGGCGCGCGGTGCATCGGCCGGCTCGGTGAAGGCAAAGGCGGTGTGTTTGTCGCCCGCCAGCATCGGCAGCAAATGGCTGCTGCGCAAGGGTTCGGCCACGCCTTGCAACACGCCAGCGCTGGCGCCGAACAGGCCGGGCAGGTGGCCCACGCCGTGCTGGGCCAGGGTCTCGCGCAGCACCAGCAGGGTCAGCTCCGGCGCGGCCTCGGTCTGGGTCAGCGCGTACAGGCCAGCGGCCTGGCTGACCGCGCGGACCTGGGCGGCGCGGCACTCGGGCGTCAGCAAGGGGTCATCGCGCAGCGGCACCAGGACGGTGGCGGCCAGGTCGGCCACCTGCTGGCGCTGCGCCTGCAAATCGGGAGGCAGAAAGTCAGGCATCTGCGTTGCGCCCTGTCACCGGCCGGTGAAGGCCGCCGGCCGCTTTTCGACAAAGTGGGCCACGCCTTCCCTGAAGTCTTCGGTCGCAAAGCTGGCCTGCATCTCGCGGTTGCCCAGCTCGACCGCCTCGCGCAAGGATTGCTGCGACACGCCCCAGACTTGCCGCTTGATCACCGCCATCGCCCGGGGCGAGACGTTGTCGGCCAGATCGAGCGCATAGGCCCGCACCGCCGGCATCAGCTCAGGCGCGGGCAGCACCCGGTCCACCATGCCGAGCCGCAGCGCCTCGTCGGCGCCGAACTTGCGGGCTGACATCAGCAGGTCGAGCGCAGCCGAGAGGCCCACCAGGCGCGGCAGGGTCCAGCTGATGCCGTGCTCGGCGATCAGCCCACGGCGCGCAAACGCGGTGCTGAACTTGGCGCTGTCGGCCGCAAAGCGCTGGTCGCAGTACAGCGCGTAGACCAGGCCCAGGCCGGCACAGGCGCCGTTGATCGCGGCGATCACCGGCTTGGGCACGGCGGGGAAGTAGGCATGCGGGGTTTGGTAGTCCGGGCTGGATGCGGGATCGAACGGCGCATCGGCAGCCGCGGCCGGGCGGGTGTCCGCGTGGGCGTCCGCGTGGGCGTCAGTTTGGGCTTCAGTCGCCGCTGCGCCGCCCGCGCTGAGCTGGCTCAAGTTGCCCATGTCGGCCCCGGCACAAAAGCCGCGCCCGGCACCGGTCAACACGATCACCCGCACGCCGGCATCGTCACTGGCCATGCGCATGGCGGCCCGCAGTTGCTGGCCCAGCGCGGCGGTGAAGGCATTGAGCCGGTCGGGCCGGTTCAAGGTGATCGTGGCGATGCGTTGCGACACGTCGTAGCGCACTTCGGGTTCGCTCATGCGGGGTTCTCCAGGTGGCGGGGCGGGTGGGTGTGGGGGCGCAGGGCTGGCAGGGCTGGCAGCGCGGGCGTGCCGGTAAACCGTAGCACGCGGGTGGATGGCCGGCCTGTCGCGAACAGGGCAGCAGTACATGGCAGCAGTACAGGGCAGCAGTACGGGGCAGCAGTACGGGGCAGCAGTACGGGGCAGCGCCTGCCGCGAGCCTTATGCTGCCCAGCCCCACCGATGAACTCTGCCCACAGGAGCGCTCACCATGCCCGACACCCTTCGTCTGCGCCAGATCTGCCTGGCTGCACCCCGCCTGGCGCCGGTGGTGGATGACTTGCAAACCATCTTTGGCCTGTCGGTCTGCCACCGCGACCCCAAGTTGATCGCCTACGGGCTCGAAAACGCGCTGCTGCCGATCGGCACTGACTTTTTGGAAGTGGTGGCGCCTGTGCAGCCCGACACCGCAGCCGGCCGCTTCATCCACCGCAGCCAGGGTCACGGCGGCTACATGGCGATCTTCCAGACCGACGATCCCCGGCAGCGCCAGGCCACGGCACAGGCGCTGGGGGTGCGCACCGCGCATGAGATCGACCAGCCCGGCTACCTGAGCGTGCAGTTGCACCCGCGTGATTGCCGCGCCGCCTTCATCGAGCTGGGCCACAGCCTGGGCGGCGAAGACCGGATGGGCACCTGGTGGCCGGCCGGCCCGCACTGGCAAGACCATGTGCGCACGGCCGACACGCGGCGGCTGCAGGGTGTCGTGCTGGAGAGCCCGGACCCGGCCGCGCTGGCCGGGCTGTGGTCGAAGATTCTGGAAACACCGCTGCGGACCGACGGCCGCGAAGGTGGCGGTGCGGGCGATGCCGCAGCCCGGCTTCAATTCGAGCAGGTGTCGCTGTGGTTTGAGCGCGGCCCGGCCGACTGTCTGGGCAGCGTGGTGGTCGAGGTGGTCGATGTGGCGGCCACGCTGCGCCGCGCGCTGGACTGTGGTCACCGGGTGCAGGGCCACCGGTTCCACCTGGGCGGGGTGAACTTTGAGGTGACCGGGCCCGGGCAGGCCCGTACCTGACATCACACCACCCCGACCCGGCCTGCGCACGGCTGAACGCCTCAAGGCCGGATCGAGAACTTCGCCCGCCCCGGTACCCGCAGCGGCTCGGCCAGGCGGGCAAAGTCGCACAGCAACGACCGGGTGCGGCGCGGGTCGATGATTTCCTCGACCCAGAACTTCTCGGCACTTCGAAAGGGTGAGCGCAGGGCGTTGAGCCGGGTCTCTATCGCCGCCAGCTCAGCCTGGGGGTCGGCGGCGGCGGCGATGTCGGCGCGGTAGGCGGCCTCGATGCCGCCTTCGAGCGGCAGCGAGCCCCAGTACGCTGACAGCCAGGCGTACCGCAGCGACAAGCGCCCGGCGGGCTGGTGCGCGGCGCCGGCCACGCCAAAGGCGTTGCGTACGATCACGGTACACCAAGGCACGCTGGTCTGGTTCATCGCCGCCATCGCCCGCACGCCGTGGCGGATGGTGGCGCTGCGCTCGGCCTCCAGCCCGATCATGAAGCCGGGGCAGTCCATCAAATAGACCACTGGCAGGTGGAAGGTCTCGGCCAGGTCGACAAAGCGCACCACCTTCTGGCAGGTGTCGGCGCTCCAGGCGCCGCCGTAGTGGTAGGGGTCGCTGGCCAACAGCAGCACCGGATGGCCGTCCAGACGGGCCAGGCCGGCGATGATCGAGCGCCCGAAGTTGGCGCCCATCTCGAAGAAGCTGCCCGCGTCCACCACCGCGTTGATGATCGGCCGCATCTTGTAGACGCTGCGCCGGTTGCGCGGCACCGCCTTCATCAGCGACGCGTCGGCGCGCTCGGGGTCGTCGGTGCAGGGCAGCACCGGCGGCAGCGCATGGACCGAGGCTGGCAGGTAGGACAGAAATCGCCGTGCACACTCAAAGGCCTGTTCCTCGGTGTCCACTGCGGTGTCGATCGCGCCGCTGCGGGTCTGGATGTCGGCACCGCCCAGTTCCTTTTTCTCCAGCGCCTGGCCCAGCCGCGCCACCAGCGGCGGGCCCGCGACAAACATCGCCGAGTGGTGGGTCATCACCGAGTAGTGGCTCGACGCCAACCGCGCCGCGCCCAGCCCGGCCACCGAGCCCAGCCCCAGCCCCACCACCGGCACCTCGGCCAGGTTGGCCGTCATGCGGTAGAAGCCGGCAGTGCCGCCCACGCCGCCCGGCAGGTTGGACGCGCCCTTGGTCTCGATGGTCTTGACCGAGCCACCGCCGCCCGAACCCTCGATCACCCGGATGATCGGCAGCCGGAACTGCGCCGCCATGTCCTCGGCCATCAGCGGTTTGTTGCTGATCGACGCATCGGCCGAGCCGCCGCGCACGGTGAAGTCGTCACCCACCACCACCACCGCACGGCCGTCGATCCGGCCACGGCCGAACACGCAGTTGGCGGGGGTGACGTGCTGGACCTGGCCGGCGGCGTCGTACTCGCCGAAGCCCGAGAGCGCGCCCACCTCGTGGAAGCTGCCGGCGTCCACCAGTTGGTCGATCCGCTCGCGCACCGTCAGCCGGCCGGCATTGTGCTGGCGCTTGACCTTGTCGGCGCCACCCATCTGCAGGGCCATCGTGGTGCGGCGGGCCAGTTCGTCGAGCTCGGGTTGCCAGGTCATCGGGGTTGTCCTTGTGGTGAGATCGTCGGGGTGGCGCAGGCGGCGGCCCAGGCGGTGAGAAGCAGGGCGGTCAATGGCTCAACGTTTGTGGGTCGGGTCCAGCGCCACCCGAAGCGACTCGCCCAGGGTGTTGAAAGCCAGCGCGGTGAGCAGGATCGCCAGCCCGGGGGCGTACATCTGCGCTGGCGCCAGCTCCATGTTTTGGTAAGCCCGCGCCAGCATCGAGCCCCAGCTCGGGTTCGGCGGCTGGATGCCCAGACCCAGAAAGCTCAAGGACGCCTCGGCCAGCAGCGCCGCAGCCAGCAGCAGCGTGATCTGCACGATCACCGGCTGCACCGTGTTGGGCAGCACATGGCGCCACAGGATGCGCGCAGTGCCGCCGCCAAAGCAGCGCGCTGCATCGACGTACAACTCCTGCCGCACCACCAGCGCGCGGGCCCGCACCAGCCGCGCGAGCTGCGGCGCAAACACGATGCCCACCGCGATCATGCCGTTGGACAGGCCGATGCCCAGCGCGCCGGTCACGGCAATGGCCAGCACGATGGACGGGAAGGACAGCAGTGCGTCGATCAAGCGGCTGATCGCATCGTCCACCCAGCCGCCCAGGTAGCCCGCCAGCAAGCCCACCGGCAGGCCCAGCAGCACCGCAATGCCCACCGCCAGCGCACTGGCATAGAGCGTGGCTGCTGCGCCGTGCACCATGCGGCTGAAGACATCGCGGCCCAGATCGTCGGTGCCCAGCAAATGCTGCGCCGACGGGCCGGCCAGCGTGTTGTCCACATCCTG
>JANMXG010000075.1:0-11615 GCA_031394235.1 Betaproteobacteria bacterium
CAAGCTGCTGCTGCACGCCCATGCAGACATCGCTGCGGTAGATCGGCTGTTTGACCAGTGGCCCGAGGCCCGCATCCTGTGGGCGCAGTCGGGCTTTGATCGGCCCGACGTGGTGCGCGGTCTGCTGCGCCGCCATCCCCGACTGTGGGCCAACCTGGCGTTTCGCGGCGACCAGGCCAGCGGCGGCAGCGTGGACCCGGCCTGGCGTGAGGTCTTCAACGAGTTTCCGGCCCGCTTTGTGCTGGGCACCGACACCTTCACGCCGGAGCGCTGGCACTGCATCGGCGAGCACGCCCGCAGCTCACGCGCCTGGCTGGCGGACTTGCCGCCGGCCCTTGCCGAGTGCATCGCCTGGCGCAACGCCGAGGCCTTGTTGCGCAGCACCCCGCTGGCGTGACGCTTTGACCCAGACCCGCTGCGCCGCCGGTGCTGTGCTGATCGTCGCCCTGGGCATGACCACATCGCCCATGCCTGCCCAGGCGCAAGACTGCGGCAGCAGCCTCAACGGCGCGTCGCGCCAGGTGATCGATACCGACGGCCAACGCATCGTGTTCGCAACCCGGCCCTGGCCGGTTCCGGTGGGCCGGCCGTTTGCGCTGGAGATCGCCGTCTGCGCGCCCATGGGCGAATCGCCTGACGCACCGCCTGGTGCAGCGGCCCCCGCTTGTTGCGGCTGGACGCCGATATGCCCGCACACCGCCACGGCATGAACTGCCGGCCCGGCATCACGCCGCTGGGTGGCGGCCGCTACCGGTCCGAGTTTCGACGACTTCCGCGATGCTTTGGCGCGCAACGACCTGCGCAGTGCCGCGCGCTACCCCTGGGCCGCGCAGCGAGTTCAAGGTGTCCAGCCTGCGCAACGTGGCCGCCACCGCGCCCTTCATGCACAACGGTCAACTGGCCACGCTGGACGCCGTGTTGAACCGCTACCCGGCGCTGGACCTGGACCGCCTGCATGCCGACGGTGAACAGACCCTGCAAGCGCTGCACCTGAGCCGTGACGAGTTCACCGACCTGCTGGCCATTTTGAACAGCCTGTCGGACCCCAGAGCCACACGCTGGCAGGCAACGCCCGACGCCCGACCGTGCCGCCAAAAAATTACGCTAAGGTGGGCGGGTGCCCCGAGCAGAGATGCTGCGCTGATCGCCCGCACGGATCGACCGCACGGATCGCCTGCACGGATCGCCCGCACGAATCGCCCGAACTGAGCACCCACAATCCTCGTCCCCACCCCCATCCCAGCCGGAGATCCCGATGCACGAGCCCTGCGAGCATGTCCATCCCGCCGACGCCCACCCCGGGCACGGGTCGAGCGCAGCGGCCATTGGCATCCCGCGAACGGGCCACTTCGACGGCCCGGCTTTTGAGCAGGCGATAGCCGACATGCTGCGTGCCTGTGGCGTGTCGGCCGATGGCAACCACACCGGCAAGACGCCCCAACGCGTGCGTGAGCTGTGGCAGCGCCGCTTGCTGGGCGGCTACGCGCTGGATCCGGCTGAAGTGCTGGGCGAGGGCTTTGCCGACACCCGCCAGGACATGGTCGTGGTGCGCGGCATCGCCGTGCACGGGGTGTGCCCACACCACCTGGTGCCGTTCCGTGGCGTCGCCCATGTGGCCTACATCCCCGGCGGCCGGCTGCACGGCTTTGGCCGCATCGCTCGGCTGGTGGATGCCATCGGTCACCGCTTCACCTACCAGGAATGGATGACCCGCGATATCGCCGACGCGCTGGTCACACACGGCCGGGCCCAAGGTGCAGCCTGCGTGATCGAGGCCGAGCAGCTGTGCCTGCTGCTGGGCGAAGACCGGCGCGGCGACGAGCGGGTCTACACCCAGGCCTTTGCGGGCTGCTTCACCGGCAACGACCCGTTGCGCCGCGAGTTCTTGCGCGCCACCGGCAACCGCCAGGCCTGATCGCCGCGCCCCATGCACCTGCTCTACCTGCACGGCTTCCGGTCCTCGCCCGACTCCACCAAGGCCCGGCGCCTGCAGGCTTGGCTGGCGGCCCACCGGCCTGAGGTGGTGGGGTGGTGTCCGCAGTTGCCCCCCTCGCCGGCGGCCGCCTGGGCCCTGATCACCCAGGGCATCGCCGGTTGGCCCAAGGCGCAGATGGCGGTGGTGGGCAGTTCTCTGGGCGGTTTTTATGCCACCGCGGTGGCCGAGGCCACCGGCTGCCGGGCGATGCTGCTGAACCCGGCGGTGAACCCGGCCCGCGACCTGGCGGCTTACATTGGCGAGCAAACCCAGTTCCACCAGCCTGACGAGACGTTTTTCTTCCGCCCCGAGTACATCGCCGAGTTGCAGGCGCTGCGGGTGCCGGCCCTGACCCGACTTGACCGCTACGGCGCAGTGATCGCCCAAGGCGACGAGGTGTTGGACTGGCGCGAGATGCTGGGGCTGTTTGGCCCGGCTGTCGGGGCAGCGCCCCTGGCAGGCGCAGCCCAGGCCACGGTCAGGTTGCTGCCCGGCAGCGACCACGCAATTTCGGACTTCGACGCGCACCTGCCCTTCATCCTGCAATTCCTGAACCTGCAGGACACACCCGATCCCTCCACCACCGAGCGTCAAGCATGAGCCTGCCCGGCCGCCAAATCGTCGAAATCACCGCCATGCGAAGTGTGGCGCTTGCCGGATGAGCGACACCGCACACCGCGTCTGGTTGGCCCAGGCCCTGCAACGCATCGAGGCCGACGCCCGTCGCTCGGCCGACACCCATTTGATCCCGCTGGACCTCGCTGAGGCGCCGGGCGTCACGGTTTACTGGAAGGACGAGTCCACCCACCCGTCGGGCAGCCTGAAGCACCGGCTGGCGCGCTCTTTGTTTCTCTACGGCCTGTGCAACGGCCAGATCGGGCCGGGCACCCCGGTGGTCGAGGCCTCGTCCGGGTCCACCGCCATCAGCGAGGCCTATTTCGCCCGGCTGCTGGGCCTGCCGTTTGTCGCGGTGGTGCCGCGTGGCACGGCGGCCCGCAAGTTAGAAGAGATCAACTTCTACGGCGGTGAGTGTGTCGAGGTCGAGCCGTCCCGGGTCTATGCCGAGGCCGAGGCTCTGGCGGCCGCACGCGGTGGCCATTACATGGACCAGTTCACTCACGCCGAGCGTGCCACCGATTGGCGTGGCAACAACAACATCGCCGAGAGCCTGTTTGCCCAACTGCAGCAAGAGCCCCACCCGCTGCCGCGCTGGATCGTGGTGGGCGCGGGCACCGGCGGCACTTCGGCCACCATCGGGCGCTATATCCGCTACCGCCGTGAGGCGCTGGCGATCACCCGGCTGGCGGTGGTGGACCCGGAAAACTCGGTGTTCTTCGAGGCCTTTGTGCAGCGTCGGCGCGACCTGCAATCGACCACCCGCGGCCGTATCGAGGGCATCGGCCGGCCGCGGGTCGAGCCCAGCTTTTTGCCCGGCGTGATAGACCGCATGCTGCGGGTGCCCGATGCACAGAGTTTTGCCGCTGCACTCGACCTGAGCGCACGGTTGGGCCGGCGCGTCGGGCCGTCCACCGGCTGCAACTTCATCGGCGTGCTGCACTTGGCGCTCGAGATGGCCCAACGCGGCGAGGCCGGCAGCATCGTCAGCCTGATCTGCGACGCTGGCGAGCGCTACCACGACACCTTGTTTGCCCCCGGCTGGATCGCCGCACAGGGGCTGGACAGCGCGGCGGGCGTGCAAGACAGCGCGCTGCTGGCAGCCCCGGCCGGCGCCGCCGGCAGCCCCACGACCAGGCCGCCAGCCCGCCCGCCAACCCACCCGACCTGAGCGGGATGGGACAATCCGACTGGTGAACTACACCCTGTTTGAAGATGCTGGCAAATTCCTCGCCGGCCGTGTGATGTCGGAGGCCGACGCCTCGGTGCAAATCGAGCTCGATTCCGGCAAGCGCGTGAAGGTCAAATCCGCCAACGTGCTGCTGCGCTTTGCCAAGCCCGAGCCGGCGGCCCTGATCCAGGCAGCGCAAGCCGCGGCCGCCGAGATCGACCTCGACCTGGCCTGGGAGTTCGCCCCTGAGGGCGAATTCAGTTTTGCCGACCTGGCGCGGGAATATTTCTCTGCCCAGGCGGGCAACGAGTTGCAGGCCGCCGTGCTGTTCAAGCTGTTCGATGCGCCGCACTACTTTCGCCGCGCCGGCCGGGGCATGTTCAAAAAGGCACCCGAGGAGACGGTCAAGGCCGCCCTGCTGGGCATTGCCCGCAAGGCCGAGCAGGCCGCGTTGATCGAGGCCTGGGCGGCTGACCTGGCCGACGGCCGCTGCCCAGGGCCGGTGCGTGAGCAGCTCTACCGCATCTTGTTCAAACCCGACAAAAACGGCCCCGAGTACAAAGCGGTGGTCGAAGCCGCAAAACGGGCTCAAAAAGCGCCGCTGGATTTGCTGCAGGCCGCCGGCGCGATCGATTCGCCCTACCAGTTTCACTGGAAGCGGTTTTTGTTCGAGCAGTTTGCCAAGGGCACCGGCTTTCCGGCACTGGCCGCGCCGGCCATCAAGGACGACCTGCCGCTGGCGCCGGTGCAGGCGTTTTCGATCGACGACTCGCAGACCACCGAAATCGACGACGCACTCTCGGTCAACGGGCTGGAGACCGGCACGGTCATCTTTGGCGTCCACATCGCGGCGCCGGCGCTGGCCATTGCACCCGACTCAGCCATCGACAAGCTGGCGCGCGAGCGCCTGTCCACCGTCTACATGCCGGGCGGCAAGCTGACCATGCTGCCCGACGAGGTGGTGCAGGCCTACACCCTGATCGAGGGCCGCGACTGCCCGGCGGTCAGCCTGTACGTCACCTACGACGAGGCCACGCTGGCGGTACTCAAGACCGAGACCCGCATCGAGCGCGTGCCAATCGCCGCCAACCTGCGCCACGACCAGCTCGACGAGGTGGTGACCGAGGCTGCGCTGACCGGCGAGGCAGTGGCCGAGTACCTGTTTGCGCCCGAGCTGGCGTTTGCCTTCCGGCTGGCCAGGCACCTCAAAGCCCAGCGCGAGCTGGTGCGGGGCAAGCCGGAGAACTTCAACCGGCCGGACTACAACTTCAAGCTCGACCCTCCGACCGGCACTGACGACGCGAATCCTGCCTTGGCAGCCTCAGACAAGGCCAGCGAACCGCGCGGCGACGAAACCGTGCGCATCTCCGAGCGCAAGCGCGGCGCGCCGCTCGACCTGATCGTCAGCGAGGCGATGATCCTGGCCAACAGTCACTGGGGCGGCTTCATTGCCAACGCCGGCGTGCCGGGCATCTACCGCAGTCAGGCCAGCATGGCGCCGGGCGTCAAGGTGCGCATGGGGGTGCGGCCAGCGCCGCATGCCGGCATGGGTGTTGCGCAGTACAGCTGGGCCACGTCCCCGCTGCGTCGCTATGTGGATCTGGTCAACCAGTGGCAGATCATCGCCGTCGCCCGGCATGGCAACACCGCCGCGCTGGTGGCACCCTTCAAGCCCAAGGACGTCACGCTGTTTTCGGTGATCTCGCTGTTCGATGCGGCCTACAGCGCCTACAACGACTTCCAGCGCGACATCGAGCGCTTCTGGACGCTGCGCTGGCTGCAACAGAACAACATCACCGAGTTGGATGCTGCGGTGCTGAAAGACGGCCTGGTGCGCGCCGATACCCTGCCGCTGGTGTTCAAGGCGCTGGGCTGCGAGGCGTTGCCGCGCAACGCCCGGGTGCGGGTGCGCATCACGGGCATGGACTTGCTGACGCTGGACCTGCATGCCAACCTGGCCAGCCGGCTGGACGACCTGGCCAGCAAGCCGGCCGGCGCCAACCTGGCGGACAGCCCCCCTGAAAGCACCGCCGACGAAGAAGACGAAGACACGCTGGCCGCCGCGCCGCTCACGCTGGCGTTCGACATGGGCGATGCCGCGCCAGCCGACCCGGCGCCTCAGCCGGCCACGGCCGGCGGCATGCCGCCGTCGGACACCGCAGCCGACTGAAACCCCGCATGGCCTGGCGCCGGCCGAGCACGTTGCACTGGGCGCTGGGCCTGTCGCTGGCGGCACACGGTACCGTGCTGGGCTGGCGGTTCGTCGACCCGGCCGGTTTCGACCGGATCTTCCGCGACAGCCCGCTGGAGGTGATCCTGGTCAACGCCCACACCGCCGAGCCCCCTGCGAAGGCATTGGCCCTGGCCCAGGCCTCGTTGGCAGGCGGTGGTGGGCTGGCCAGCGGCCGGGCCACCTCGCCGCTGCCGGCCACCGCCCAGGTCGAGATGGGCAGTGCCAGCGACGAGGCCCACCGCCGGGTCGACCAGTTGCAGGACCAGCAGCAGCAGTTGCTGGCGCAGATCCGGCGCGAGATGGCGCTGCTGCCGCCGCCCGACCCGAAGCGCGATGCCGGCACGCCGCAAGAACGCGAAACCGAAGAGCGCCGACGCCAGTTGCTCAAGCTGCTGGCCGAGATCGAAAAGCGCATCAACGACGACAGCGCCCAGCCGCGCCGGCGCTACATCAGCCCGGCCACCCAGGAAGTCCCCTATGCGCTGTACTACGACCGGCTGCGCCGCCGTGTCGAGGACCGCGGCACGCGCGACTTTCCGGAGCACCTGGGCAAAAAACTGTACGGCGAGCTGACCCTGAACATCACGGTCGATGCCAACGGCCGACTGGTCGATGCTGACGTGGTGCGCGGCTCGGGCAATAAGCTGCTGGACGCCCGGGCCCTGGCCATCTTGCAGGCGGCCGCGCCGTTTGGCGGCTTCAGTGCGCCGATGCGCCAGGAGGCCGACCAGATCATCCTGACCTCGCGCTTCCGCTTCACCCGCGACGACGGCCTGGAGGCGACCTTGAGCCCCACGCCGCGCTGACACAATCGGCGGCACCATGCCTGCCGCCACCCCCGAATCTGCCGGGCCCACCCCGCACACCACCCTGCCACCGCCCGACCGCTACGCCGTGCTGGGCCACCCGGTGGCGCACAGCCAGTCGCCCTTCATCCATGCCGAATTTGCGCGCCAGACCGGCCAGCGGCTGGACTACGGCCGCATCGACTGTCCGTTGCTGGCCTTTGAGGCCACACTGCGGGCCTTCATCGCCAGTGCCGATCTGGCCGCCGGCCGCGGTGCTGCGCGGGGCTGCAACATCACGGTGCCGTTCAAGTTTCAGGTGCTGCCGTTGGCCCAGACCGTGACCCCGCGTGCCGCGCTGGCGCAGGCGGCCAATGTGCTGCGCTTCGACCCGGCCGGCTGGACGGCCGACAACACCGACGGCATTGGCCTGGTGCGCGACATCGAGGGCGATGCCGGCTGGGCGCTGGCCGGGCAACGGGTGCTGCTGATCGGCGCGGGCGGGGCCGCGGCCGGCGTGCTGGGGCCGCTGATCGAAGCCGGCTGCGCGCACATCAGCGTGGCCAACCGCACGCCGGCCAAAGCGGTGGCCCTGGTTGAACGCCACCGGCATTGGGCAGAGCACTGCGGCACGCAGTTGCAAGCCAGCGGCCTGGCCGACTGCGGCGAGGCGTTCGACGTGGTGCTCAACAGCAGCGCCAGCAGCCTGGCCGGTGGCGCGGTGCCGGTGCACGCCAGGGTGCTGCGGCCGGGCACGCTGGCGGTGGATTTGATGTACGGCCCTGCCGCCGCGGGCTTTCTGGCCTGGGCAGCCGCCCACGGCGCTGTCGGCCGCGACGGCCTGGGCATGCTGGTGGCACAGGCGGCTGAGGCCTTTGCGCTGTGGCGTGGCGTGCGGCCACCAACCGCACCAGTGCTGGCTGCCTTGCGCACGCGCCTGGCCGCCCAGGCCTGAAGCGCCAGCCGCCCAAAAGCACCCCGGTGGCCAGAGCCTCCCCAGACATTGCGGCCCCGCGCAACGGGCTCAAACGCCAGGCCAGTGGCAGCGGTCGCGGCACCCGCCTGCGCCGGCATGTTGTGCGGCTGGTTGCGCTGCTGCTGCTGTGCACCGCTGCGCTGCAGCTCTACTTTGTCGCCCGCATCGCGCTGATGGCGGTGTTGGCGCCGCAATCCACCAGCTTCCAGCGCAGCGAGGCCTGGCGCCTGCTGGTGGAAAAGCACCGCATCGACTGGCGCCAGGACTGGGTCAACCATGACCGCATCAGCACCAGCCTGAAACGCGCCGTGATCGCCAGCGAGGATGCGAGATTTGCCGACCACGGCGGCGTCGAATGGGACGCGCTGGAACAGGCCTGGGAGAAAAACCAGCGTGCCGAGGCAGTGGCGGCCCGCCGCAACGCGCAAATCGAGCAACGCGCCGCAACCGGCAGCGCCAAGGGCGCCGGCAAACCCAACGCTCAGCCCACCACAACGGGCAAACCGGCAGCACCAGCCAAGCCCCGGGTCGAGCCCAAGGTGGTCGGCGGGTCCACCATCAGCCAGCAACTGGCCAAGAACCTGTTCTTGTCGGGCGAACGCACGGCCTTGCGCAAGGCGCAGGAGTTTGTGTTGACGCTGACACTCGAAGCCCTGCTGCCCAAGCGCCGCATCCTGGAGATCTACCTCAACAGCGTGGAATGGGGCGAGGGTGTTTTTGGTGCCCAGGCCGCGGCGCAACACTACTTCCGCACCGACGCTGCCCGGCTCGATGCGCTGTCGGCCGCCCGCCTGGCGGTGATGCTGCCTGCGCCCAAGCGCTTCGAGAAAAACCCCGGCTCGGCGTATGTCAGCGGGCGCGCGGGCACCATAGCAGCGCGCATGGGCAGCGTGGCGCCGCCCTGAGACCAGCCCGGCCCGGCCCGGCCCGACGCATCGCCCGCAGCGTCAACTGCCCGCCCCGCTGGCCCAGTACCCCCAGGTGCACAAGCGCGGTACGGCTTCCTACAATGCCGCCATGTCTACCAGCCTGAGCCAGGAGATCGCTGCCACCGCCGCCCGGCTGGTGGTGGATGAGGGTATGGAGTACGGCACCGCCAAACGCAAGGCCCTGCGCACACTGGGGCGCTTGGGCGCGGGGCGCGGCGCTTTGCCCGGCAACGAGCAGGTCGAAGACGAGGTGCGGGACTACCTGGCGCTGTTTTGCGCCGACACCCAGCCCGCCGAACTGGCGGTGCTGCGTCGGCTGGCCCTGACCTGGATGGAGCGCCTGGCGGAGTTCCGCCCACACCTGGGCGGCGCGGTCTGGCGCGGCACCGCCACCCGGCTGTCGGCAATCCACCTCGACCTGTACTGCGACGATGCCAAGTCGGCCGAAATCATGCTGATCAACAAGGGCGTCGACTACGACGTTGGCAGCCGCCCGGGCGTGCGCGGCGAGCCGGTCGACCTGTTGAGCATCGCAGCGCGCTGCGCCGAATGGGGCGAGACGGTGACGCTGTTCCTGACCATCCTGGACCATGACGACCTGCGTGGTGCCCTCAAACCCGACGGCCGCGGACGCTCCTGGCGGGGTGATGCCAGCGCGCTGCGCCAGCTGCTGGACAGCCCGGACCCGTCGGATCCCGCCAATCCCCTTTGACAACCCTCACGACAGACCACCCGACATGACCCCAGATACCGACGCGGCCGCACCGCAGGCCGACCCGGTTCAAGCCGCCTCGCGCAATCGCCGGTTGCTGTTGGGTGCCGTGGCGGGTACGGCGGCGCTGGCCGGTGTTGGCCTGGCGATGTGGCGCGGCGCCGACCCGGCCAATGCGGCGGGCGAAGCGACGGGCAAAGCGGGCAGCGCGGACCGTGATGGCCTGACGGCGCTGTGGGCCCTGCGGGTCGCCCAACCACAGGGGGGTGACCTGGATTTGGCCAGCTTCCGCGGCAAGCCATTGCTGATCAACTTCTGGGCCACCTGGTGCGCGCCCTGCCTGCGCGAGATGCCCGAGCTCGACCGGTTTCACCGTGAATTTTCGCCGCGCGGCTGGCAGGTGCTGGGCCTCGCCATAGACGGGCCCACGCCGGTGCGCGAGTTTCTGGCGCGGGTCAAGATCGGGTTCCCGATCGGCTTGGCCGGGCTGGACGGCACTGACCTGATCCACAGTCTGGGCAATCCGCAGGGCGGCTTGCCGTTTTCGGTGGTGATAAGCGCCAGTGGACAGTTGCTGCACCGCAAAATGGGTGCCACCTCGTTCGAAGAATTGGCCGGCTGGGCAGCCAAGGCCTGACGGCGGATCTCCGGTCAACCCGGGCTGAACAGCGCCGCAGGCAGCGCTGGCCGGCAAGATTTACTGGTTCAGCGCCAAGTTCGGGGAAAATGCTGGCAATTTGTTGAGATCGTCCCCGATCGGGCCTAGAACCGGGCCGATTGCCGTATTTTCCCATGCTGATTCACGGCGCAATGTCTGTGACACAATTCACACAGTTTGCCGGCTAAAGCCCGCTATTTATTCCAGCTCGGCAGCGGGATACCAACCGATCACCACATCTGCGGCATGCGGCTCACCACCCGCCACCAACCGCTTCCCCGACCCAGGAGTATCCCCATGGACTTGCGCAAGCTCAAGACACTGATTGATCTGGTGTCCGAATCGAACATCTCCGAACTGGAAATCACCGAAGCCGAAGGCAAGGTGCGCATCGTCAAGGCCAGCGCCGCCGCGGCCCAGGCGCCGATGATGATGATGGCGCCGGCACCTGCCCCGGCAATGGCCGCCATCCCGCAGGCCGCCGCCGCTCCAGCGCCCGCCGCCGAGCCCGAAGAAACCGGCCACGTGGTCAAGTCGCCGATGGTCGGCACGTTCTACCGCGCCAGCAGCCCCGGCGCCAAATCGTTGGCCGATGTCGGCCAGCCAATCAAGGAGGGCGAATCGATCTGCATCATCGAGGCGATGAAGATCATGAACGAGATCGAGTCCGACCACAGCGGCACCGTCGTCAAGGTACTGGTTCAAAACGGTCAGGCCGTCGAGTTCGGTCAGCCACTGTTCATCGTCGAATGACACCGGCTGTCGGAAGCAAGATGTTCAAGAAAATCCTGATCGCCAACCGGGGGGAGATCGCCCTGCGCATCCAGCGCGCCTGTCGCGAGATGGGCATCAAGTCGGTGGTGGTCTATTCCGAGGCCGACCGCGAAGCCAAATACGTCAAGCTCGCCGACGAGGCGGTGTGCATCGGCCCGGCGCCGTCGTCGCAGAGCTACCTCAACATGCCGGCGATCATCGCCACCGCCGAAGTCACCGATGCCGAGGCGATCCACCCCGGCTACGGCTTCCTGGCTGAAAACGCCGACTTTGCCGAACGGGTCGCAAAAAGCGGGTTCACCTTCATCGGGCCCACCTCGGAGTCGATTCGCCTGATGGGCGACAAGGTGTCGGCCAAGCAGGCCATGATCCGCTCGGGCGTGCCCTGCGTGCCGGGGTCGGAGGGCGCGCTCAACGATGACCCCAAGGCCACCGTGCAGGCGGCGCGTGCCATCGGCTATCCGGTGATCATCAAGGCCTCGGGCGGCGGCGGCGGGCGGGGCATGCGGGTGGTGCACACCGAGGCTGCGCTGCTCAATGCCGTGGCGACCACCCGGGCCGAGGCGGGCGCTGCCTTTGGCAATCCGGCGGTCTACATGGAGAAGTTTCTCCAGAACCCGCGCCACATCGAGATCCAGATCCTGGCCGACGAGCACCGCAACGCAGTCTGGCTGGGCGAGCGCGACTGTTCGATGCAGCGCCGCCACCAGAAGATCATCGAAGAGGCGCCGGCGCCCGGCATCCCGCGCCGCGCCATCGAGCGCATCGGCGACCGCTGCGCTGCGGC
>JANMXG010000076.1:0-2950 GCA_031394235.1 Betaproteobacteria bacterium
CTCCAGCCGTCTGGCCAGCCAAAGCGCGGCGGGCTCCCGGTGGTAGACCAGCCAGGCCCGCCGCCCCAGGGCCGGGGCGGCGGCGGGCGGGGCGGCTTCAGCCTCGGCATTGGCCAGCGGCAGGCGCAGCGCCAGCGTGAACACGGTGCCGCCCTCGGCCGGGCACTCCACCTGCAACGCACCCCCCATGGCGGCAACCAGCTGGTAGGCAATGGCCAGGCCCAGGCCGGTGCCACCGTGGCCACGTGTCAGGCTGTTGTCGCCCTGCTCAAACGGCTCGAAGATCCGGCTGAGCAAGGCTGGCGCAATGCCCGGGCCGGTGTCTCGCACCTGGATCGCCAGCGCCAGGTGTGCGGGGCCGTCGCGGTGTGCATCGGTGGTCAGTGACACGTCGCCGTGCCGGGTGAACTTGATGGCGTTGCCCAGCAGGTTGGTGACGACCTGGCGGACGGCGGTTTCGTCAACCCGCACCGGGTCGCTGGGGCCGGTCCAGTCGTACATCAGCACCAGGTCCCGGTGCTGGGCCAGGGGCATCACCGC
The DNA here is from genome assembly GCA_031394235.1 of Betaproteobacteria bacterium. Taxonomy (GTDB): domain Bacteria; phylum Pseudomonadota; class Gammaproteobacteria; order Burkholderiales; family Burkholderiaceae_C; genus Pseudaquabacterium. Next base: position 541 of record JANMXG010000076.1, read on the forward strand.
GCGCAGGGTCTCGGCGAGCAACTCGGCCAGGTCCAGCGATTGCGGTCGCAGGTCGATGCGGCCGGCCTCGATGCGTGAAAAGTCGAGCACGTCGGTGATCACCCGCAGCAAGGTCTGGCCGGACTGGTGGGCAACCGCCAGGTAGCGCTGCTGGTCGGTGCTGGTGGCGCCGCGCAGGGCCAGTTCGGTCAGGCCCAGCACACCGTTGAGGGGCGTGCGGATTTCATGGCTCATGTGCGCCAGAAACTGCGACTTGGCGGCGTTGGCGCGTTCCGCCTCGATCCGGCGCGACTCCGCCAGGGCCAATGCCGCCTCCAGTCCGGCGGTGCGCTCTTTGACCAGGGCCTGCAGTGCGTGCTGTTGGTCGGCCAGCACCTGCAGTTCGGTCTGCCGGCGGTGCACGTCGGTCACGGCGCCGCTGATGAACTCGGCGCGGCCTTGCGCATCGGCCCAGACCTGACCGCGACCCCGCACCCAGCGCCACTGCCCGGCACCGTCAAGGAAGCGGATGTCGTAGGCGAAGCCGCTGATGCGGCGCAACGCGTTGTCGTAGGCGGCAACAAAGCGGGCCCGGTCGTCGGGATGCACCCGGGCCGTGGCCGCGCCGCGGGTGGCCAACAGCACACCCTCGCCCAGGCCGAACAGCCTGAGAAAGCTGTCCGAATACCAGATCAGGCCGGTGCGCAGGTTGCGCTCCCAGAAGCCGTCTTGGGACGCCGCCAGCACACGCTGGCTGCGCTGCAGGGCGTCAGGTGCGGCGTCCGTCATCCCGCCCAACCGACTTGCGGTGGCCTTGAGCCGGGTCTCATCGTGCCGGGCAGGGTGCGGTGGGGTTGTGGGTTCAACGTCTGAACCGGCCGGCCGCGCCGATGATCGACAGGTCGGCATAGTCCAGACCGGTGTGGTCGCTGGCGCTGAAGCTCAACTCCAGCCCGCCCAGGTCGAAGCGGGTGATGCTTTCCAACGCCAGCTGCAGGCCAGCGCGTGTCAGGTCGCGCCTGGCGGCGGCGCGCCGCAAGCCCTCGACCAGCACCTTGGCGCCGGCAAAGCCCTCCAGCAAGGCTGGGGTGATCTCTGGGCCGGCTGACCCCACGGCACGCGCCAAGTCTTGCGCCTCCCTGACCATCGGCGTGGCCAGCGAGCGCTCGGGCGGCAGCACCTGGCTGACGATCACCCCCCGTGCCACGTCGCCCAGCGATTTGACAAAGCCGGCAGACGCGTTGTTGGACAGGGTCAGCATCTGTGCACGCGAGCCTGCGGCGCGCAGGGCTTTCATGGCGTCGGCGGCGGTGGTGCCAGAGCCGATCACCAGCACGGCCTGGGCGTCGGCGGCCAGCACGCGCGGCACGATCGGTGCGAAGTCGGGCTTGCTGCGGTCGTATTTTTCGTAGACCACCGGCTTCTGGGCAGCACCAAAGCCGCGCAGTGCGCCCACCACCGCGTCCTCACCAAAGCTGTCGGCCACCTGCACGATCGCGATGCGCTGCACGCCGGTCTGGATCAGGTGCTTGACGGAGCGTTCGGCCTCGCGCTGGTAGGTGGCGCGCACGTTGAACACCCAGGGGTTGACCGGCTCGTGCAGCGCCATTGCGCCGGTACTGGGCGCCACCAGCGTGATGCGCGATTCGGCCAGCATCGGCAACAGGCCCAGGCTGTGCGGTGTGCCGCGCGTCAGGAACAGCGCGATCACGCCCTTGCCGATCAGGATCTTGGCGTTCTCGGCGGCCAACTTGGGGTCGAACTTGTCGTCCAGCGACACCAGCTCCAGCTTCTGGCCGGCAATGCCGCCTTTGCTGTTGACGGCATTCAAGTAGAGCTGGGCCCCGGCGGTGGCTTCTTTGACGCCCGATGCTGCGGCCCCGGTGAAACCTGCCGTTTGGCCGATGCGGATCTGGGCCTGCGCCGGGCTGCAGCCCAGGCCGGCCAGGGTCAGCAGCGCAGTGAACAGGGTGCGGCGCAACAACATGTCGAGTCCTACGGTCTGGGGTGGGAGATGACTATTGTGGCCAGTCTGCGGCGGGCTTTTGATGCGCCAGAACCCAGGGGCGGCAGGCGCGTTGCGGGCGGGCCCGGGCGATCACCCTTTGCCGGTCTGCGCCGGGTCGGCTCCCTAGAATGCCGGGCCTTGTCTCCAGGAGCCTGCTGCATGAACGGTCCCATCGTCTCGCCCCCGGGCGCACCGCGCCAATCTGCCGAGGGCGAGCTGGCAGGCACCACCACCCCGCCAGATACGGGTCCGGTGACAGGCCTGATCCGGATCCGCGGCGCGCGCCAGCACAACCTGAAGAACCTCGACCTCGACATCCGCACCGGCGAGATGACGGTGGTCACCGGCCCCAGCGGCTCGGGCAAGTCCAGCCTGGTGTTCGACACGCTGTATGCCGAAGGCCAGCGCCGCTACGTCGAGACC
>JANMXG010000077.1:0-8093 GCA_031394235.1 Betaproteobacteria bacterium
CATCCCGATGGCGTTTGCCGCCGTGCTGGGCGGGCGCGAGGGGGCACTGTCGGCCATCACCGCAGCAGTGCCGGCCCATGCCTGGTGGCTGCTGCTGAGCAACCTGTGCTGGGTGCTGGCCTACGACACCGAGTACGCGATGGTTGACCGGGATGACGACATCCACATCGGCATCCAGACCTCGGCGCTCACGCTGGGCCGCTTCGATGTGGCGGCGGTAATGGGCTTTTACGCGGTCTACCTGGTGTCGTGGGCGGTGCTGGGCCACGCGCTGGGCCTGGGCGGCGTGTTTTTGCTGGGCATTGGGGTTGCTGCGCTGCAGGCAGGCTGGCACTTCACGTTGATCCGCAGCCGCAGCCGGGAGGGCTGCTTCAAAGCCTTTCGCCTGAACCACTGGCTGGGCGCGGCGGTGTTTGCGGGCGTGGTGGTGGATTTGGGTTTGCGCTGAACGTCCTGTCGTTCGCCGCCTTTCGGCAGCGAACGTGCAAGCTCAGCCGCGGGCCTCAGGCTCCCGCAGCAGGATCTCGACACGGCGGTTCCTGGCCCGGCCGGCGTCGCTGCTGTTCTCGGCCAATGGCTCACGCGCACCGCGGCCAACGATTTCAAGCCGGGTGGTGGGCACACCGCGGTCGGCCAGGTAGTCGCGCACGGTGCGGGCGCGGGACAGCGACAGCGGGTCGTTGATCGCATCGCTGCCGGTTGCGTCGGTGTGTCCGACGATGCGCACGACCATGGTCTGGTCCAGCCCTTGCGCGAACTGGTCCAGCACCGGGCGCAGACCGGACTGCAGGTCGGCACGGCCCACCGCAAACGAGATGTCGTTGGGCACCTGCACCCGGAGCTGGTTGTCGGCGGTGCGGCTGACCTCGATGCCGGTGCCGGCGGTGGCGCGCTCCATCGCCTGCTGCTTTTCGACCATTTTCTTGGACCACAGGTTGCCGCCAATGGCGCCCAGCGCACCGCCGATGGCCGCACCGGTACCGGCATTGCCACCGGTGATGCTGCTCAGCACCGCGCCTGCGGCCGCACCGATGCCGGCGCCTTGGGCCGTGCCGCGCTGCTCGGCCGACATGTTGGCGCAGCCTGCCAGGCTCATGGCAAGCACCAGCGCCAGCACCGGCTTGGCGCGACCAGGATGGATTGTTGGGGTCATGGGGGGCTTTCCTGATGAATTTGACGGCCTTGATTCTGTGCCGACAGCGCCGCGCCCAAGGTGCGGTGGCGCACCGAGCGGGGCGGGTTTTTGCGGCAGCCGATGCGCTATTTCGCATCATGAGGAATGGCGATGCGCCGGCAGGTTGGCCCGGCTAGATTTCACCGGGTCCGGCGGCGATCCTGCCGCGCGGCCGACCAGGAGAAAACCGTGGCATCGCCTTCCCAGAAGTTATCCAAGATTGACCTCAGTTCCCTGACCTTGGCCGCCTGCGCAGCGGCTCTGCTGGCCGCCTGCGGTGGTGGCAGCAGCCCTGATGCCGCAACGCCCCCGCCGGTGGTGCCCGCTGCGCTGACGCTCGGGGGTACGGCGGCCACCGGCGCTGCCCTGGCCATGCGGCCCATTGAGGCCAAATGCGCCGGTGGCACCAGCGCTGCGCTGGCCACGGCCACAACTGAAGTTGACGGCAAGTTCAGCGTCGTCATCGCCGGCGGTGCGTTGCCCTGCGTGCTGCGGGTCACCACCGCCGATGGCAACGTGTTGCATTCGCTGGCTACCGGCACTGGCGCCATCGCCGCCGCCAACATCACCCCGGCCAGCGAGCTGGTGCTGGCCCACCTGGTGGGCGGGCCGGCGGCGGGTGCTTTCAGCAGCTTCGATGCCACCAGCCTGACCGACGCCAAGGTGCAGGCTGCCCTCATCGCAGTCGGCGACATGCTCAAGGCGGCCGGTGTGGATGTGGCGGCCATCGGCAACCTGCTGACCGCGCCGCTGGTGGCGGCCCACGGCAGCACCGCAGGCAATGACTTCGACAAGGCGCTCGATGCGCTCAAGGTCAAGATGGACGCCTCTAAAACCAAGCTGACCGAGCTGGCCGAGGCCGTGGCCAAGGTCTCGCCCAATCTGCCGCTTGCCAGCGTGAGCAGCGTGAGTAGCACGCCCAGCCTGCCGGCGGCCCAGCTGCTGCAACCGGCGGCGGCTAACTGCGCTGCCTTGCGCAGCGGACGCTATCGTTTGGTGGTCAATGCCATTGGCGACGGCAATGCGCCTGCCACTGAGGTCATAACCATTGACGCCAGCAAGCTGACCGCCACCAATGCCGCGGGCGAGGTGAATCAGCTGACGGCCAACGGCCCGTGCCGCTACCGCACGCCGTCAAACGCGGATGCGGTGGTGTCGCCAGCTGGCGTGATCGTGGCGCAAATCGGCTACGGCCCGCAGGGCGCCGCCCTCAAGGGCGGTGTGCTCTTCCCCGAGCAGACCCACCCCCTGGCCAGCCTGGCCGGCGAATGGAACCTGATCGGCTTGGACCGCACAGTAGACAACGGCCCGATCCACCTGACCGCCGCCACCGGCAGCATCGGTGCCAACGGCAAGCTCACGGCGTTATCGCAATGTGACAACGTGGTCAACTGCGTTGCAGGCACTACCGCAGAGCTGGCGAAGCTCGCGTTCAGCGCCAACACGGCGGGGGGCTTCGACTTCAGCTACGGAGATCCCACCGACATCAGCCGTGTGTTTGGCTACCGCAGCGGCGGCGGTGAACTGGTGTGGGTGATGCTGTCGAAAAACGGCCACATCCAGTTCGCCACCCGCAAGGTGGCGCTCACCTTGCCCACTGTGGGCCGGGTGAGCGAGAGCTTCAGCCTGACGCTGACGCCGCAGTACACCGCGCCGTTTGCGATCAGTGAATCGAAGAACACGATTGTCTCGGTAGATGCCACGGCCAATTCATTCCTGCGCGATGCGGTAATCAACCTCACCACCGGCGTGACCCGGCCCGAGCGCTTTGCCATCAACCAGCCGCGTGAGGGCTACAGCCGCCGCACCGGCGAATCGGTGGTGGACAGCACAGGCCAGCCGTCTACGGTGCAGGCCTTTGTGGTGATGGCGCTGCGCGGCACCGGGGTGACGCCGGTGGCTTTTTTGGGCAACAACCAGTTGGTGCTGTCGGTCAACAAGCCCTGACTGGGCCGGGCTTGCGACCGGGCATTGACCCCCGGCGGCGGGTTCAGCTGAACTCGTCGCCCAACCCGGCAGCGCGCCGTTGCGCCGCCACCATCGCCCGGATGAAAGCCGCCTTGACGCCATCGGCCTCCAGTGACTGCAGTGCGGCAAAGGTGGTACCGCCCTTGCTGGTAACCCGCTCGCGCAGCAACTCGGGGGCGTCGGGCGACTGCGCGGCCAGCGCGGTGGCGCCGTCAAAGGTGGCCAGCGCCAGTTGCCGGCCCTGCTCGGCCGACAGGCCCATCGCGCTGGCTGCGGCCATCATGGCCTCGACAAAATAAAAGACGTAGGCCGGGCCCGAGCCCGACAGCGCGGTCACGGCGTCCAGGTCGACCTCCTTGGCCACCCACAGGGTCTTGCCGGTCGGCGCCAGCACCTGCTCGACCAGCGCGCGCTCGCCTGCGGACACGGCGGCCGACGCAAACAAGCCGGCGATGCCGCGACCGATCAGGGCCGGCGTGTTGGGCATGCTGCGCACGATCCGGGCCTGGGCCGGCGCCAGGCCGATGGCCCGCGCGAGGGTGTCGCTGCGGATGCCGGCCATCACGCTCAAATGCAAGGCGCCGCGCACCCAGGCCGCGCAAGGTGCCGCCGCGTCGCCAAACAACTGCGGTTTGACGGCCCAGACCACCAGCGCCGCATCGCCCAGCCGGGCATCGGCGGCCGCCAGCGTCTGCACGCCGAAGTCAGCAGTCAGCCGGGCGCGCTGCTCAGCGCTGGGGTCGATCACCAGGATTTCGGCTGCAGCGCGGCCGGCGCGGACCAGGCCGCCGATCAGTGCGCTGGCCATGTTGCCGCCGCCGATGAAGGCAACCGTAGCAGGTAGATGTGCAGTCATCGGCCCAGTGTATCGGCGGCTCGGCGCGGCTCGGCGCGCCCGCTATACCGCGGATATGGCGCGCCATGCAATCGACGCATAACCCACCCCAAACGCTCAGCCAGCCTCTACATTGCGGCGCCAGACGGCCGGACAAACCGCCAAAAGCGGTGCGTTTGACCGATCGCCCACGTCGATCCCAACCGGACTTGCCCCAATGCAGCTTTCCTACGTTAACCCCACTACCGACAGCCCCTGGGCCACTTATTTGTCGCAGGTAGACCGGGTGACGCCGTTCCTGGGGCCGCTTGCGCGTTGGGCCGAGACGCTCAAGCGCCCCAAGCGGGCACTGATCGTGGACGTGCCGATCGAACTGGACAACGGCACCATCGCCCACCACGAGGGCTACCGGGTGCAGCACAGCCTGACACGCGGCCCGGGCAAAGGTGGTGTGCGCTACCACCCCGACGTCACGCTGGAGGAGGTGATGGCGCTGTCGGCCTGGATGAGTATCAAGACCGCTGCGGTCAACCTGCCGTTTGGCGGTGCCAAAGGCGGTATCCGGGTCGACCCAAAAAAGCTGTCGCAAAAAGAGCTGGAAAAGCTGACCCGCCGCTACACCAGCGAGATCGGCATCATCATCGGCCCGCAGCAAGACATCCCGGCGCCCGACGTCAACACCAACGCCCAGATCATGGCGTGGATGATGGACACCTACTCGATGAACACCGGCGCCACGGCCACGGGTGTGGTCACTGGCAAGCCGATCCACCTGGGCGGCAGCCTGGGCCGGGTCAAGGCGACCGGGCGGGGTGTGTTTGTCACCGGGCGCGAGGCGGCGCGCCGTATCGGCCTGGACCTCAATGGCGCCAAGGTGGCGGTGCAGGGTTTTGGCAATGTGGGCTCATCGGCGGCCGAGCTGTTTGGCCAGGCCGGCGCAACCGTGGTGGCCGCGCAAGACCACACCGGCAGCATCTTCAATGACCGGGGTTTCGATTTGTCGCAGTTGGTGCCCCACGTGCAGGCCACCGGCGGCGTGGCCGGTTTTGCCGGCGCCGAGGCGGGCGACAACGAGGCGTTTTGGGATGTGAACTGCGACATCCTGATCCCGGCCGCGCTGGAAAACCAGATTACCGCCGCCCGTGCCAACCGGCTCAAGGCCAAGCTGGTGCTGGAAGGCGCGAACGGCCCCACCGGCCGCGCCGCCGACGACATCCTGTTTGATCGCGGCATCCTGGTGGTGCCCGACGTGATCTGCAACGCGGGCGGCGTGACGGTGAGCTATTTCGAGTGGGTGCAGGATTTCTCGTCGTTCTTTTGGACCGAAGACGAGATCAACGTCAAGCTCGACAAGATCATGGTGGGTGCGCTCAAGAATATCTGGGACACCGCCGACCGCCACAAGATCACGCTGCGCACCGCTACTTTTGCGGTAGCCTGCGAGCGCATCCTGTCAGCGCGGCAGGAGCGCGGGCTGTACCCTTGAGGGGTTGTTTTCGGCTTGTTGACGCCGTTCGGTGTTGCCGGTTTGGCTGGCTGCGGTGCATGGCCAGACCCCCGTCTGTGTCGACCCCTGGGTATAGATGTCGCTGGGTGATTGAATGGTCCACTGCGCTGCCGAAACCGAAGGGCTATTGCCCTCTGCGAAAATCAGGCCGAACCAATAGGTTCGGTCTGATACTTTCCGCGATTTGCAGTCGGGTGGTTACTTGCCGGTGAAGTTGGCGACGTAATAAGCCAACAGGTCCAAATCTTCCACCGCGACCTGACTCAGTGCCTCGGGCATCGCGCGGGTGTAGGCCGCCCGATCGCCAGACTTGTAGCCGTGCAGGGTCATGCGCAGGTAGTCCTCCTTCTGGCCACCGATGCGTGGCACCCCTTGGCCGCCGTCCAGGTCGGCACCGTGGCAGAAGACGCATTTGTGTGTTTGGGCCAGAACCCGGCCCTTCTTCATGCGCTCTGCATCCGGGGATGTGGCGGGCGCCGGCGCCGGCAGCGGGGCCAACGTGCCGATGACATTGGAATACCCGCGCAGGTCGGCATCCTTCATCAGCTTGGCCAGTCCCACCATCGCCTCGTTGCTGCGACGGCCTTCGCGGAACAGAAACAGCTGGGTGATCGCGTAGAGCGAATGCTGTCCCGCCAGCACCGGTACACCGGGTATGTCGCTGCGCCCGTCAGCGCCATGGCAAGCTGCGCAAACGGTGCGGAAGCGCTCAGCATAGACACCGCCGCCGGCGCTGCCGGCAGAAGCCGCAGCGCCGGCCGCCGAGGCCGTCCCAGCGCCGGCGTCAGCCTTTGGGGTCTGCGCGCCGGCGGGCGGGGCCGCCACGGCCCCGAGCGCCACCAAGACGGCGGCCACTGACCCGTGCCGCCATGCCATCAACGCACTAACCACCGTAGCTGATGCGGTAGATCGCTCCGGCGTGGTCATCACTGACCAGCAGCGAGCCATCCTTCATCACGAGGAAGTCGACCGGCCGACCCAGATAGCTGTTGTTCTCGACGAACCCGGTCATGAACGGCTCGAGTTTGGCGCCGCCCTTGCCGTCAGGGAATGCGACCATCACGTCGGCATACTTCTTGGTGCGGTTCCACGGGCCGTGACGGGCGATGAACATCGCACCCTGGTACTTCGCCGGAAACATCTTGCCGGTGTAGAACTTCAGGCCCAGCGTGCCCGCGTGCGGCCCGGTGAAAGCGACAGGCTTGGCATAGTCATCACACGACTTGCCCCAACCAAACTCGGGGTCTGGGATGTCGCCTTGGTGGCAATACGGAAACCCGAAGTGCTGTTTGCCGGGCTGCGTGACATGGTTCAGCGTGTCGTTGGGCAACTCCTCGCTCATCCAGTCGCGGCCGTTGTTGGTGTACCAGAGGTCACCCGTCTTTGGATCGAAGTCCATGCCAAGCGAGTTGCGCACGCCCGAGGCAATGGTTTCATTGCCCGATCCATCAAAGTTCATGCGGTAAATCTTCGCATAATCACCCGGGTCGCAGATATTGCACGGCGCGCCAATAGCGTAGTAGAGCTTGTTGTCGTGGATGCGCAGGAACTTCCAGCTGTGGTCACTGCCCCCAGGCAACTTGTCGGTCAATACTGCCGACGGCTCACCCAAGTTGTCGAGTTTGTCTTCGACATTGTCGTAACGCACGATCTTCTTGTTGGTGGCGAAGAACAGCGAGCCTTTGTTGAACTCGATGCCGGTGGCCTGTTCGGTCTTGTCGATGATGACTTTTGGCACGCGCTTGCCGTCGACCGCCTTTTCGGGCAACACATAAACCTTGTTGGCCACGAACAGCGTGCTGACGAAAATATTGCCCTTGGCGCCCTCACGAAGCGCACGTGCATCGAGCACACCGGACGCCCAGGTCTCGACCTTGAAGCCCGGCGGCAGCTTGAACTTCTTGGTTGGCAGATCTTCAGCCGCGGTCGGGATCGGGAAAGCCGGCACGGGTGCCATCTTCATCGCGATGTCGGTTTTAGGCCGTCCTTTGGCCCAGCCAGGTTCAGCTTCCTGGGCAACCGAGGCCGTGGCTGCGCAAAGAAATGCAACCGCGGTGACGAGGACGGAAAATCTAGGTTTCTTATTCATCTCTTACCTCTGGGTGGGTGACAACAAAACAGACTCAATAGCATGAGCGATACCCCATCAAGGCCTGCAACCTTGATGTGAGCCCATTCGGATGAATGACAAAGTTAAATTTGTGCGACAGCTGTCTAGCCGCCACACTGAACCGAAACAGCGATCACCAGTGCCGCCGCTTTGCCCTTCGTCGCTTGTCATCCAGTCCATGAGCGCTCTGTCACTCTAGCGAGTACTGAAACTGCTAACAACCCGGGAATCGCCAATTCGAGTAGGGGATTACGCAAGGTATCGCCAATCCACCTGCGCCGGTATGGAACGGTCTCGTCGCCCCAGGCCAGTCACGTCGAGAGGGTCGGTCACCGCGCTGCCAAATGGGTCAACGCCCACCCCGGGGCCGCGTGGCGGGCCCGCGCGGCCGTATCTCGGCGGGGCTGGTTTTGGCAGCCGGCGCTCGTGCGCCGCCCGCGCGTGACGCCCCTGCCGCACGCCGTGCCAGCGCCGGGTGGGGCGTGGTCTGGCGGCCAGT
>JANMXG010000078.1:0-4703 GCA_031394235.1 Betaproteobacteria bacterium
GTCGCGGGTTGCGTTGGGCCAGCAGCGCGAATGACGCCGGACCCAGCGACAGCGTGCGTTGGCCTAGATTCGCCAAGCCAAAGTTGCCGCGGCTGCCGGCGTCGTCCCATTGCACCCGCACGATCTGGCCAGGGGCCATCAGTGCAGCCGCCTCGCCAAAAACCTCCGCCGGTACACCGCAGCCCGACCAGGCCGCCAGCGCGCGCTGCACGGTGCCCAGCACCTGTGCCTCATCGAACCCTGGCGGCGCCCCGGCGTGCCGGTAAACCAGGCGCAACCCGCCGCCGGCGGCGGCCCGGTCCTGGCCATCGGACCAAGTGCTGACCTCGCCGGCCAAGCAGGACGCCGCTTCCTGGGCGCGGACCGATTCAGCCCGAGCGCCTGAAAATCCCAGCAGCAGCGAAGTCACTGCAAACAGCGCACGGATGCCGCCCCAGGCACGTTGCCAGGCGCGCCCTCTGACAGGTGCGCGACCAGGCGCTGGCGGCGGAAAGGCGGCATCGATCACCCCCAGGTTGTCGGACAGCGGGCATCAAACTGAACCCGCCGCGCAATGGCCTCAACGCATTTCCGGTGGTCCAAGCGCCCAGGGCGACCCGCTGGGCCAACCCGGCTACATCGGGATCAGTTTGGCACCCGCGTCCACCGACAGCACCTCGCCGCTGGTCTTGATCGCGTCCACGCCCAAATACCAGGCGGCGCGGGCCACATCTTCGGGCTGGATGATCTCGGCCAGCGCGGCGCGGGATTTGTAGGCCGCCACACCGGCGGCGTAGCGTTCGGCGCCCATGCCGTTTTGCAGCCAGGGCGTCTCGACCAAGCCTGGGGCGATCGCGTTGACCCGGATGGCCGGGCCCAACGCCCGCGCCAGCGAAAACGTCATCGCGTTGAGCGCACCCTTGCTGGCGGCATAGGCTACCGACGAGCCCATGCCGGTGAGCGAAGCGATCGACGACATGTTGACCACGCTCGCGGGCGGGTGGCGCTTGAGCAAGGGCTCTAGCGCGCGGACCATCTGGAACGCGCCGATCACGTTGACGGCATAGATGCGCTGAAAGTCCTCGGCGTCCAGCCCGTCGAGGTTGCGGGCGCCCACAAACTTGGTCGTGCCGGCGTTGTTGACCAGCACATCGCAGCGGCCCCAGCGGGCGTCCACCGCGGCGGCCAGCGCGCGGCAATCGGCGTCCACCGCCACATTGCCCTGATGCACCAGCACGTCCACCCCCAGCGCGGCGCCGAGTTGCCGGCATTCGTTGGCCACGGCCTGGGCGGGCGCCGCCTCACGCGAGAAGTTGACCACGACGTTCCAGCCGCGCTCGGCAAACAGGCGCACCGTTGCCGCGCCAATGCCCGACGACGAACCCGTCACCACACACACTTTGCGTCCGTTGGGGGATGTGTTGCTCATGGTGTTTTGTCCTTCTTATTGACGACGGTTGTTGATGAGGCAGCGGCGCAGTCAAACAGGCGCTGCGGAACCGGCTTTGCCGGGCCGCTGGCGGCGCTCCGTGGGGAAAGCGCCGCAGGCGCTTCGGGGGGAGTGGGTTCACCACCAGGGGTAGCAACCGGGCAGGCCGTCCGAGGCCCGGCCGGTGTAGACCGGCGCCCGCTTGTCGTTGAAGGACTGCACACCCTCCTTGCCGTCACGCTGGCTGGTGTGCAACATCGCGAGCGACTCGATGGCGTGCGCGTCACGCGGGTGCGGCAACGCCGGGTTGCGCAACAGCATCTGGCGCATCAGTGTGATCGACACCGGGCTGCGCTGGTCGATGTACTTGTGGGCCAGCTGGTGCGCCTCGTCCAGCAGTTGCGCGTGCGGCACCACCGCCTTGACCAACCGGCCGCGCAGCGCTTCTTCTGCGGTGAGGATGTCGCCTGAATAAACCCAGTCAAACGCCTGTTGCGGGCCGACGATGCGTGGCAGGAACCAGGTCGAGCAGGCCTCGGGCACGATGCCGATGCGGCCAAAGACAAAACCGATGCGGGCCTTGTCGGACGCCAGCCGGATGTCCATCGGCAGCGTCATCGTGGCACCTATGCCCACCGCCGCCCCGTTGATCGCAGCGATCACCGGCTTCTTGCAGTCGTAGACCGCCAGCGACACCCGACCGCCGGTATCGCGCACGCCGGACACGATGGCCGGGTCGTCCCAGCGGGCGTCCAGCTCGGCCAGGCTGGGCGACAGGCCCTCGTCCAGGCCGAACACATTGCCTTCGACCGACAGGTCCATGCCGGCACAAAAGGCCCGGCCCGCACCGGTCACCACCACAGCGCCCACCGCGTCATCGGCGCTGGCGCGGCCGTAGGCGTCGATCAACTCCTCGGCCATCGTGACGGTGAAGGCGTTGAGCTGAGCCGGGCGGTTGAGCGTGAGCGTCAGCACACGGTCGTCGATCTGCCAGTCCAGGGTGGTGTAGGTCATGGTCGAGGGTGCAAGTTGGGGATCGGAGCCAGCGGCCAGCATAGGGCGGCAGCGGCGCGAACCGCCGTCACCTCAGCGACCGACCGCCAGACCCGATCCGCGGCGATACTGCGCAAATCGTCTGCCCTGCCGCCGCCATTCCCCCCGCGCCCAGCGCCCACCATGACCCCCACTGCCATGACACCCTTGCTGTCCACCACCCCGTCATCCGCCCTGTCAGCCGGGTCGAGGTCTGCCGCCCGCCTGCGCACCGTCGCCCTGGCCGCCTGCGCCCTGCTGCTGCAAGCTTGCGGCGGCGGCGGCGGTGGGTACAGCGACAGCGGCACATCGGCCAGCACCACGGCCACGGTCAGCGCGGCGGCTGCCAACCGCCTGAGCTACGGCCGGCTCAGCACCTTCACCGTCACCGGCACGTACCTCACCACCGGCGTCAGCTTCAGCGCTACCGGCTGCGACGGCCTGACGGTGCTGGGCGGCGGCAGCGCCACACAGCAAACTGTGACCTGCACGCCCAACAAGGCGCTGAGCGTGCGTCTGGCGGTCAGCGCCGGCGGCATCGAGGTCTACAGCAGCACCCAAGCGGTGCCCAAACCCCGGGTGACGCTGGTCACCAGCCTGGGCAGCATCGTGGTTGAGCTGGAGCCGGCCAGCACGCCGGTGACCGTGGACAACTTCCTGGCTTATGTGAATGCCGGGTTCTACAGCAGCACGATCTTCCACCGGGTCATCGCTGGCTTCGTGGTGCAAGGCGGCGGGTTCACCAGCGCAGGCGCCGTACCGGCTGGCCTGCGCGCGGCCATCGCGCTGGAGTCGAACAAGGGCCTGAGCAACCTGCGCGGCACCATTGCGATGGCGCGCACCGATGTCTTCGATTCAGCGACGTCGCAGTTTTTCTTCAACAGCGCGAACAACACCTTCCTGGACTACGCGAGCACCGCATCGCCGGGCTACGCGGTGTTCGGCCGTGTGGTGGGCGCCACCGATCTGGCCACCATCGATGCCATCTCGGCCAGGCCCACCAACCCCGCCACCGACAAGCCCACGACCGACATCGTGCTGCAAAGCGCCACCCAGACGCTCTGAGTAACCGGTTTGGGCTGACTGCGGCGCCGCCAGCCCAAACCCTCACGCTGGCGTCATGTCCCGCGAAACACCGGTGCACGCCGCTCGCGGAAAGCTGCTACCGCCTCGGCATGGTCGGCCGTGCGGTTGGACAGCAACTCATAGGCCAGCCCGGCGTCGAAATGCGCATGGATCAGCGCCTTCAGCGGCAGATTGGTGGTGATCTTGGTCCAGCGCACCGCCTGGGTCGCGCCGGCCGCCAGGCGCTGGGCCAGTGCCAACGCCACCGGCAGCACCTGCTCGTCGGCCACCACCTCGCTGACCAGGCCCAGGCGTTCGGCTTCGGTCGCGGACATCAGGTCACCCGTCAGCAGGTAGCGCTTGGCGCGGGCGTAGCCGATCAGCTGTGGCCAGATCAATGCACCGCCATCACCCGCCACCAGGCCGACGCTGACATGCGGGTCGCCGATCTTGGCGCTTTGCGCCGCGATCACTACATCACACAACAGCGCCAGACTGGCGCCCAGGCCGGTGGCGTGGCCGTTGAGGGCGCAGATCAGCGGCTTTTCCAGGTCGAGCTGGCTGAACAAGATGTCCTTGCCCTCGCGCCCGGTGCGCTCGAAGCCCGCTGGGTCGTCCACGCCTTGTTGCATCCAGGCGATGTCGCCTCCGGCGCAAAACGCGCTGCCAGCGCCGGTGATCAGCACCACGTCACTCTCGGCATCGCGCTGGGCGTCGGTGAAGACCCGCGCCAGCTCCGCATGCAACCGGGCGTTGACGGCATTGCGCTGGGCCGGCCGGTTGAGGGTGAGGATCAACACCCGCGCTTGGCGGCTGAAGCTGATGTGTTGGTAGTCGGCAAAGGCAGTCATCGGCACTCCAGGATGCGGTCCTGAATCGTAGGCGCTGCGGTCGTCCCCGTGGTGCCCTGACTTGCGCCGGCAAGGCGCCAGTCGATCTGTGTGCCCGCTTGTGCTTTGGGTCTGGCCATCGGGTGGGCTGGGCTCGAACCTACATGAAGAAAGGATCGATCAGATCGTGCTGGGCCCGGACGTGCTGGTGCACAGTCCGTTGATCGGCCGCAAGCTGCGTGGCGATCTGCGTGAGTGGGTGATTGGCAAAGCTGCACGCGGATATGTGGCGCTGTACCGCTACGTCCCCACGCTAGACACCGTGTTTGTGCTGGCCATCCGGGGACAGCGGGAGTCGGGCTACTGAG
>JANMXG010000079.1:0-4453 GCA_031394235.1 Betaproteobacteria bacterium
G
This sequence comes from Betaproteobacteria bacterium, assembly GCA_031394235.1. GTDB lineage: Bacteria > Pseudomonadota > Gammaproteobacteria > Burkholderiales > Burkholderiaceae_C > Pseudaquabacterium. The sequence goes on from JANMXG010000079.1 coordinate 2, forward strand.
TCCGAGCGGTACCCGTCCTCCGGGCTGAACTCGACATCAGCACACAAGTTGCGCGCAAAACGCACCGACAGCTTGGCCTGCTCGAACACCTGGTCGGGCGTCATGCGCAGCTTCTTGTCCATGTGCAGTGCACTGGTGGCGATGAAGGTGTGGATGCGCGAGCGCTCGGCGCCGGCCAGGGCCTCGGCAGCGCGGCTGATGTCGCGGTCATTGGCCCGCGCCAGCGAGCAGATGGTGGACTCGCGGACCTGGTTGGCAATCGCCTTGACGGCCTCGAAGTCGCCATTGCTGGACGCGGCAAAACCGGCTTCGATCACGTCCACCCGCAGGCGCTCGAGCTGGCGAGCGATGCGCAGCTTCTCTTCGCGTGTCATCGAGGCGCCGGGCGACTGCTCGCCGTCACGCAGTGTGGTGTCGAAAATAATGAGTTTGTCGGCCATGGGATGCTCCTGGGAAGGGGGTTCAGGCCACAGGTGTGGCGGCGACGGCGGTGACCGGGGGCCTGGCTTGCGCGGTCAAGTGGGCGGCCGCGTCGGTGGCTGATATCAGCGGTTCGTTGCAGCGCAACAGCCCCGACAGCACTGCCTTCATGGACGCGGTGACGATGTTGGCGTCGATGCCCACACCAAACAACGTGCGAGTGTCGCCGATACGCAGCTCCAGGTAGGCCGCGGCCCGGGCTTGCGCACCGCTGCCGATGGCGTGCTCGTGGTAATCCAGCACCTCGAGCGCGACCCCGGAAACACGCTGCAGACCATCGACAAAGGCCTCAACCGGGCCGGCGCCCGCGCCCCGCACCTGCAGCAGCCGGGACGAGGCGAGCCCACCGATGCGGACCTGGGCCTGCAACGCCACGCGGCCAGCGCTGTCCTCGCTGATCTGCTGCTGGTCGATCTGCAGCAGATCCGCGCCCAGTCGGTACTCGGCCTCGAACAATGCCCAGATGTCGGCCGCTTGCAATTCACGGCCCTGCACGTCCATCACTGCTTGTACAGCGGACGAAAACTCGATCTGCAGCCGCCGCGGCAGTTCCAGCCCGTAGTCGGCTTCCAGCAGGTAGCTGATGCCGCCCTTGCCCGACTGGCTGTTGACCCGGATCACAGCGTCGTAGCTGCGTCCGAGGTCCTTGGGGTCGATCGGCAAATAAGGCATGTCCCAGACATCGCCGTCGCGCCGCGCAGCAAAGGCCTTTTTGATCGCGTCCTGGTGCGAGCCCGAAAACGAGGTGTAGACCAGATCACCCACATACGGATGGCGCGGATGAACCGGCAGCTGGTTGCAGTGCTCGACGGTGCGGCGAATGGTGTCGATGTCCGAGAAATCCAACCCGGGGTGCACGCCCTGGGTGTAGAGGTTGAGTGCCAGGTTCACCACGTCAACATTGCCGGTGCGCTCGCCGTTGCCAAACAGGCAGCCCTCGATGCGCTCACCCCCGGCCATCAGCGCCAGTTCGGCCGCTGCCGTGCCGGTGCCACGGTCGTTGTGCGGGTGGATCGACAGCACGATGGCGTCGCGCCGTGCCAAGTGGCGGTGCATCCACTCGACCTGGTCGGCAAACAGGTTGGGTGTGCTGTGCTCCACCGTGGACGGCAGGTTGATGATGCAGGGCTGGGCGGGCGTGACCTGCCAGACTGCAGTGACCGCATCGACCACGCGTTTGGCAAAGGCCAACTCGGTGCCCGAGAACATCTCGGGCGAATACTGGAAGGTCCAGGCGGTTCCGGGCTGGGCGGCGGCCAGATCCTTCACCAGGCGGGCATGGCTGCTGGCCAGCTCGACGATGCCGTCCTCATCCAAGCCCAGCACCACCCGCCGCATCACCGGCGCAGTGGCGTTGTAGAGGTGAACGATGGCGCGCGGCACGCCCACCAAGGCCTCGAAAGTGCGGGCAATCAGTGCGTCACGGGCGGGCGTCAGCACCTGCACGATCACATCGTCGGGGATCAACCGCTGCTCGATCAACAAGCGCACAAAATCGAAATCCGCCTGCGAGGCCGACGGGAAACCGATCTCGATCTGCTTGAAGCCGATGCGCACCAGGGTCTCGAACATCCGCAGCTTGCGCGCCGGGTCCATCGGCTCGATCAGGGCCTGGTTGCCGTCGCGCAGATCAACGCTGCACCACACGGGCGGGCGGGTCAGGACGGCGTCCGGCCAGCGGCGGTCGGGCAGGTCAATCGGGGGACTGGCACGGTACTTGGTGGCGGGCTGGTCGAGCATGGGCATGGAGCACTCCGTGAGGGTGGATTTGCACCGCAGCTCTTTGGGGGACCCAGAAATGAGATCTGGAATGAAATACGGCCCGCTGCGTTGCGCTGGGCGGGCCGTCGATCCAAAACAGTGAGACAAGGATGATCAGCGCGCCTGAGACACCTCTAGTAGTAGCGCGACAGCGGCTGAACGGATCGTCATAAGCCCAAAATGTAGCACGCTTGCAGCGCTATGCGGTAGCCAATCTGGGTCGGCGCGCAGAAATTAACGGTGCATTCCCCGCTCGTCCGGCTCGTCGGTCGAGGTTGAAATCACGCTCACAGGCGTGCCCTTCATGCGGCGGTAGATGTACATGCCGTAGCCCGACAGGCCGTACAGCAGGAACAAACCGAACAACATGCCGGGCACATGCTGGCTGATCAGGGCCATGCCCAGCGCAATCGCAACCAGTGTGACGAAAGGTACCGACCGCTTCAAGCCGAAGTCCTTGAAGCTGTAGAACGGTACATTGGTGACCATCGTCAAGCCGGCAAACAGCGTCAGCCCCCAGGTGGTCCAGACCAGCCAAGGGATGTCCTTGACCCCCTCGCGAAAGCCCGCGTCGTCCATGATCCAGATGAACCCGGCCACCAGCGCCGCACCCGCAGGGCTGGGAAGGCCCTGGAAGAAACGCTTGTCAACCACGCCGATGTTGGTGTTGAAACGCGCCAGCCGCAATGCCGCGCAGGCACAGTACACAAACGCCGCTGCCCAGCCAACCTTGCCCAAGCCCTTCAGCGCCCACTCGTAGACGATCAGCGCCGGTGCGGCGCCAAAACTCACCATGTCCGACAAGCTGTCCATCTGCTCGCCAAACGCGCTCTGGGTGTTGGTCATGCGGGCGACGCGCCCGTCCAGGCTGTCGAGCACCATCGCGCAGAAGATACCGATAGCAGCGTTGTCGAAACGGCCGTTCATCGCCATCACGACCGCATAGAAGCCACCAAACAGTGCCGCCAGCGTAAACAGGTTAGGCAACACGTAGATGCCCTTGCGGCGGGGACGAGGCGGGGCTTCAGCAACGTCGGTGTCGTCGGCCAGATCCAGGGGTTCATTCATAGGCGCGAGCATACCCCAGCGTCCCCCAAAATTCGCCCATGGAAATGGGCCGCGACCAACGGCCCTCAATGGCTGACCGGCGCCCAGCGGCACCGCCCGTCATAGGCAAGCCGCGATCAGTTGCGCGACTTGTCCACCAGTTTGTTGGCCTTGATCCAGGGCATCATCGCGCGCAGCTTTTCGCCAACGACTTCAATCTGGTGCTCTTCGGTCAGGCGGCGGCGGCTGATCAGCGTCGGGGCACCGGCCTTGTTCTCCAGGATGAAGCTCTTGGCGTACTCGCCCGTCTGGATGTCGTTCAAGGCCTGCTTCATCGCCAGCTTGGTTTCGGCGTTGACGATCTTCGGGCCAGTCACGTACTCGCCGTATTCGGCATTGTTCGAGATCGAGTAGTTCATGTTGGCGATGCCACCCTCATAGATCAGGTCGACGATCAACTTGAGCTCGTGCAGGCACTCGAAGTACGCCATCTCGGGCGCATAGCCGGCTTCGACCAAAGTCTCGAAGCCCGCCTTGATCAGTTCGACCGTGCCGCCGCAAAGCACGGCCTGCTCGCCAAACAGGTCGGTTTCGGTCTCTTCGCGGAAGTTGGTCTCGATGATGCCGGCCTTGCCGCCGCCGTTGGCCGCAGCATAGGACAACGCCAGATCACGCGCCTTGCCGGTCTTGTCGGCATGAATGGCGATCAGATGCGGCACGCCACCGCCCTGGCTGTAGGTGTTGCGCACGGTGTGGCCGGGCGCCTTGGGCGCGACCATCCAGACGTCGATGTCCTCACGCGGCACCACCTGACCGTAGTGCACGTTGAAGCCGTGCGCAAACGCCAGCGACGCGCCGGCCTTCATGTTGGCGGCGACATCGGCGTTGTAGACCGCAGCAATCTGCTCGTCGGGCAACAGCATCATCACGACATCGGCGGTCTTGACCGCGTCAGCGATCTCAGCGACCTTCAGGCCGGCCTTCTCGGCCTTGGACCAGGACGCACCACCCTTGCGAAGCGCCACCGTGACCTTGACGCCCGAGTCGTTCAGGTTTTGCGCGTGGGCATGGCCCTGCGAGCCGTAGCCGATGATGGTTACGTTCTTGCCCTTGATAAGGCTAAGGTCGGCGTCTTTGTCGTAAAAAACTTTAATGGGGTTCTCC
>JANMXG010000080.1:0-14547 GCA_031394235.1 Betaproteobacteria bacterium
CTGCGGGACCCGGACGGCAACAAGATCTGCGCGTTGCAGCGCATGGGCTGAGGCCGGGCCGCCCCGACGGCTTCAACCTCAAACGTCGCGCAGCCCCCAGACGTCGCGCAGCCCGCAGCCCGTAAACCGGGTCCCGGGAGCCGTTAACCGGGAGCCGCGGCCCACGAGCCGCCAACCTCCTGCGCGGCCAGTCAGTCCATGGGGGCTGAATTTACGGCGACCGGCTTCGCAAGTCCACCAGTGGGCGGGCGTCCGTCCGAGACGCCGTAACCCGGACCGTAGAACGTCGAAAAACTTTACACACATCCGCCACCTTGACTACTTTGAATCCGTAAGACCGTGATTTATTTAGTGTTTTTAGATCTGGCCCATAGATTGCTTGCAAACGTTCGTGCACTGGGATCGTGGTGTTGAAATCTGGCCGGCGGCCAGGCGGCAGCCCGGTATGCGGCTCAGGGGTTTCCGGTTGAGCATGAGGGTGCATAGGTCGAAACGTTCTTTTCAATCACAAGGAGATTTCAATGAGACTCAAACTTTTTGCATCGGCTGTTTGCGCGGCGGTAGCGGCGATCAGTGGATCGGCCAACGCCGGTCTGCTGTGGGGCAACAGCGCCGGATCCAGCGTCGTGATCGAAGCGGTGGACCAGACCACGTTGGCGGTGGTGCACCAGTTCTCGGTCGGCTCGGGCAACGGCCGGGGCGTGGTGACGGTGGGCGGCATCGTCTACTACACCAAGACCGGCGACAACCACATCTACAAGATCGACGCCAACACAGGCGCGTCATTGGGCTCGATCACCACCACCGTTACCAGCATGTCGACGATCGGGTGGGACGGCTCCCAGTTCTGGACCAGCGATTACGCGGGCACCAACCGTGCGTTTCGGATCGACACCACCGGTGCGGTGACCAAGACAATCAACTTGACCAACGCCCAGCAGAACATGGACGGGATGGAGTTCTTCAACGGCAAGTTGATCTCGAACCGCTGCGATGCCTGCGGCGTCTACGACATCTACGACCTCGACGGCAACCTGCTGACGGCCAGTTTTATCACCTCAGCCAGCAACTCAACTGGCATCGCGTACGACGGCACCGACTTCCTGGTGTCCAATATTTTTGCCAACTCGATCAGCAAGTACAACGGCACGACCGGTGCGCTGATCAGCACCACCACCATCGGCGGGCCAGCGCCCAACACCGGTTTTGGCCGGTTGTGGGAAGACCTGTCGGTCGACTACGCCACCCGCCAGGACACGGGCAAAGTGCCTGAGCCGTCGTCGCTGCTGTTGGCCGGCATCGCGATCTTGGGTTTGGTGGCCAGCCAGCGCAAGCGCGCCAGCTGATCACACCGCCTTGCGTTCGCGCCCGCAGCGGGGGCGCTTGGCGCGAAAGGTTTTGCAAGCCGTCCGGACCTGGCGTCCGGACGGCTTTTTAACGTCAGGCGCCGGGTTGCGGCGGCCACCACACCCGGCCAGCGGGCTCACTCCTTCACCGACCCCGTCATGCCCGAGACGTAATGCTCGACAAAAAACGAATAGATAAACGCCACCGGCAGCGAGCCCAGCAGCGCGCCCGCCATCAAAGAGCCCCAGTGGTAGACATCGCCCTCCACCAGTTCAGTGACCACACCGACTGGCACGGTCTTGTTCTCGGACGATGAGATGAAGGTCAGCGCATAAATGAACTCGTTCCAGCTGAGCGTGAAAGCGAAGATGCCGGCCGAGATCAGGCCGGGCACGGCCAGCGGCAGCACGATCTTGATCAGGATCTGCCAGCGGCTGGCACCGTCGATCAGCGCGCATTCCTCCAGCTCATACGGGATCGAGCGGAAGTAGCTCATCAGCAGCCAGGTCGAAAACGGGATCAAAAAAGTCGGGTACGACAGGATCAGCGCCCAGCGGCTGTCGAACAAGCCCAGCTGAAAAATGATTGCGGCGAGCGGGATGAACAGGATCGAAGGCGGCACCAGGTAGGCCAGAAAGATCGCCCCGCCGGCCGTCTTGGCACCCTGAAACCGCAGGCGCTCGATCGCGTAGGCCGCCAGCACCGACGCCACCAGCGAGATCGCGGTGGACACCACCGACACCACCACCGTGTTCCACAGCCATTCCGGGTAGGCGGTCTGGAACAACAGCTTCTCAAAGTGCGCCAAGGTCGGCCGGATCACCCAGAACGGGTTGCCGTCGCGCGACAGCAGCTCTTCATTCGGCTTGAACGACGTGACCACCATCCAGTAAAACGGGAACAGCAGCACAAAGACAAAGATGCAGATCGGGATGTACATCGTCACCCAGCGGCGCGGGATGGACTGCAGGTAGTCCATGCCCTGGGCGCTGTCGTTGTTTTTCTTCTCGCTCATGCGGCGCCTTTTGGGGTCACGTTGTCGCCGATCACTTGTCACCACCCTGCTGCCACGCCCGGCGCTGCAGCCCGAAGTAACTGAACATGATCGCGCCCAGCAGGAACGGCACCATCAGCGTGGCCAGTGCTGCGCCCTCGCCCAGCGCGCCCCCTGATATGGCCCGCTGGAACGACAGCGTGGCCATCAGGTGCGTGGCATTCAGCGGGCCGCCTCGGGTCAGCACATAGATCAGCTGAAAGTCGGTGAAGGTAAACAAGACTGAGAACGTCATCACCACCGCGATGATGGGCGTGAGCAGCGGCAGCGTGACATGGCGAAACTGTTGCCAGGGCGTCGCGCCGTCAATCGCCGAGGCCTCGTAGTACGACGGCGAGATGGTCTGCAGGCCAGCCAGCAGCGAGATCGCCACAAACGGCACGCCCCGCCACACATTGGCAGCAATGGTGGAGATGCGGGCGTTCCACGGGTTGCCCAGAAAGTCGATGTACTTGTCGATCAGGCCCAGCTTGACCAGCACCCAGCTGATGACCGAGAACTGCGCGTCGTACAGCCACCAGAAGGCAATCGCCGACAAGGCCGTCGGCACGATCCAGGGCAGCAGCACCACGGCGCGGAAAAAGCTCTTGAACGGCAGGTTCTTGTTCAGCAGGATCGCCAGGTACAGGCCGAGCGCAAACTTGATGACGCTGGCCACCGTGGTGTAGAACAGCGTGTTGAACAGCGCCAGTTGCACCACGCTGTCGGAGACGAGGTAGCTGAAGTTCTCCAGCCCGACCCACACGCCCGGCCGGCCCACCTTGGCATCGGTAAAGCCCAGCCAGGTGCCCAGCCCCAGCGGGTAGGTCAGGAACAGCAGCAACAACACCGCCGCTGGCAGCATGAACACCCAGCCGAGGGCATTGCGGCTGTTTTGAAGCTTCTCAAGCATGGCGGGCGATCAGGTGGCGGGGGCGGTGCGGTAGCGTCGGGTGACGTTGGGGCGACGTCGCTCAGACCTTGTAGTAACGCTCGGCGCGCTTCTGGGCCCGCTCGGCGGCTTCCTTCGGTGTCTTGGCGCCACTGGCTGCCTCGGCCACCATGTTGACCACGATGAAGTCAGCGCCCGCGCCGGCCGAGGCGTAACCCAGCTTGCCCGCATAACCCGCCGGGCGCATGTTCTTCACGCAATCGCGGTAGGGCGTGTGTTTGGGGTCGGACGTCCAGATCGCGGACTTGGTGTACTCGGCCAGCGGTGGCGCGATATAGCCGCCGGCTGCAGTCAGCCAGGGGTCGAACTGCTCGGTTTCCATCATGAAGCGCAAGAACTCTTTCGCTGCGTTCGGGTATTTCGTGTACTTCATGATCATCTGGTTGAAAAACAGATGCGACTCGGTCGGCACACCGACCGGCCCTATCGGGAACTGGGCGTGGTGCACGTCTTCGCGCAGGTCCTTGACCTTCTGATCGGTCGAGTTCTTGGTGGCGTAGTAGATCGAAATGCCGTTGTTCGTCAGGCTGATCTGGCTGTCCAGGAAAGCCTTGTTGTTGTTTGGGTCCAGCCACGACAGCGTGCCGGGGATGAAGGTGGCGTACATCTCCTTGGCGTACTCCAGCGCCTTGATGGTCTCGGGGCTGTCGATGATGACCTTGTTGCTCTTGTCCACCAGTTGCCCGCCATGCGACCAGATCAGCCAGTTGGTCCACAGCCCGTCGCCGGTGGCGTTGCCCAACGCCATGCCGGCCGGCGTGCCCTTGGCATGCAGCGCCTTGAGCAGCGCCAGAAAGCCGGCGGTGTCTTTGGGAAAGGTGTCGAAGCCGGCCGCTTTGACCTGGCTTTGGCGGTACACCAACATCCCGCCTGCAGCGCCCAGCGCAATGCCGATCCACTTCTTGCCGTCGGGGCGCAGATAGGCTTCGCAGGCCGGGAACCAGCCGCCGTACTTCTTGCCCAGGTACCCGGCCAGGTCGGTGACGTCGAGCAGCTTTTCCGGGTAGAGGTTGGCATCGTCGTTGGTCCCCAAGATGATGTCGGGCCCGGCGCCGGTGTTGGCCGCCACCGCTGCCTTTGGCCGCACGTCCTCCCAGCCCTCGTTGTCAACCCGCACCTCGATGCCGGTTTTCTCGGTGAACTTCTTGACGTTGACCATGTAGGCGTCGATGTCGCCCTGCACAAACCGGCTCCAGCGCAGCACCCGCAGCTTGGCGCCTTTTTCGGGCTTGAAGCTCAGGGCCTGCGCGTGCACTGCAGGTGCCAGCAACGCGCCGCCGGCACCTACCGTGGCAGCGGCCATTGCGCCAGCCGAGCCTTCTAGAAACTTGCGGCGATTGAAGTCATTCATGCGGTATCTCCTGCGTGTTGTTGGGGATGGGTCATTGGGGTCAGGCAGCCAGCAGCCGGCCGGTGCCAGCGTCAAACAAATGAGCGCGCTGCAGGTCAGGTTGCAACCTGACGACGCTGCCCGGTGCAAAGTCGTGGCGCTCGCGAAACACCGCGGACAGCTCGACGCCCTCGAACCGGCAGGCGACAAACGTGTCCATGCCGGTGGGCTCCATCACCACCACGCGGGCCGGGATGCCGCCGGCATCCACCAGCATCAGGTGCTCGGGCCGCGTGCCGTAGATCACCGTCTGGCCGTCCACACCCCCGGCATGCACCGGCGCATCAAGCTGGGTGCCGTCGGCCAAATGCACGCGCGCAGCGCCGTCAATGCGCCGCAGTGTGCCGGGCAGAAAATTCATCGCCGGTGAGCCGATGAAGCCGGCCACAAACTGGTTGGCCGGGTGGTCATAGAGTTGCAACGGGCTGCCGGTCTGCTCGATCCGGCCATCCCGCATCACCACGATCTTGTCGCCCATCGTCATCGCCTCGATCTGGTCGTGGGTGACATAGATCGATGTCGTTTTCAAGCGTTGGTGCAGTTCCTTGATCTCGCTGCGCATGGCCACGCGCAACTTGGCGTCAAGGTTGGACAGTGGCTCGTCGAACAGAAACACCTGCGGATCACGCACGATGGCGCGCCCCATCGCCACACGCTGGCGTTGCCCGCCGGACAGCTGACGCGGGTAGCGGTCCAGCAGGTCGCCCAGCGCCAGGATCTCGGCCGCGCGGCCCACCTTGCTGGCGATCGTCTCGGTGCTTTGCCTGGCCAGGGCCAAAGAAAATGCCATGTTCTCGCGCACCGTCATGTGCGGGTACAGCGCGTAGTTCTGGAACACCATCGCGATATCGCGTTCCTTGGGCTGCAGGTCGTTGACACGCCGGTCGCCAATGCGGATCTCGCCACTGTTGATTTGCTCCAGCCCGGCAATCATGCGCAGCAGGGTGGACTTGCCACACCCCGACGGCCCGACCAGCACGGTGAAAGAGCCATCGGCGATGTCGATGTCCACGCCATGCAAGATGGGCACCGCACCAAAGTTTTTTCGCACCGCCTGGATCGTGACACTGGCCATTCATTGCTTTCTAAAAGAAGGGGAAGAACGCCCTGCCCCGATCAGGCCAGCCACCCTGGAAGCGACCGCCAACCATGGGCCATTGTGGTTCTGTGATTGCGCTGGCGATTGGGTGTGAACCCTGATCTCAGCAACGCGGCGCCGGGCTGCTGAACACCGCCCGGCAAAGAAGCAGGCCGCGAGTTGCCGGCCCGCCGTCGCGGCTGTCGGCGCAGGCACTGCCCCTAGACTGCCTGGCATGTCGCACGCCGTATCCCGCTTGCGCGCCGCGTGCCTGGCGCACAGCAGCGCGCTGCCCCATCTCGACCGGGGCAGCCCGGCAAAGGTCCGCTGTGCCGGTTGCCGTTTGATCCCCAGCCATTGCCTGTGCACCTTGCGGCCGGTCGTGCAGGCTCGGGCTGCGGTCTGCCTCGTGATGGCCGAGTTCGAGCCGCTCAAGCCCAGCAACACCGGCTGGCTGGTGGCCGATGTGCTGCCCGCCACCCACGCTTTCGCCTGGTCGCGCAAGGGGGTAGACCCAGCGCTGCTGGACCTGCTGCAGGATCCCCAGTGGCAACCGTATGTGGTGTTTCCGGGAGAGTTTGCCGCGCCCGGGCGGGTGGTGACGGCACTGTCGACCGCACGGCCTGCGGCGGGCCGAGACGCCGCAGCTGCCGACCCTGACAAGCGCCCGCTTTTTGTGCTGCTGGACGGCACTTGGTCCGAAGCCCGAAAAATCTTCCGCAAAAGCCCCTACCTGGACCACTTTCCGGTGCTGAGCCTTCAGCCGGCGCTGCCGTCCACCTACCGCCTGCGCCGGTCCAGCCATGCGCATCACTTCTGCACCTCCGAAGTGGCCGCACTGTGCCTGGACATGGCCGGTGACCGGTTGGCCGCGCAAACGCTTAACGCCTACCTGGAGGTTTTCAGCAACCGCTACCTGCAAGCCAGGCAAAGCCAGCCGCCCGACCCAAATGACGCGGCGCACCGGCGTTTGCAGGACCTTGCCGTTTCGGCACCGGGCGCGGTGCAAGGCTCGCGGCCAGGCTGATTGCTGCCGACAGGGTGGGTTCGGGTTCGGGTTCGGGTTCGGGTTCGGGTTCGGGTTCGTCAGGACAAGAGATTACAGTAGTAATCTCTGTGTGTAAAAATTCATCAAAAAACCAGTCTGTGAAATCCATACGCCGTCAGCACGCATGCCCGCCCCAGGTAAAACACACCGGCTGACGACGGCAGTGACCGGCCAGCCGGCCAAGCCCGTCAAGCTGGGCCTGCACCACTTTGCCTACCTGCGCGCCTGCGCCGAGGGCGTGGATCCGCATGAGGCCGCCACGCGCTACCTGGGCCACGACCCGCACGATGGCCGGGTGGCGCTGCGCCATGCGCGCCAGCAGGTGGTCGATCAGGTGCAAGCGCTGGCACGGCGCAGTGGTGATCCGCGCTGGCGCTTGGTCGGGCTGCAGCTCAAGGTCAGCCCGGATGCTGCGCAACCACCGCTTGAACAGTGGGCCGAGGCACGTGGGCTTGACGGCTTGGGCGAGGCTGAGCTGATCGAGCTGTACCAAGACGTCTTTCCGCCCGATCGCAAGGCTGCGCGCAACACGCGGCTACGTACCCGACAGCTCGACCTCATCAGCGCCCTTGCGTCCACCGCCGCCGAGCTTGCTCGGCCCGCTGACCGGATCGACGCCTGGTTTGCCGCGCACCTGGCCGCCAGTCTGCAGTCCAGCGGCCTGTTGTTGCTGGGCGATCTGCAACAGAAAATCCAGTCCGGTGGCCGCTGGTGGCGCACGATCCCCAAGATCGGCCCGGGCAAGGCCGACCGGCTGCGCCAGCAACTCGACCTGCTGCTGCCGGGATCGGTGGGCCTGCAGCGCAGCAGCGCCCTGGCACAGCGCGGCAGTCGGCTGGCGCAGGCGATGTCGAAGCCGCAGGCGGATCCCAGATTGCCGGGCCCGAACGACAGCGCGCGTCCGGCAGGCGTGCTGGCAACAGGCATGCCGCCCTCCCCTGCCCTGCGCGGCTCAGAAATCGGCTTTGTGCTGTCAACCGAACAGCAAGCCAGCCGCGATATCAGCGCCGACACCGAGGCTGTACGCGCCTGGGTGCGCGCCAAAGCGGGATCGCAAGCCACCGCCAAGGGCTACCGACGTGAGCTGTCGCGGTTCTTGCTGTTTCTTCAAGAGCGTGACCTGACCTTGAGCAACTGCAACGCCGACGACTGCCTGGCCTACATGGCACTGTTGCAGAACATCCCACCTGCTTGGGTCGGCAGCCAGCACGCGGGCCTAGGCCGGGCCGATTGGTCGCCGTTTGCCGGGCCGCTGAGCACGCCAAGCCAACGCCAGGCCATCAAGGTCGTTGGCGCCTGTTTCCGCTGGCTGGTGGCTGCTCGCTACCTGGCCGGCAATCCCTGGGTGCTGGTGAACCGGAGAACCGGGGATGACCGCGACACCAACGAATTGGCCAGCCGCGCCATCGAGCCCGACACCTGGGATCGGATCATCGCGGCAATGGACGTCTTGGCGCCTCACGAGCCTGGAGCCGAGCGCATGCGGTTTCTTTTCCTGTTTCTCAAAGCCACCGGCCTGAGGGCGGCAGAGTTGTTGGGCGCCCAGCTAGGCGACTTCCGCAGCGACGGCCCCAGGGTCTACTTGCAAGTGCACGGCAAGGGCAGCAAAAACCGGGTGATCCCGATCACGCCTGACGGCCGGTTAGCGCTGGACCGCTACCTGGCATGGCGCGGCGTCACGCTCGCAGCGCAGCCGCAGCAGCCCTTGCTGTCCAGCCTCACCCAGCCGGGACGGGCGTTGCGCTATGTGTCGCTCTACCAGTCCCTCAAGGTCTGGCTCAACCGCGCTATCGACAGCGCCGGCTTGCCATTGGCCCAGAAGGTCGAAGCCGCCAGGGCATCGCCGCACTGGCTGCGTCACACCTGCGCGACGCGCTATCTGGAGAACGGCGCGCCGATCGATGTCGTGGGTCAGTTGCTGGGCCATGCCGACCCGCGAACCACCGCCAAATACACCCGGGCGCAGATCAGGCGCGTGGCCGATGAGCTTGAAAAAGCATCGGTCTGAGGACGGCTATGACCGGCCTGTTCATCCGCGCCGCCCGGCCGACCAGCGGGTGTTTGACGGTCAAACGCCTTTAGCCAGAAACGCCTCGACCAGGCTGACAAACGCGGGGTGGCGTGCAGCCGGCAAGGCGCCCGGCTCGAACTCGACCACCACCCTGCCCTGCCGGCCGGTCTTGAGCGTCGCCACAGGCGTGCCTGCCACGAGCACCGCGGACATGGGTGACGCCGTCGGTGCGGCCGCGCCTATCAAGCGATCGAAAATCTGGCTGGCCAATAAATCACCCCGACCTTTGGCGATCATCCGCGCCCTGGCCAGTACCGTGTCCGGGTCTTTTTGCAGCGCGTCCACCAGCGGCTTGGCCCAGCGCACCTGCAAATCCAGTGGCGACGCAAACGCGGCCACCACGTCTGACGGCAGCTTGGCCAGTTGCACCGTGCGCGACGCATCGGACAGGTTCACCCCCAACGACTCGGACAGCCGGCGAAGACTGGGAAACAGGCCGACCTTGAGGGCATCGCTGTACATGCGACCTTGCTCCCAAGCACTGAGGTTCTTGCGGCCGCGGTTCTCGCGGTCCATCGCTGCAAACAGCGCCTGATCGCTCATCACCTGGGCAACCACGGCGTTCACGGGTATGCCCAGTTCCAGGCAGGCTTGGTGGCGGCGGTGCCCGTAGACGATCTCATAGCGGGGCGTTTGACCGTCAAACACCGCAGCGGCGGCATCGGCCGCCGGGGTCGGCAAAGCAGTGGTCTCCGCAGTCATCAACCGCACCTTGATTGGCTGGACATTGCCGCCAGCTTGCTCGATTTCTGCTTTCAGCGCGTGGAACTCAGGGGTCGAAAACTCTGCCTGATTGCGGTTGGCCCAGCGGCTGCGCCGGATGGTGGTGGGATCGAGCGCCATGACCAGCACCGCATCCTTGAAGCCATCAAGCTGACGCCGGGCCTCGCTCAACTGACCTTGCACACCTGCCAGTTCTTGTGAAACCTCGGCCTCTCGGGTGATGGCGGCCATCACACTGCCCACACCGGTGTACGGCCGATCACGCGGGCGCTCGGTCACCGCAGGTTTGTCGCCGTCAGCGGGCGCGGCGGGTGTTTGACCGTCAAACACCTTGGGCCGGGCGTGAAAGCCGTCCATCGAAATGCCGGCGGTGCGGGCCACTACTTTCTTGACCATCTGAAGTCTCCTTGTCCGTCGCTACGTCAGTTGGCGAGATGCCGGCGCCAGGTGGCACGAACAATCTCTTCCAGCAACTCCGAGACCTTGTCGTAGGCATCGAGCGCCCGTTTGTAGGTGCGCTGGTTGCCCTCGTAGCGGCCAATGTCGTAGACAGTGCCAAATTCGGCTGAACTTGACGAAGCCACCGCGGTCTTCGGGATCTCGGCCGCCAGCACCTTGCCCTCGTAAGCCTTGCCGATCCAGTCGCGCACCACGGCGGCCGTGGCATCCTGGCTGTCGACGCGCGTCAGCAGCACCCGGACAAAATCGAACTCCTTGGAAACGCCGCGGTGCAGCACCAGGTCGCTGGTCAAATCCGAAAACAGCCGCCAAAACTGGGCCGCGGAGGCAGCGTCCAACGCATTGGGCGGCAGTGGCATCACGATGCCGTCGCTGGCCATCAAGGCGTTGATAGTCACGTACGACAAGGCGGGCGGGGTGTCGATCAGGATGATGTCATAGTCATCTCGCACATCGTCGATACCCAAGTTCAGCACGTTCCAGAACTCGAAGCCACTTTCACGCATCTGCCGGGCGGGCAGGCCGAACTCGGCGGCAAAAAGCAAGGGCGCCGCGCACACCAGGTCGATGCCGTCCCAGTAGGTTTGCTGGATAGCCGGGGCAATGCTGGACTGTTGGCCCAGGCAGACTGGCAGGATCGTCTGCTCATCCGACACCTCGGTGTCGGGCAGGATGCCGAACAATGTGGTCAGGGAGCCCTGGGGATCACAGTCCAGCAACAACACCCGGTGGCCCCTCAGGGACAAGCCCTGGGCGAGCGTCATTGCAGTCGTCGTCTTGCCCACGCCGCCCTTGAAATTGGCCACCGAGATGCAGACCGCTCCGGCACCCGCCGGCCGCAACCTGGACACCCGGTATTCACGCACCCAGATCCGCGCTGCTTCGAGCGAGAATTCCCGTCGGTTGCCGCTGGCATTGATCTGGCCCGAGGGCAGGTCGCCTTTGCTAAGGCGGTAGACGATCTGGCTGCGGTCAACCTCGCACAAAGCGGCGAGCTGCGTGGCATTGAACGTCGGCGCGGTCTTGCGCCGCTCTGGCGACAACATCGCGCCACGTACTTCCGACATCAGGTAACTTGCACGGTCGGCCTGGACCATGATGTCGGACAAGGATTGCGGTTCGAGCAATAACTCTTTGGTAGTCAAGACAGTAGCCCTCAGCGGTTTTGCAACACCTTGATTGTCCTGCAATTTCCCGGCAGAGCATCGGATCCTCAGAATCACTGATGAATGTGGCTGCGGGTCTGATCCACAACCGGTCGAAACCCCGCCCGTCTGTCGATTTTGTGAGGTTCAATCCTTCGGATCAGGGCCAATTCCAACGGTTTGTTTTAGAACCTTCAAGTTCATTCAAACCCTTCAAAATCTTTTGCAAACCGAATTTCCCAATGCTGACAACAGCTTGAACGCAGGTGCGTGAGTAGCTTTGGGGGTCAAGGTGAGTCAATTTGGGGCGAAAGGTGAGTTGTATTGGGCAGCAACGTGAGTTGCGTTGGGGGTAGACGTGAGTGGACACAGGGGTGAGCGCAACGCCGTGTCGCCGGGTCAGCGCCCCCTAAATTGACTCACCTGGCTGACCGGGTCGGGGCGGGACCGCGGCGTCAGTCAGCGACCGGGGCAGGGCAGTTGCTTGGTGCGCCGACGCCGGTGGGCTGCGGTCTTGACTTGCCAGTGCACGCCGGCGGCGCGCACTTGGAACGTGAGCTGATTTGGGCCTCACCGCAACCGGACACGTCTCAAACGTGAGCCGCGTTGGGGCTGACAGCGCTGGATTGAATGTGAGCACGAACTGCGTATTTTGTTCACGTTCGGTATAAAGTGAGGCATGTCCGACCAAGCCCGACTGTTTCCGGCAGAGCAAGACGATGAGTTCTTGCTCAAACACGTCAACGCGGTGGCGTTGATGCCGGTGCAGGGTGGGCGCCGCATCAGCTTGTTGGGTCGGCGGTTGTTCAATGTGCTGTTGCACCGCGCGCAAGGGGAGGGCGCGCGTGACGAGTATGAAGCCCGGCTGCACGAGATCGTCAGCGATGCGGCCTACAACAGCAACAACACCGCCAGCATCCGCAAGGTCTTGCGCGAGTTGATGTCCACCACGGTGGAATGGCAAAGCCCCACTGGCGGTGAAGTCGAAACCTGGGACGCCTGCAACCTGTTGAGCGGCGCCGGCACCACCAAGGACAAGCGCACCGGCGCGGTGACCATCCGGTGGCGCTATGACCAGAAAGTACGTGAGCAACTGCTCAGCCCGGACCGGTACGCCCGGCTGTCGCTGGAGGCGATCACCCAGCTGTCCACCCATTCGTCGATGGCGCTGTACGAGATTTGCGCCCGCTATGTCGACAACCCCGGCCACCGCACGGCCCGCCAGCATTGGCGCTGGTGGCGTCCGGTGCTGACCGGGGCTGCCACCGACGACAGCAAGGCGGAGTACCGATTCTTCAAACGCGACGTGCTCAAGCCGGCCATTGCCGAGATCAATGCCAACACCAACCTGGAGGTGCGCGGACCGATCGAGCACAAGGAACGCGACAACCACACGATCGCCGAGATCCAGTTCGAGGTGTATTTGAAGGCAGCCGCCAGCGAACCCGCCCAGGCACGGGTGCAGATCGTCGTCGATGACTTGCCTGCCATTGGCCGCGCCATCAACCTGGGCGTGCGCCAGAACGAGGCCGAAGCGCTGATCCACCGGCACGGCGCGCCGGCTTTTGTGTCTGCGCTCGACGAGCTGGACCGGCGCCTGAAGATGCCGGTGGACAAGGTGGGCGCGGTGTTCAAACCCGGTGGTTGGCTGCGCGCACACCTGTTGCGGGGTTCGCGCGCCACGTCAGCGCCAACGCCCGCATTGCCCGAAGGTATCAGCCCTGTTGAGGTGACGGCGCACCGGGCCGCGTGGACCGACGAATGGCTTCGCCGGCGCAAGGCCCGGCTGCAAGCGGGTTTTGCCGAGTTACCGGCCACGGCCCAACAAGTGTTTCTAGACAGCTTTCGGGATGAGCTGGTGCGCAGTGCGCAAACCCAGGTGCTCAAACGATTCGACCTGTCGGGCTGGCAGCACCGGATGGTCATTGCCGTCTTTCTGCGCTTCTACGGTGCGTCGGTACTGGGAGACCAGTGGGACAAGCCGGGTATCGACGACATCCTGACGATTGCAGCGGAATTTGCCAGAAGCGGCGCCGGACCGGCGCGTTCTGAAGCCTGAACAGCACTGGGCCATGCCGGGCCGGGCAGGGCAGGGCAGGGAAGGGCAGACCTCGGCAGAAAAGCGGCAGCACGCCAGGCGCCGGGACACGGGTCAGTCCTCTTCGACAAGGTCCGTCAGCATGCGCTGGTAGCGCGCCAGCGCCGTGCTGTCGCTCAAACCCAGCCATTGCGCTACCTGCTCTGGCGGGGTA
The DNA here is from genome assembly GCA_031394235.1 of Betaproteobacteria bacterium. Classification (GTDB taxonomy): domain Bacteria; phylum Pseudomonadota; class Gammaproteobacteria; order Burkholderiales; family Burkholderiaceae_C; genus Pseudaquabacterium. Next base: position 13,499 of record JANMXG010000080.1, read on the forward strand.
CCGCGGCGCAATTGCCCAAGCGCAAAAGTGTGGCGAAGCCTGAAACTGCCACCGTCGTTGTCTGGCAGGCCCGCGGCGACCAGCACGGTCTTGGCCGTTTCGTACTGAGACACCTTGCCCCAGCACCGGCCGCTGCGGGTTGACGGGAACAAGATCGGCCCACCGATGCCTGCCGCGCTGCGGGTGTCCAGCCAGGTTCGCAACAGCTTGCCGGCCCACGGCGCGATGGGGGCTTGGTGCGCCATCGTCGCGCCGCGCGCGGGCAGGCGGATCATCCAGGGCAGGGCGGCCAGGGTGGCATCGCTGGTCCTACTGCCGCCGCCATCCTCGCCGCTGTCGCTGCTGTCGCCGCTGTCGCCGCTGTCTGCCGCAACGTCGGCAACCGTATCAGCCGCAGCTGACCCTGCCACTGCAATGGGCTGCGTGCGCGTCAGCACACCGTCGACAGTGGCGGCCCGGATATCGCCAGGCGTCAGCCCAGCGCCCAGTTGCAGCGCCACGGCCGCCCGGTTGCGCTGGGACTGCCAGGCTTGCACAGGAACAATCGCCTTCTGCACATCGGTGGAGGGGTTCAACAGCCAGGCCATGAGGCGGTGCGCGTCGATGGGGCTCAGGTGCTCGGGCAGCGGCGTTTTGTCCGCAGCATTGGCATAACGCCAGTCGGGCCGGGCCAGCAGCAGCCTGTGGGCTGCCGTGTTGCGGGGCAACGCGGCCTGATCGGCTCTGTGCGCCAGCACGGCATTGGCCAGCGTCAGCAGCCGCCAGGCATGGCGCGGGGTGAGGGCATCGATGCCGCCGCGCGACTGGATGTAGGCGTCGAAATGGTCCTCCTGCAGAAAATCGAGGCTCAACCCGCGCTCAACACACCAGACTGCCATGGCACCCCACATGCTGCGGTAAACCGTGACCGAAGAGTGCTCCCGCAGCGCGCCATGGCGTTTTTGGCTGGTCAGCCAGGCATCAAATGCCGCCAGGTAACCGCGGACATCCGGCGCTGGTGTTTCGTCAAAAAGATCGCGGGTCTGGCCGTGCATGGTGGGGCAGGGAAT
>JANMXG010000081.1:0-30534 GCA_031394235.1 Betaproteobacteria bacterium
GACAGCACCGGCGCGGTGACGCTGAGCAAGATGTGCGGCAGCGGCATGCGGGCGATGATGTTTGCCCATGACATGCTGGCCGCCGGCAGCGCCAACGTGATACTGGCCGGTGGCATGGAGAGCATGAGCAACGCGCCGCACCTGATGTTTGCGCGCAAGGGCGTCAAGTACGGCGCGGCGCAGCTGTTCGACCACATGGCGATGGACGGCCTGGAAGACGCCTACGAGCGCGGCAAGGCGATGGGCGTGTTTGCCGAGCAGTGCGTTGACAAGTACCGCTTCAGCCGCGAGGCGCAAGACCAGTTTGCGATCACCTCCACCAGCCGCGCCCGGCTGGCCAACGAGGACGGCAGCTTCGACTGGGAGATGGCGCCGGTCACCGTGCCGGGCAAGGCCGGCGACACCGTGATTGCGATGGACGAGCAGCCCCGCAAGGCCAAGCTCGACAAGATCCCGGGCTTGAAGCCGGCGTTCAAGAAAGACGGCACGATCACGGCCGCCAATGCGTCCAGCATCTCTGACGGCGCGGCCGCGCTGGTGCTGATGCGCGAGTCCACCGCCCGCAGCCTGGGCGCCACGCCGATTGCCCGGATCGCCGGCCAGGCGGTGTTTGCGCAAGAGCCGCAGTGGTTTGCCACTGCGCCGGCCGGCGCGATCAACAAGGTGCTCAAGCAGAGCGGCTGGGATGCCAAGAGCATCAACCTGTGGGAGGTCAACGAGGCCTTTGCCGCCGTGACGATGGCGGCGATGGCTGATTTCGGCCTGCCGCACGGCATTGTCAACGTGCACGGCGGCGCCTGTGCGCTGGGCCACCCGATCGGTGCGTCGGGCGCGCGCATCGTGGTCACGCTGCTGGGCGCGCTGCGCAAGCGCGGCTTGAAGCGGGGGGTGGCGGCCTTGTGCATCGGTGGTGGGGAGGCCACCGCGCTAACGGTCGAGATGCTTTGATCCTGCCGGACCCCCGGTACATTGCTGTGTCTCGGCCACCCATCGCATTGACCATGTCTGACACTCGATCCCTGACCGAAGCCCTGATCGACTCAGGCGACCGTTGCCACCGCTCGGTGCGCCTGAGCCGCGGCGCCAATTTGATCAAGGCGTCAACGGTGTGAGCCGCGATGAGGTTCAGGCTTTTTTTGAGGGCTACCGCGCCGCCTTCGACCGGCTGGACGGTGATGCGGTGGCTGACCTGTGGCGGGGCGCCAGCGGTATTGCCGACAACCACGGGCCGGCAGGCGCAGCGCGTTTGACCTGGTGGCCCGATGACGCGGCCATGCGCGCCAACCACCACGCCTTGTGTGACCTCTACCGACACAACGGCTACCACCACGCCGACTTCCAGATCACCGCGCACCAGCCCATGGGCGCACACCACGCGTTTGCGCACCTGCACTGGACGCTGCAACGCGCCGATGGCAGCCTGCTGCAACAGTTCCACACCGGCTACCAGCTGATGCGCGGCCCCCACGGCCCGCAAGTGCTGCTGGCGGTGGCCCACCAGGAAGACCTCCAGGACATGAAACCCGATGCTGCTCAGTGAAGACCATCAGGCGGTGCAAGACGCCGTGCGCCAGTTTGTGCAGGCTGAGATCACGCCGCATGCCGCCGCCTGGGACAAGAGCGGGCAGTTCCCGGCGGCGCAACTGCGTGGCTTGGCGGCGCTGGGCTGTTACGGCGTGGCCGTGCCCACCGAGTACGGCGGCGCCGGCCTGGACTACCTGGCCTTGGCGCTGATGCTGGAAGAAATCGCCGCTGGCGACGGCGCCACCAGCACCATCGTCAGCGTCAACAACTGCCCCGTCTGCTCGATCCTGATGGCCTTTGGCAACGAGGACCAGAAGCAGCGCTTTCTCAAACCCCTGGCGCGTGGCGACATGCTGGGCGCGTTTTGCCTGACCGAGCCGCATGTGGGCTCGGAGGCGGGTGGGCTCAAGACCAGCGCGGTGCTCGACGGCGACGACTACGTGCTGAACGGCGTCAAGCAGTTCATCACCAGCGGCAAGAACGGTGACGTGGCGATCGTCATGGCCGTCACCGACAAGGCCGCCGGCAAGCGCGGCATCAGCGCTTTTCTGGTGCCCACCACCACGCCCGGCTACACGGTGGCGCGGGTCGAGGACAAGATGGGTCAGCATGCCAGCGACACCGCGCAGATCCTGTTCGACAACTGCCGGGTGCCTGCGGCCAACCGCATTGGCGACGAGGGCCAGGGCTTGAAGATTGCGCTCTCGGGTCTGGAGGGCGGCCGCATCGGCATCGCCAGCCAGGCGCTTGGCATGGCGCGCGCCGCTTTTGAGGTGGCGCTGGCCTACAGCAAGGACCGCCAGGCGTTTGGCGTGCCGATCTTTCAGCACCAGGCGGTGCAGTTCAAGCTGGCCGACATGGCGACCCAGATCGAGGCCACGCGCCAGCTGATCTGGCATGCCGCCTGCCTGAAAGACGCCGGCCGGCCCTGCCTGAAAGAGGCGGCGATGGCCAAGCTGATGGCCAGCGAGATGGCCGAGGCCGTGTGCTCGGGCGCCATCCAGGTGCTGGGCGGCTACGGCTACCTGAGCGACTTCCCGGTCGAGCGCATTTACCGAGACGTGCGGGTTTGCCAGATCTACGAGGGCACGTCCGAGGTGCAGAAGATCCTGATCGGTCGGGCGCTGGCCTGACCCCGGCCGGGCTGGGGGCTGCCTGGGCGGCGCCCAGTCCGCGGCGGGCCGCTACAGCAGCGGCTGCAGGTACAGCCGGTCCGAGTAGGTGGCCAGCCAGTGCGGCCGGAAGGCGACAAAAATCGCCACCAGCATGCCGGTAATGAAGGCCTCGCCCGACGCCGCCAGGCCCCGCGCCAGCAGCAGGTCTTCAGCCGAGATGCCGGCGGGCAGCGGGCTCAGCAGCATGGCACCGGCGCCGGCCAGCGTGGCGGCCAGCAGCGTGGCAAAAAAGCCCCGCCCCAGGATGTAGACGAACAGGTGGTGCGGCAAGGCCCGCCGAACCAGTGCGCCCAGGCCCAGCGTCAAGGTGGCCGGCACCATGCCCAGCCAGACAGCGCGGTGCAGGCCCTCGGTCCAGCCCAGGTCACCCATCCAGCCGGTCACGGCAGCCACTGGCACCAGCACCAGCACTGCCAGCGGCCAGCCGGCGCACAACACCAGCAGTGCCGCACCGGACAGTGGCTGCACGATCGGCATGGCGGCGTAGCGGTCGGCGCCCCACATCAGCGGCAGCACCGCCGCCCAGGCCAGCCAGGGCCAGGGCGGGCCGGCAGCGCCCACGGCGCGCCAGGGGCGCAGCGCCAGCGCCATCACCAGCGCGGCGGTGGCCAGAGCCAGGTCCAGCATCCAGGTCGGCGGCATGACCCGATTGTGGGTCTGCCAGTGCGGATCGGGCGTCACGACGGGTTGGTTTGGCTCGTGGCGCAAACACCGGACATCGCTGCGCGCGCGGTGCGAAGACCGCATCGCGCACTGCCGGTGTCAGCTGCGGTCGGCGGCAGGGCTGATGGCCTGGGCCTGCTGCACCGCCGCGGCCCGTGCCTGCATGCTGCTGGCATGTTGCTCGGTGGCCAGGCGGTTCATGCCGCCCAGCGTGGCCAGCGTGACCAGCAGCGCCAGGCTGAGCGCACTGACGGTCTGGACCGGCTGGCGGGTGATCGGGGCGGTGCGGCGGGCGGTGGTGGTCATGGGGTGCTCCAAAGGGGGTGTGTGTTGCTGTGGGATGAACTCTAGGCATCCCCACGCCCTGCTAACAGCCCATTGCGACAGACCGACATCCTGCGCTGACAGCCGGTTGCCGGCCGGGATGGACCGATGTCGTCCGGTATGCCGGCCCCATGCAAAAGGGCCCCGGAGGGCCCTTTTGGGTTGCGGCGCAGTGGCCCCCACCAGCCGCTACACCAGCCGCTACACGAGCGGCCTCAAGTGATCAGCCTTGCCGACGACGCGCCAGCGTGCCAACCGCCACCAAGCCGGCCAGCATCAGCGCAACGGACTCGGGCTCGGGCACCGCGGTGGGCACCACAGAGAAGCTGAGTGTGTTTTGATCGTTGCCGATCACGCTGGCAAACTGGCCAGCGCCCGCCGATGCCGTCAGGGTCAGCAAGCCGCCGCTGAAGCGCAGTGAGTCGTACGACGGTGTACCCATGGTGCCCTGGCGCGCGTAGTAGCCCGAGTTGTAGGTGCCGGCTGAGAAGGTGGTGTTCTTGAGCAGTGCACCGCCGAACACGCCGGCCGGCAAGCCGTTGATCGCCACGTTGCCGGCCGCTGACGCGCTGGTGCTGGCCCCGGTGCCAACCTCGTTGAACACCAGGTTGCCCAGAGAGCCGGTGATGCCCGACAGCGTGAACCCGGGTTTGGCGGTGATCGTGAACGACGGCAATGCAAAGGTGGCAGTCAGCAAACCTTGGCCTGCGCTGACCACACCGACGGTATTGGCAACGTTCCAGCCAAAGCCTTCGTTGGTGCCGTCGCCGAAGGTGAAGTCGACGGCGGTGAAGCTGGTGGTGTCGTCGTAGCTGAGCGTGTAGCCGCTCAGGTCCGCGGAGGCAGCGTTGGCCGACAGGCAGGTTAGTAGGCTGACTGCCGCGGCAAAAACTGGTTTGAGAGTCATGGTGGTCGTCCGGTCGCGGGGTTGCCGGGGTTCGATCGGTGAGGAGACGACGTCGATGGACGTCGCGCAGCGGCTGCCAAGATGATGCACCGAAGCGCCGCTGTCGGCCGGTTGAAACTGGCGCGACCCCCACGAACGAAGCGACCGACTTGCGGTCATGCCTGATGGAAGGCACTGGACTGGTGCGGATTCACGCCATTGGCGCCAGCGAGAATCGCGCCATGAGCGATGCCGCACCGCAGATCACCTGGCTGGACGATGCCGGCCAACCGCAGCACGCCCGGTGGCGCTCGCTGGCTGGCCACCCGGCGCCAATGCGCGCGGTGCTGGCCGACGACCGCCTGAGCGCAGACGCAGCGTTTCGGCTGGCCCAGGACGGCACCGGCCTGCTGTGGCGCGGTGACTACCAAAACGCCCGCCACCTGCTGCAGGCCCTGGGGCGCCGGCTCGACGCCCGCCAGGCGCGCGGCGGCGCGCCGGCCCGCCCACCCGCGTCGCTGACGGCCATCTTTCTGGCCCAGCGCGACGCGCAGGCCCGTCGGGCGCGCATCCTGGGCCACTTGCTGCTGCCGTTTGATGCCGACCACGGCGTGCCGCTGCGCCGCGCCCCCGACCTGCGCGCCGCCGGCGCGATGGCGCACGGGCCGGTGCACGAGCACTACGTTGGCTCGCTGCGCGAGTTGCTGGGGTTGGTGGGGTCCTGCGAGTGGCGCAGGAAGGGCGTGATGATCCCGGCGCTGGGCGCGGCCATTCACCCGCACCACGGCGTGTTTTCGCCGGTGCGGGGCGAGTATGTCGACCTGGTGGCCAAGGCGCCGCTGCCGGCCGCTGCGGCGCGGCACGGTGCCTTCGAGATCGGCTGCGGCACGGGCGTGCTGGCGGCGGTGCTGGCGCGGCGCCAACTGCGCGTCACCGCCACCGACCTGTCACCCGCAGCGCTGGCCTGCAGCGCCGACAACCTGGGCCGGCTGGGCCTGGCCGGCGCCGTCACGCTTCAGGCGGCAGATCTGTATCCAGACGGCCGTGCCGGCCTGGTCGTGTGCAACCCGCCGTGGGTGCCGGCGCCGGCCAACTCGGCGCTGGACGCCGCTGTCTACGACCCCGACAGCCGCATGTTGCGGGGCTTTCTTGCTGGCCTGGCGGCGCACCTGGTGCCGGGTGGCGAGGGCTGGCTGATCCTGTCGGACCTGGCCGAGCACCTGGGCCTGCGCAGCCGGGCCGAGTTGCAGGGCTGGATCGCCGCAGGCGGCCTGCGTGTGCTGGGCCGCATCGACACCCGGCCGCTACACCGCAAGGCAGCGGACGCCGCCGACCCGCTGCACGCGGCGCGGGCGGCCGAGCTGACGTCGCTGTGGCGGCTGGGTCTTGCCTGACCATGGCCGCCGGCGCAATACTGCGCCATGGTGGCCCGGGGGGCCGCAGCACGGAGCCCAGCGTGAAAAAGACGGTCAAGTCCATGGTCGATGATGCGCTGGACGTCATCACCACCTACAGCATCGAAGACGCACGCGCGCTGCACGGCCGCGATGACGTGCAGTTCATCGACCTGCGCGACATCCGTGAGCTTGAGCGCGAGGGCGTGATCCCCGGCGCCTTCCACGCACCGCGCGGCATGCTGGAGTTCTGGGTCGATCCGGCCTCGCCCTACCACAAGCCGGTCTTCAGCGAGCCTGGCAAACGCTATGTGCTGTTCTGCGCCGCGGGTTGGCGTTCGGCGCTGGCCACCCAGACGGTGCAGCAGATGGGCCTGGATGAGGTGGGGCACATCGCCGGCGGCTTCGAAGCCTGGAAGGCATCCGGTGCGCCGGTGGCCGACAAGGGCAGCAAGCAGGGCTGAGCGGTTTAGCCGGGTGTCCGCAAAGACTTTTTGCAGACTGACATCTGCCCGTAACCTTTGACCGGCCAGGGCGGGCTATGCTGCGATCAGCGCGGCCCAGTACTTCGGCGTGGCCGCCTGACCAACCGGGTGCGCGCCATGGCTGTTGCGTTGACTGTTGATGATGTTGTCGACCGTGTTGCCCCGCCGCTGCGCGGCACGCTGCTGCTGATCGGCCACGACGCCCCGCGCATGACCCGTGTTCGGCAGCTGCTGGACGCGCACGACGGTATCCGGCTGCAACAGGTCAGCAGCGGGCTGGAGGGCGTGCAACGGGCGCTGTCCGAGCCACCCGATCTGGTGCTGCTGGACCTTCGGGTGCCGGACCTGGGTGGAGCCGAGGTGATGCGCAGGCTCAATGGCGATATCGCCCGACGAGGCCTGCGCGTGGCGGTGCTGACCGCCGAGCGGGGCACGATGGACACGATCCGGGCGATGAGCCTGGGCGCCTACGAGTTCTGGCTGGAGCCGCTGCGCCAGGCGGCTTTTGACGCCGGCCTGCGGCGGGCGCTCACCGGCCGCCCGCCGGACCCGGCCTGCACGCTGCAGCGGCTGCGTTAGCCGGGCTGGGTCGGGGCCTTCTGGCCATCAGGCCATCAGGCGGGCCACGGTGGCGGCCAGGCGCTCGCCAAACTGGCGCGCGGTGGCGATGTCGCCGGCCACCATCTCGTCAGCGCTGGCGTCAGACGGTGTGGCGGTCATCAGGCCGGCAAACGAGCCCAGGTTGTTGGTGTCGGCGCGGCTGGCGGCCTTGCTGTTGGCGGGCATCAAGCCGGTGCCCACCCAAAGCATGCTGTGCTGCATCGCCAGCGTCATCAGGTAGTGCAGGGTGGAGTGCTTGTCGCCGTTCAGCGATGCCGAGTTGGTGAATCCGGCGGCCAGCTTGTCCTTCCAGACCTGGCTGAACCAGGGCTTGCTGGACGCATCGGCGAACTTCTTGAACTGCCAGCTCACACTGCCCATGTAGGTGGGCGAGCCAAAAACGACCATCTTGGCCGCTGCCAGCGCGTCCCAGCCGCCTTCGGGCAGGTTGCCCTCGGCATCGATGGTCAGCAGTTGGGCGCCGCTGGTGGCGGCAACCGCCTCTGCGACCTTGGCCGTGTGGCCGTAGCCGCTGTGGTAGACGATGACGATGGCGCTCATGGGGCTGGATCCTCTGCGGCGGGGCCGCGTTGACGCCGCGAAGGTCGCAGCGGATTCAAAGGATTCTGCTCAGCAGGCAGCGGCTGGCCATTCGCTGTGTTTGAGGCGAACGTTCGAATGTCTTGATCAGCGTTGCGCGTGCACCAAAAACCAAAAAGCCCCGCCGAAGCGGGGCCTGACGAGCAACACCAGGGCGTTGACTCAGCCCTGTTTGCGGCGGCGCGAAAGGCTCAGCGCGGCCAAGCTCAGGCCGACCAGGGCCAGCGTTGCCGGTTCCGGCACTTCATTGTTGGGCGGTAGATCACTGGTCAAATTCCAGGTCATACGCTCTTGCGCATTGGGTGGGTTCGAGCAGCCAGGAGAACCGCAATACCAGCCGGTAGGCCCCGTCTGATAAACACCACCGTTGTTGCCTTGGGGTCCAATCTCCAGCACGTTGAAGTCGGTCTGCCAGACGAAATCACTGCCGCTGTCCGACAGCACATCGATGATGGAGTGGCCATAGCCATTTCCGTCGATGATGCCGGGCCGGAATACCAACACATCGCCTTTCAAATTGGTCAAGGCGCCAGTAGCGTCCGTGCATGACGCACCGTCCGATGTCACGCCGACATCACAAAAGCCGATCGAACCTTCGACCAGTCGGAAAGCAGCCAAGGCGCCTTTGCCGACGAAAGAGTAAGAGGTGACTTCCAGTCCGGCATACGCCGCATCGGTCGATGACGCGATGTGGCTCAGCGTGACGTCGTAAGGGCCAAAAAACCCTTTAAACGAACCCGAAATGTGGCCGGCCTCGTCGAGGCTGACACTGCATTCGCCGATACCGTCACAACCGATAAAACCATCGTCTGGACCGCCGGCATAGGCGCCGGCATAGGGTCCGGCTTGTACTGGCACGGCAGCAAAGGCAAGCAGGGTTGCGAGCAGTCCGGCATACACCAATCGTTGATTCCGCATACGTAGCTCCTGTAGCGACAAATATTGAAAATGATTTTTTTGAGGCGGTGTCACCGTCCGACCCTAAAGTGGCACAAGCATAAATAATGCCAAATACATTGATGCGGGCCTCTGACATAGGTGAAAACGGTCAAGCGTCACGAACCCTGCCAAAAGATTTTGTGTTCATATGTAAAATATTTCGTCATGGGGTTACTCCCATGAGGGCCAGTCTGTCGATTGGTTCGAAGGTCCTGGGCACATTGCTGCACGGCGTGCAGCCTGGCTCGGTGGCCGCGGGTGCCGCAAGGGCCGCAACGGCCGAGCCGCAAGCACTGCCCGCGCGCTACCCCTCCCGGCCTAACTGCGTGCTGAAATTGCAGGGCACCGCGCGCGGCTCGATGGGCCTCACGCCCTGGACTCGCAGCGGCTCTCAGCCGCCTATCGACCGGAGCAACTCGGCCACCTCAGCCTGTTGTGGATAGGCTGTGCCGAGCTTGGCCAACCGCTCCAGTTCGACCCGGGCGTCGGGCTTTTTGCCGGCCTGCAACTGCAGCTTGGCCAGTTGCAGCCGGTACTTTGGTACGGCAGGTTGCAGCTGTACCAGCTTGGTTTGCAGTTCCACTGCTTTGGGCAATTGCTGTTCGGCGGCCAGGCACAGGGCCAGTGTGTCCATCAGGCCCGGTGAGTTCGGATATTGCGTCAAAGCCTGCTCGGCCAGCGCCACCGCGCCAGGTTTGTGTTGCAGCGCAAGCACGTAGGCCAGGTTGTTTTGCGCGATCACCTGTTGCGGCTGGCTGGCCAACACAGTGCGGTAATGCGCTTCAGCCCGGTCCATTTGCTTGCCCGCCAATGCGGTATCGCCCAGGTAAAGCACAAACCCCATGTCCTTGGGATGGCTCTTGCGCCATTCGGTCGCTGTTTTTTCGGCCTCGGCGGGCTTTTTGCCCGCCATCAGCGCCGCATACAGGCGCTGCGCGGTGGCGGTCGATGGTGGCTTGTCCAGGGCCTTGCGGAAGGCCACGGCGGCCGCGTCCCAGTGTTTCTGCCGCATCTCGATCTCACCCTCCAGCATGAAGCCGACAGGGTCGGAGGGATACATGTTTTGCAGCTTGCGAACCAGGGACAAAGCCTGCGCCGGCTTTTGCTGATTGAGCGCCAGCTTGGCCGCAGCCTGCTGCGCTATCGGTGACTCCGGTTCGATCGCGATTGCCCGGCGCACCGCGGCGGCGGCGGCGCTGGGCTGCTTGGCTGCGGACTGGGCATCGGCCAGCCGCAACTGCGGCAGGGCCGACTTTGGCTGCAGCGCTGAAAGCTTGTTGAACGCGCTGATCGCCTGCTGCACGTCGCCGCTGGTCAAGTGGACGCGACCGAGGCGATCGAGCAATTCGGCGTTGTCGGGCAAGGCGGTGACGCCGGACTGGGCGGCGAGCAAAGCGGCCTTGGTCTGGCCCATGCTCAGGTGGTGATCGACCAGCAGCAGCCGCGGTCGGGCGTCGGTTGGGTCCGCAGTGACCGCCCGATCCAGCCAACGCGCGGTGTCTTCGGGCTTCCCGTTGCCGCGTGTGTTGAGCTCGGCCAGCGCCATCAGTGCCCCGACCAGCCTGGGGTTGCGCTGCACTGCGGCTTCGTAGCGTGCGCGTGCCGGGTCTGGTTGCTGGGCTGCAAGGTCCAACGCTGCCAGACTTGCCAGCGCTGGCAGGTAGTCAGGGTTCTTGCTCAGTGCCTGCTCAAAGTGCTTGCGCGCTGCGGCACTGTCCTTGCGTTGCCCAGCGATGCGGCCCCTCAACTGGTCTGGCAGCGGGTCGTCGGGCTGTTTGGCGGACAACGCGTCCAGCGCCTTCAGCGCCCCAGCCAGATCGTTGCGGTGCAACCGGGTGTTGATCAGCGCCAGATCGATCGCAGTGCCTTTGTCCGCGCTGGCAAGTGTTTGCAATGACTCGAAACCGGCCGACTCCTGACCCTTGGCGACCCGTGAAATCGCCACTGCCGCCTGCAGTCGCGGGTTGTTGGGTTCGAGCTTGGCGGCGCGGCTGAAGTTGGTCTCGGCGGCCCTGAAATCGCCCTGGGTCAATTGAGCCCGCGCCGTCAGCGCCAGCACGGCGGCCTCGGGCTGCTTGGCGTCGAGCAGCGGCTTGAGGGTGGCCAGGGCTTTGTCTGTCTGACCCGAGCGCAGTTGAGCCTCGGCCAGCAGGCGGCGTGGCGCGGCCACCTTGGGTGCAAATTGCAAGGCTTCGGCAAAGTGGTTCTCGGCTTGTGCCAGGTTGCCGAGCTTGAGTTCGGCTTGGCCGGCGGCCAGCAGCAGCCGGGGATCTTCCGGCGCAACCCTAAGCAATTGAAGGGCGAGGTCGCGGCTGCGTTTGGCATCGCCGCGCTGGTAGGCCAGTTGGCCCTCCAGCATCAGCGTTTGTGAATGCTTCGGTAGAGCCTTTTTCATGGCTGCCCACTGCGTTTGAGCGGCGTCGAGATCCCTGGCCGAGATCAGCGCACCAACCAGCGCCGCTTGAACGCCAGCGTTGCCGGGATCCAGCCTGGCACTTTCACGCCAGGCGGCAATGGCAGGCCCGGGCTCGCCAGGGTTGAGCAATTGCAGCAGGTCGCCCTTGAATGCCCAGGCCGGGGCATCGGTCGGCAACCGTTGCAGCAGCGTTGCCACCTGGCTCAGCGCGCCGGGGCTGTCGCCGCGCGTGGCCGCCAACTTGGCCCGCAACAGCAGTGCCGGCGGATGGTCGGCAACCCGCTGCAAGGCCTGGTCCAGCAGAATGCCGGCGGTGTCGAGTTCACCCGCTGCCGCCTGTGCAGCGGCCAGCGCCGTCTTCAGTTCGGCGTCTTCGTGGGCCGCGGGCAGTGCGGTCTTGCCGTACTGCTCGAGCAGCAATTTACCCTTGCCAAGTGCCAACAGGGTGTCGGCCAGCACTGGCAGCACCGCGGCTTCGGGGTGGCCGGCATCGAGTGAGCGACGCAACTCGGCCTCAGCCTCTGGCATCTCGCGGCTGTCGTGCATCAGCTTGCCGAGCAGGAAGCGGGCTTCACCGGATTCCGGTTTGGACTGCAGCAGCGACTTCAGCCCCAGGCGTGCGGCTTCGACATCGTTTTTTTCGAGCGAGGCGCGGGCCGATGCGATCGATTTGGCTTCGTCATCACCCTGACAACCGACCAGTGCCAATGTCGCAACGAGGGTCGAGATCAACCAAAGCGGAGCCGAGCGGGTGCTGTCTGGGCGCATGGTCATCTTTCGGCGACAGTGATGACAACCAGTATCTCGCAGCGCCGCTGCGGTGGCCAGGCTCGGGCTAGTCGAGCAGGGCGGCCACCTGCTCTGCAATCGCCAGGCACGAGGTCAGCCCGGGCGACTCGATACCGTACAGGTTGACCAGCCCCGGCACGCCGTGCAACTCGGGCCCGTCGATGCGGAAGTCGGCCGCTGGCTCGCCCGGGCCGCTGATCTTGGGCCGCAGGCCGGCATAGCCCGGTTGCAGCGCGCCGTCGGGCAGGGCGGGCCAGTAGCGCCGCACCTCGGCATAAAACGCATCGGCACCGGCGGCGGGCACGCTGTAGTCGACCTGGTCCACCCACTCGAAACTGGGGCCGAAGCGGGCCTGGCCGCCCAGGTCCAACGTCAGGTGCACGCCCAGGTGGCTGCTCTGGCCGGGCGCTGGGTAGACCAGCCGCGAAAACGGCGCCCGGCCGGGCAGCGTGAAGTAGCAGCCTTTGGCCAGATGGTCGCGCGGCACGCCGGCCGGATCCAGGCCCGCCAGCCGGCGGGCCAGCGCCGGCGCGCCCAGGCCGGCGCTGTTGACCACCACACCTGCGCGCAGCGTCATCGCCGTGTCGGGGCTGGCGCTGTCGCCGACATCCAGTTCTATGCCGTGCGGCGTGACGCGCCAGCCCTGCACCGGCGAGCACAGCGCCAGCACCGCGCCGCAGCGCTCGGCGTCGCCCAGCAAGGCCAGCATCAGGCCATGGCTGTCGATGATGCCGGTGGACGGCGACAGCAGCGCGCCGACGCTGTGCAGCGCGGGCTCCAGCGCACTGGCCTGGTCGGGCGTGAGCCATTGCAGGTCGGCCACGCCATTGGCCAGCGCGGTGGCCTGCAGCCGATGCAGTGCCGGCAGCTCGGCGGCGTCGGTTGCCACCACCAGCTTGCCGCAGCGGCGGTGGGCCACGCCGTGGTCGGCGCAATAGGCGTAGAGCAGCTGTTTGCCGCGCACACACAGTTGCGCCCGCAGCGAGCCGGTCGGGTAGTAGATGCCGGCGTGGATGACCTCGCTGTTGCGGGCGCTGGTGATGGTGCCAAAGGCGTTTTCGGCCTCCAGGATGACGACCTCTCGGCCGGTCGCGGCCAGCGCGCGTGCCACCGCCAGGCCGACCACGCCGGCACCGATCACGACGGCTTCGGTGTGCTCCATCGTGTTGTGACCTGCCTCGGCACGCTCATACGCCGCCGGCCACCAGCGCCGCCAGGGCTTCGCCCACCTGCGTGGTGGTGGCGCTGCCGCCCAGGTCGGGCGTGTGCGGTCCGTCGCGCAGCACCTGCTCGATGGCGCGCAGTACCGCGTCGTGGGCGTCGCGGTGGCCCAAAAAGTCCAGCATCATCGCCGCCGACCAGACCATCGCCACCGGGTTGGCAATGTTCTTGCCGTAGATGTCGGGCGCCGAGCCGTGCACCGGCTCGAACAGGCTGGGGAACTTGCGCTCGGGGTTCAAGTTGGCTGAAGGCGCGATGCCGATGGTGCCGGTGCAGGCCGGCCCCAGGTCGCTCAGGATGTCGCCAAACAAGTTGGTGGCGGCCACCACATCGAACTTTTGTGGTGACAACACAAATCGCGCGGCCAGGATGTCGATGTGCTGCTTGTCCCAGCTGATGTCGGGATGGCGGGCGGCGGCTTCGGCCGCGCGCTCGTCCCACCAGGGCATCGAGATCGCGATGCCATTGCTCTTGGTGGCCACCGTCACATGCTTGCGGGCGCGGGTGCGGGCCAGGTTGAAGGCGTAGTTCAGCAGGCGCTCGCTGCCGTGCCGGGTGAACACGCTCTCTTGCAGCACAAACTCGCGCTCGGTGCCGCCAAACATCACGCCGCCCACGGCGCTGTACTCGCCCTCGGTGTTTTCACGCACGATCAGCATGTCGATCTCGCCGGGCTTGCGGCCGGCCAGGGGGCAGGGCACGCCCTCGAACAGCCGCGCCGGCCGCAGGTTGATGTACTGGTCGAACTCGCGGCGGAACTTCAACAGCGAGCCCCACAGCGAGATGTGGTCGGGCACCTGCGCCGGCCAGCCCACCGCGCCGAACAGGATCGCGTCCATGCCGCCGATCTGCGCCTTCCAGTCGTCGGGCATCATCTGGCCGTGCTGGGCGTGGTAGTCGCAGCTGGCCCATTCGATGGGCGTGAAGTCCAGCGCCAGGCCGAAGCGGCGGGCGGCGGCGTCCAGCACACGGCGGCCCTCGGGCATCACTTCCTTGCCGATGCCGTCGCCGGGGATGATCGCGATGCGTTGGGGGCTGCTCATGGCGGACTCGAAGGGTTCGGGGTCCGCATGCTAGCCGCTGGCGCCGGCAGCGTCATGGCGCCGTCGCCCAGCGGGCGGCCAGCGGGTGGCCAGCGGGTGGCCGGCGGGTGGCCGACGCTGCGGTTGCCGACGATCCCCAATACCCTGATCCTCATCAAGGTGGGCGCCACCGCCGGGGTTTAGCCTGTTGTTTGCTCAGACCACCCTCGGCCGCCGCGCGGCTGGCATGCCATGCCGACTGCATTTGCCGACCCTGCGGGCTTGCCTGCCGCCAAAGCCACCATGCCCTCTGCCACCCCATCAGCCACCTCCGCTGCCGCCGCCCCCGCCGCCATCCCGGCCCATCTTTTGCAGGTGCTGGCCGCGAGCGGTCTGAAATCGCTGACGCTGGCCGGCCGCCGGCTGCTGCCGATCGTGCAGGGCGGCATGGGTGTGGGCGTGTCGGCGCACCGGCTGGCCGGCGCGGTGGCCGCGCAAGGCGGGGTGGGCACGCTCAGCGCGGTGGATTTGCGGCGCCACCATCCCGACCTGATGGCGCGCACCGAGGGCCTGGCCCTGCGTGTGGGCTGCGATGCCGACACCAAAGCGCAGATCGACGCCGCCAACCTGGAGGCTGTCGAGCGCGAAGTTCGGGCTGCACGCACCGCCGCCGGTGGCCGCGGCCTGATCGCGATGAACGTGATGCGGGCGGTCAGCGACTACGCGGCCTACGTCCGGCGCGCGCTCGACGCCGGGGTGGACATGGTGGTGGTGGGCGCCGGCTTGCCGCTCGATCTGCCTGATTTGGCCGCCGACCATCCGCAGGCGCTGCTGGTGCCCATCCTCAGCGACGCCCGGGGCGTGGCACTGATCGTCAAGAAATGGGAGCGCAAGAAGCGCCTGCCCGATGCCATCGTGATCGAGCACCCGCGGCTGGCGGGCGGCCACCTGGGCGCGGCCCGCATCGCCGACCTGAACGACCCGCGGTTCGACTTCGAGCGGGTGATCCCGGAGTCGCTGGCGTTCTTGCGCAAGGCCGGGCTGGAGGGCTGCATCCCGCTGATTGCCGCCGGCGGCATCCGCACCTGCGAGGACATCATCCGGCTGCAAGCCCTGGGCGCGGCCGGTGTGCAACTGGGCACGCCCTTTGCCGTGACCACCGAATGTGATGCCAGTGACGCCTTCAAACGGGTGCTGGCCGACGCCCGCGACGAGGACCTGGTCGAGTTCACCAGCGTGGCCGGCCTGCCGGCGCGCGCGGTGGGCACAGCCTGGCTGCGGGCCTACCTCAAGATCGAGCCGCGGCTGCAGGCGGTGGCCCATGCCAAGTCGCGCTGCACCAAGGCCTTTGACTGCCTGGCCCAATGCGGGTTGCGCGACGGCACCCCCGGCTGGGGCCAGTTCTGCATCGACAACCAGCTGGCCGCGGCGCTGCGTGGCGACCTTAAAAAGGGGCTGTATTTCCGCGGTGTCGGTGCCTTGCCCTTTGGCACGCAGGTCCGCAGCGTGCGGGCCTTGATCGAACGGCTGTTGACCCGCGGGCGGGACCTGCCGGCAGCGCCGGTCGTGGGCGCTGGCGTGCCCTTGCCGGCTTGACTCGGTCCGGCTGGTCCGGACCAGGCCTGCGGGCCGCCGTCGCCCCGCACGGCGGTCGGCCTGTGGCAGACTCTGACAATCATCACACCATTGAGACCTGTCCATGACCACTGTCGCCCCTCATAACCGCATTGCCCTGGTCACAGGGGCCGGGTCCGGCATCGGTCTGGCCTGCGCCAAGGCGTTGCTGGCCGACGGCTGGCGGGTGGTCTACACCGGGCGCCGGGCCGACGCCTTGGCCGCTGCCATCGCCCAAGCCGGTGACCCCTGGGGCGACATCGCAGACCGCGCCGTCGCGCTGCCCTGCGACGTGGGTGACGACGTTGCGGTGGCCCGGATGTTTGACACCATCCGCCAACGGTTTGGCCGGCTCGACCTGCTGTTCAACAACGCGGGTGTGTCGCTGCCGGTGCAAACACCGGACGAAATCGACGCAGTGACCTGGCGCCGTGCGGTGGACACCAACCTGAACGGCGCGTTTTTCTGCCTGTCGCAGGCCTTCAAGCTGATGCGCGAGCAGTCGCCGCAAGGCGGGCGCATCGTCAACAACGGCTCGATCTCGGCCCATGCGCCGCGCCCGGGATCGATGGCCTACACCGCCACCAAGCACGCCGTCACCGGCCTGACGCGGGCGGCGTCACTGGACGGCCGGCCGTTTGACATCGCGGTGGGCCAGATCGACATCGGCAACGTCGCCAGCGACATGACCGAGCGCATGGTCAAGGGCGTGCCCCAGGCGGACGGCAGCATCAAGCCCGAAGCGCGCATGGACGTGTCGTCGGTGGTGGACAGCTTCATGGCGATGGCCCGCCTGCCGCTGGGTGCCAACATCCTGTTCATGACGGTGATGGCCACCAAGATGCCGTTTGTTGGCCGCGGCTGACCGGGCCTTGCCGGCAGGACAGGATCGACGCGGCTGCTCGGGCTGATTTCTACCCGCAGCCGGTGCCGTTGCGGGATCAACGGGCGCTTTGCGCCATTGTTCCGGTGATGCCGGGGCGGCGCTGGCGGAGCAAATCGCCTGTGCTTCTGGCAGCATCAACACCCGATGCAAGCCGCGACGGCCAACCCCTACTGTGCGTTGTCGGCTGAGCCGCCGCCGCCTGCGCCGCTGCGCCTGCAGTGGCCGAATTTCGCCCGCCCGCGGCCGTCGATGGCGCAGTGTCTGACGCTGGCGCTGCTGATCCATGTGCTGCTGGTGCTGGTGTTTGGCAACACGCCGGGTGGCAGCGCCCGACCGGGCGAGGGCGTGTGGGGCGCGCTCAACGTCCAGCTGGTGGGTGGTGACAAGGCCGGGCAGCCCGAGTCCACCGTGGCGGCCGAAACCTACACCGGGCCCGAAGGCACAGCGACGCAGCAGCGCTGGGGCGGCGCGGTGCGCGCGCCAGAGGACCTGCCCCGGGCACAGCAGGCCACCGGCGCCGCACGGTTGGGCCACTGGCAGGACCGTGCTGCCGACAGCAGCGTGACGGCAACCGAGGCCGCTGCCGCCCGCCCGGCCACGCTGCCGATGCCGTCGCCGTCGCCGGCAGCCCCGATCCTGACAGCGCCAAGCCCGCTGTCGACCCCCACCGCTGCGCCGGCACTCTCGGCAGCGGTTGAGCCAATGCAGGCACTTGCGCCGATGGTGGAACCCGCGCCAGTGGTGGCTGCTGCCGTCGTGGTGCCGGCCATGCCGGTGCCGGCGGCACGGCCGGCCCCAGTGCCAACGCCGACGCCAACGCCAACGCCAACGCCAACGCCAACGCCAACGCCAACGCCAACGCCAACGCCAGCACTGGCACCGACACCGACACCGACACCGACACCGACACCGACACCGACACCGACACCGACACCGACGACAACGCCAACGCCAACGCCAACGCCAACGCCAACGCCAACGCCAGCACTGGCACCAGCACCAGCACCAGCACCAGCACCAGCACCAGCACCAGCACCAGCGCCGACGCCAACGCCAACTCCAGTACCGGTCGTACTGCCCGCCCCGCCCCGAGCCTTGCCGTTGGCCGTGCCGCTGCGGCCGATCCAGGCCCTGTCTGCTCCGGCCTTGCAGGCCACGCCGGCCGAGGCGGTACCGCTGCCAGCCTTTGCCACCCAGACCTTGACCGCACCGACAGCGCCCTCTGTGCCTGCGCAGGCGCCGCCGATGGCGACGGACGCGGAAGTGCCCGCGCCGCCACTGGCCACCCGCCCGTTGGCGAATCCGGCAACCGCCGCAGCGCCGCAACGGCCGGCGCTGCCGTTGGCGCGTGAGGCGCCGGTCAGCCCTGCTACCGGCAATGCCTTGCCCACTTCGGCCGGGCCGCACACACCGTCGCCGGGTGGAGCGCGTGACGCCGGCGCGCGTCTGGGCCAGGACGTGGCCACCCCGCCGTCGCTGCCGGCGAGTGCGCCCCGGCTGAATTTGGAGCTGGTGCGCCCCCGCGGCGGGGCAATTTCGGCCCAAGGCAGCCGCGGCCTGTTGCCGATGCTGCCGCACCCCCCCGAGGACAACAGCAAGCTGGCCGGCGACATTGCCAAGGCCGCCAAGCCCGATTGCCGCAAGGCCTACGGCAGTCTGGGCCTCGCCGCGGTGGTGCCGTTGGCGCTTGACGCCCTGCGTGAAAAGGGCTGCCGCTGGTAGCTTGCGGCATGGCGCACAGGCGCACAGACGCATTCGCACAGGGGCGCGCAGGCGCGCAGGCGCCGGTCCGGCGTGCCCCGATGGGCGGTGCCCACCGACAAAAGCGATCGGATGAAAGGGTAATCCCGCAGCCGCGGGCCGGAAGGGTCAGGCGACACTGGCGGTCAATTGGCCTGACCAATTGACCGCGCTGGTCTGGTGATGCAGTCTTACCCCCGCCCGCCCGCCCGCCCGCCCGCCCGCCAAGCCCCGCCCCGCCCCGCCCCGCCCCGCCCCGTGCCGATCCAGACCCTCGCCCCCCGCCGCCTGTACCGCCAGATTGCAGACCAGCTGCGCGGTTTGATCCGTGCGGGCGAGTTCAGCGTGGGCAGCCGGCTGCCACCCGAGCGCGACCTGGCGCTGAAGCTCGGCGTGTCGCGGCCGTCGGTGCGCGAGGCGCTGATCGCGCTGGAGGTCGAGGGCCTGGTGGCGGTGCGCCCGGGCTCGGGCATCGTCGTGATCGCCCGGGATCCGTCGACCAGTGCGCCGCGGGTTGACGCCGCCTTTGGCCCTTTCGAGATCATCCGCGCCCGCCAGGTGGTGGAGTGTGAGCTGGCGGCCCTGGCTGCACAGCAGATGGACGCCGCCGCCGTCGAGTGTCTGCGCGAGGCGCTGGCGCTGATGACCGAGGACGTGGCCGCCGGCCGGCCGCCCACCCGGGGCGACCGGCTGTTTCACCTGCGCATTGCCGAGGCGGCGGACAACGGCCCGCTGCTGCGCACCGTGACCGAGCTGTTCGACGAGCGCAACAACCCCTTGTTCGAGCAACTCGGCCAGCATTTCGAGACCACACCCACCTGGCGTCTGGCGCTGGCCGAACATGCCGCGGTGATCAACGCCATCGCCCGTGCTGACGCCGCTGGCGCGCGCGCGGCGATGTTTGCCCACCTGCAACAGTCACACGACCGCTTTGCCGGCACCTGGCCCCAGGCCGCGGTCGACCCGCCCGGGGCCCCGGTTGCGGCTGACCCCGCATTCGCCCCGGCGTTCCGCCCACCGATCTCCACCCCACCACCATGACACCCAGACTGCAAGGCAAGACCGCTTTCATCACCGCCGCCGGCCAAGGCATTGGCCGCGCCATCGCCGAGGCCTTTGTGCGTGAGGGCGCCACCGTCATCGCCACCGACATCAATGCCGCGCTGCTGCAGGCCGTGGCGCAGGCCACCGGCTGCCAGACGCGGCTGCTCGACGTCACCGACGCCGCCGCCGTGCGCGCCGCTGCGGCCGAGGCTGGCCCGGTCAACGTGCTGGTCAACGCGGCCGGCTTTGTGCATGCCGGCACGGTGCTGGACTGCACCGAGGCCGAGTGGGACTTCGGCTTCAACCTCAATGTACGTGCGCAGTTCCGCACCATCCAGGCCTTCCTGCCCGGCATGCTGGCCGCGGCCGGTGGCGGCTCGATCATCAACGTCGCGTCGGTGGCGGGCAGCATCAAGGGCGCGCCCAACCGGTTTGTCTACGGCGCGACCAAGGCAGCGGTGATCGGCCTGACCAAGTCGGTGGCGGCCGACTTCATCACCCGCGGTGTGCGCTGCAACGCGATCTGCCCCGGCACGGTCGAGTCGCCCTCGCTGCGCGACCGCATCCAGGCCCAGGCCCAGGCCAGCGGCCAGACGGTTGAACAGGTCGAGGCAGCCTTTGTCGCGCGCCAGCCGATGGGCCGACTGGGCCGCACCAGCGAGATTGCAGCCTTGGCGGTCTACCTCGCCAGCGACGAGAGCGGTTTCACCACCGGCACCTCGCAGGTCATCGACGGTGGCTGGAGCAACTGACCCTATCGCCCATCGCCCAGCGCCCAGCGCATGCCCGACCTGATCTGCACAACCCTTGATACTTTGACGACTTCACCCCGGAGAACGCTATGAAACTGCTGCGCCACGGCCCCAAAGGCCAGGAAAAACCCGCCATGCTGGACGCCCAGGGCCAGGTCCGCGACCTGTCGGGCGTGATTGCCGACCTGCGGGCCGACATGCTCACCCCCGAAGGGCTGGCACCGCTGCGTGCAATCGACCCCAACAGCCTGCCGCTGGTGGCCCACCCCGGCCGCATGGCGCCACCCTGGAGCGGCATGGGCAAGTTCCTCTGCGTCGGCCTGAACTACGCGGACCACGCCGCCGAGTCCGGCATGCCGGTGCCGGCCGAGCCGGTGCTGTTCACCAAGCACACCTGCACGGTGGTCGGTTGCAACGACCCGGTGGTGCTGCCGCAGGGCTCGGTCAAGACCGACTGGGAGGTGGAGCTGGGCGTGGTGATCGGCCGCCAGGCGCGTTATGTCAGCCAGGCGGAGGCGCTCGGTTTTGTGGCGGGGTATTGCGTGGTCAACGACGTGTCCGAGCGGGAATACCAGCTCGAGCGCGGCGGCACCTGGGACAAGGGCAAGGGCTGCGACACCTTCGGCCCGATCGGCCCCTGGCTGGTCACCACCGACGAAGTGGCCGATCCGCAACAGCTCGGCATGTGGCTGGAGGTCAACGGCCACCGCTACCAAAACGGCAGCACGCGCACGATGGTGTTTGGCGTTGCCGAGCTGGTGAGCTACATCAGCCGCTTCATGACCCTGTATCCGGGCGACCTGATCACCACAGGAACTCCGCCTGGAGTGGGAATGGGTCACAAACCGCAGGCCGTGTATCTGCGAGCAGGCGATAAAATGCGTTTAGGCATTGATGGGCTGGGTGAGCAAAATCAGACCGTGTACGCGTGGGATCCGGCATTGATCGACGGTTGATCGGCGGCGGGTTTACCGTGCGACAGGGTGCCAATACAAGAATGCGTCGCCGGGTCGGATCACCGGCGGCTTCAGGGGGGGGGAACCCTTTGAAGGCCAACTGGTCATGCAGACAAGAACCGTCACGATCTACAACGGCGCACGCATCCGCGTACCCGAGCACATCCAGCGCATCGACACCCACAGCACCCACGGCTGGCAGATGCGCTACGGTCAGCCCACGCTGTTCTATTCGGACGGCCAGGGCACCGGCAACGGGCCGCGGCCGGCGCTCAAACGGGCCATCGAATCCCTGCGCCAGCGCATTGCCGACCTGCCGGCGCCTACCGGCCTGCAGCGCGAAACCAGCCCCAGCAAGCAAAACGACCTGCCGGTGGGCATCAGCGGCCCGATCCTGCGCCAGCGGCCTGGCCGGTCGGTGCCGGAATGCCATTTTTCGGTCAATCTGCCGCGTTTTGGTGGCAAGCCGCTGCGCCGCAGCGTCTACATCGCCAACCAGAACACCTACACCCCTGAGCGCTACACCGACGCCCTCAACGCTGCGCTGGCGATGCGCCGCGCGGCTGAGGCCCAGTACCAGATCGACGCCACCGAAGCCAAGCGGCGCGCTGCAGCCAAGCTGTAGCGCCACTGCGGCACGGGTGGCCAGGAGCCCCTCCCGATGACCGCCAGTCCGAACCTGCCCACCATCCGCATCCATGCTGCGGACAACGTCGTTATCGCCCGGCGCCAGCTGCTGGGCGGCACGCTGCTGGCGTACGAAGGCGGCTTGGCGGTGGCCGGGCTGGTGCCACCCGGCCACAAGCTGGCCACGCGGGCGATCGCGCTGGGTGAGGCGGTGCGCCGCTACGACCAGGTCATCGGCCACGCCACCCAGCCCATAACACCGGGCCAGCATGTGCACACGCACAACCTCGCGTTCAGCCATTTCGAGCGGGCGCATGAGGTCGGCGCCGGGGCGCAGCCCACCGCCTTTGTCGCGGAGCCGGCGACCTTCCTGGGTATCGTGCGCGCCGACGGCCGGGTGGCCACCCGAAACTACATCGGTGTACTGACCTCGGTCAATTGCTCGGCCACTGCGGCGCGGGCGATTGCCGACCAGTTTCGGCGCGACATCCGGCCCGAGATGCTGGCCGACTTTCCCAACATCGACGGCGTGGTGGCACTGACCCACGGCATGGGCTGCGCCACCGCCAGCGACGGTGAGGAGTTGCAAGTGCTGCGCCGCACTTTGGGCGGCTACGCCCGTCACCCCAACTTTGCCGCGGTGCTGGTGGTGGGCCTGGGCTGCGAGACGAACCAGATCCAGGGTCTGATGGCGCAAGAAGGGCTGCAAGAGGGCGTTCGGCTGATCGCCTTCAATATCCAGGACACCGGCGGCACGGCCAAGACCGTGGCGCGTGGCGTGGCTGAGATCCAACGCCTGCTGCCCGAGGCCAACCGGGTGCAGCGGTGTGCGGTGCCGGCACGCCACCTGACGGTCGGCCTGCAGTGCGGTGGCTCGGACGGCTACTCCGGCATCAGCGCCAACCCGGCGCTGGGTGCGGCGGTGGACCGGCTGGTGCGCCACGGCGGCACCGCCATCCTGTCCGAAACCCCCGAGATCTACGGCGGTGAGCACCTGCTGACCCGCCGCGCGGCCAGCCCTGAAATCGCTGCCAAGCTGATCGCCCGCATCCGCTGGTGGGAGGCCTACACCGCCCGCAACGCGATGACGATGGACAACAACCCGTCAGCCGGCAACAAGGCCGGCGGCCTGACCACGATTCTTGAAAAGTCTCTGGGCGCGATCGCCAAAAGCGGCACCACCAACCTGGTGGACGTCTACGAGTTTGCGCAACCCATCACCGTCCAGGGCTTTGTCTACATGGACTCCCCCGGCTACGACCCGGTGTCGGCCACCGGCCAGGTGGCCTCGGGCGCGAACCTGATCTGCTTCACCACCGGACGCGGCTCGGCCTACGGCTGCGCGCCGTCGCCGTCGCTCAAGCTGGCCACCAACACCGCGCTTTGGCAGCGGCAAGAAGAGGACATGGACATCAACTGCGGCGGCATCGTCGATGGCAGCGAAACAGTGGATGAGGCGGGAGAGCGCATCTTCCAGCTGATGCTGGCCACCGCCTCGGGCCGCGCCACCAAGAGCGAGCAGCATGGCTACGGCCAGAACGAGTTTGTGCCTTGGCAGCTCGGTGCAGTGATGTAGTTGGCAGGGGCTGCAGAAAGCCGGCAGCCGTGGCACCGCCTCAATCAGCGGTGGTGACGTAGATGTCGGTGTCCGGCAGCAGCGTACGCAAAGTCTGGAAGGCGGTATCGACCAGCCCCTGACCGCCGCAGTGCCGGCTTACGTCCAGTTCCAGGGTGACCTCGCCGGGCAACACGGCCAGCGCGCGGACCGGGCCGGCCCCAGCGCCGGGCACCATCTCAAAACCGAGGCGCGGCGCCAGGGCGGCCATGAGGCGATTTAACGCGTCGGGCGGGCCGACCAGGCGGGGCGGCGGGGCGGCTTCAGGCTGCACTGCATGGCAAGCTGGCGCCGCTTCGCTTTGTAGGCAGGCATGGCAGCCCGCGTGCGGCGCATCGCTCTGGATCGAAATGGTCTTGTCCGCCCAACCCATGCGGGTCATGGCGTTAGCTTCTTCTGCCACCGGATTGACTCGGATCACGGGGCAGGTCGGCAGAGCGCGGCGGGGCTGGAATGACGAGGGCATGGCATGGCTGTCAGGGTGAGTGCCGCAGCCGCTTTGGTCGGTGCGCTGGCCCACGCAGCTCAATCGATGCCGAGTTGCGTTGCCAGTGCGCCCAGGTCGGCGGCGACGGCGTCGAACACGGTGTCGCCCACGGCCTCCATCGGCCCGCCCGGCCCGCACTCGTCCGCGCGGGGGATGTAGGCGGTGCACAAGCCCGCTTGCTGCGCGGCGGCCAGGTCGGACGGGTGGGCGGCCACCAGCATCAACTGCCCGGGCGCCCAGCCCAGCAGCCGTGCCGCCCCGGTGTAGACGGCGAGGTCGGGCTTGTAGCGGCCCATCAGTTCGGCTGACAGCACGCAGTCCCAGGGCAGGCCGGCCTGTTTGCTCAGGTTGACCAGCAGCGCCATGTTGCCGTTGGACAGCGTGCTGGTGACATAGCGTGTGCGAAGCCGGGCGAGGCCGGCCACGCTGTCGGGCCAGGGCGCCAGCCGGTGCCAGGCGCGGTTGAGCTGCACCCGCTCGGTCTCGGGCAGGGCTTCCAGGCCAAACTGCGGCAGCAGGCTGTCCAAAATCTGGCGGTGGAGTTGATCGATCGTGGCCCAGGGCTGCTCACCGCGCGCCACACGGGCCATCGCCGGTCGGTAGCCGGCGCGCCAGGCATCCGCCAGCGCCGGCCAGTCGGCGGTCCAGCCCAGCCTGTGCTGCAGGGCCAAGCCTTCCCGGATGAGCGATCCGCGCCAGTCCACCACGGTGCCGAAGATGTCAAAGACCAGGGCGCGTACGCCTTGCAAGGCGGGGGACAAGGCGGCTTGCAGGGCGCCAGCAGAGTGCAGGGCGGTCATGGGGGTGTGTCCGTAGCGGTCGGGCGCTCATCATGCCGCAGCTTTCTTGCCGGGCCGCGGCTTTGACCTGGCGCAAGCCTTGACCGATGCCAGGCGCCGGGCATGGCCAGCGGCGGTGTAGTCGTCGCCGGCGCGACAAGGTCTGGGTGTTGGCCGTCAGCATCATCACCGCCATGGACTTTGCCGATTCACCCCGCTCGCTGGCGCTGCAGGCTGTGCTGCGGCAATTCATGGCCGATCTGGTGCTGCCGTCCCTGGCCGAGTGGCACCGCTGGTCGGATGCGGGCGTGTACCCGCTGGACTTGATCGAGCCGCTCAAGGCCCAGGCCCGGGCGCTGGGGCTGTGGAACCTGTTTTTGCCCAGCCTGCGGGACGACCAGCCCGGCACCCGGCTGGGCAATGCCGACTACGCGCCGCTGGCCGAGATCATGGGCCGGGTGCCCTGGGCGGCTGAAATCTTCAACTGCAACGCGCCCGACAGCGGCACGGTGGAATTGCTGCAGATCGCGGCCACGCCGGCACAGGCCCGGCGCTGGCTGGACCCGCTGCTGCGCGGCGAGATCCGGTCATGCTTTGCGATGAGCGAGCCCGACACCGCATCGTCCGACCCGACCCAGCTGCAAACCCGCATCGTGCGGGACAGGGGTGACTGGGTGGTCAACGGCCGCAAGTGGTTCATCACCGGCGCGGCGCATCCGCTGTGCCGGTTTGCCGTGGTGATGGGCCGCACCGGTAGCGCCGGTGACGATGAGAACCTGCCCGAGCATGCCCGCCATTCGTTGCTGATCGTGCCGATGGACACGCCCGGCTTGGTGGTGGAGCGCAACATCCCGGTGATGGACCACCCCTCGCTCGACGGCCACTGCGAGCTGGTTTTTCGCCATGTGCGGGTGCCCGCCGACCACCTGCTGGGCGAGCCCGGCGCCGGTTTTGCGCTGGCCCAGGCGCGGCTGGGTCCGGGCCGGGTGCACCACGCGATGCGCAGCATCGGCCAGTGTGAGCTGGCGCTGGAGCTGATGTGCGAGCGCGCGCTGGAGCGCCGAGCTTTCGGCGGCCGGCTCAGCGATTTTGCCAATGTGCAGGACTGGATCGCCGAAAGCCGGCTGGAGATCGACCAGGCCCGCTTGCTGGTGCTGCGTGCGGCCTGGCGGCTGGACCAGGCCGGCAGCGCGGCGGCGCGCACCGACGTGGCCGCGATCAAGCTGGTCAGCAGCCGCTTGCAGACGCGGGTGCTCGACCGGGCGATGCAGGTGTTTGGCGCGATGAGCCTGTCGCCCGACACACCGCTGGCGCGGCTCTGGGCGTGGGGCCGGGCGCTGCGCTTTCTGGACGGGCCGGACGAGGTGCACCTGCGCACGGTGGCGCGGGCCGAGCTCAAGCGTGCCAAGGGCATGCGTGGCGCCAACGCGGTGCACCTGCGCCGCTGGATGCCGAGCCCGGGCTGACGGCGTCAGCCGGGCGTGTCGGTCGGGTCGGCGTCGCCGGGCCTGCCGCGGAGCAGTGGCACCGGCGCTGCATAGCGTTTGGCCCGCAGGTTGCGTTTGATCTCCTGCATCATCGGCCGCAGGCCTGGCCCCAGGCGCAGCGCCACGCCGGTGGTCAGGATGTCGATGATGGTCAGGTGCAGCAGGCGCGAGACCATCGGGCTGTAGCGGTCAAAGTCTTCCGGGTGGTCGGCCGCCAGCAGGATCTGGTTGTGGCCCAGCGCAAGCTGCGCCAGCGGTGAGCCACTGGCGCTGATCACGATCACCGTCGCACCCTTGCGGCGGGCGATGTCGGCGGCGTCGATCAGGTCGCGGCTGCGACCCGAGTTGCTGATCACCACCGCGCAGTCGCCCGGCCCCAGCATGGTGGCACTCATCACCTGGACATGGCCGTCGCTGACGGCGGCGGCATTGACCCCGAGGCGGAAGAACTTGTGCTGCGCGTCCTGAGCCACGATGCCGGAGTTGCCGACGCCATAAAACTCGATGCGCTTGTGCGCCTGGCCGGCGGCCGTGAGTGCGGCCATTGCCTGATCAAACGCATGGCCGGCGGCGTTGTTGCGGTACTTGAGCATCGCCGCCACGGCGTTGTCGATCACCTTGACGATCAGGTCACCGGGCTTGTCGTCCTCATCAACCGAGCGGTGCACAAACGGCACCCCCTCGTTGACGGTACCGGCCAGCTTGAGCTTGAAGTCGGCCAGCCCGTCGTAGCCCACGCTGCGGCAAAACCGCACCACCGTCGGCTTGCTGACATGGGACCGATCGGCCAGTTCGCTGACCGGCAGCGTGGCAAAGCTGCGCGGGTCGGACAACAGCAGCCTGGCCACCCGCTGCTCCGCCGGCGGCAGCGCAGGGATTGAGGCGCGGATGCGGTCAAGCATGGGGTCGACACTGTCCAAGCGCCCCGGGCCGCCGCGTCGGGCCGCCCCAAGCAAGGCCCGATCCCCTCGGGGGATCGACCCACGTACCCGTGGGGCGAGGGGTCGATATCACTGTTCTTCGTCCCAGGCGCAGCCATCGCGGGCGACCATCGCGCTGGAGGCTGGCGGTCCCCAGGTGCCGGCGGCGTAGGCGCGGGGGCCGTTCGGGTCGGTGGCCCAGACCTTGAGCACCGGCTCGACCCAGCGCCAGGCCTGCTCTTGCTCGTCGCTGCGCACAAACAGGTTGAGCCGGCCGGCGATCGCGTCCATCAGCAAGCGCTCGTAGGCGCCGACGCGCTCACTCTCGAACGCCTTGTCGAAATCCAGATCGAGTGACACCGGCGCCAGCAGCTCGCCCTGCGCGCTGCCCTTGGCGGCCAGCAGGTGCAACTCCAGCCCGTCCTCGGGTTGCAGCTTGATCACCAGCTTGTTGGCCCGCGCCGACCCTGGAAAGATCGGGTGCGGCACTTCGCGGAAGTTGACGACGATCTGCGAATGCCTGCCAGCCAGCCGCTTGCCGGTGCGCAGGTAAAACGGCACGCCCGCCCAGCGCCAGTTTTGCACCTCGGTGCGCAGCGCCACAAAGGTCTCGCAGTGGCTGCCCGCGGGCACCTTGACCTCATCCAGGTAACCCGGCACCGGCTTGCCCTCCACCGTGCCGGCCTTGTACTGGCCGCGCACGACGTCGCGCGCCACGCCCTCGGGCGTGAAGGGCTTGAGCGAGCGCAGCACCTTCAACTTCTCGTCGCGGATCGCGTCGGCGTCGTTGGTCGACGGCGGCTCCATCGCGATCATCGTGAGCAACTGCAGCGCGTGGTTCTGGATCATGTCGCGCAGCGCGCCGGTGGTGTCGTAGTAGTCGCCCCGGGTGCCCACGCCCAGACCCTCAGCCAGCGTGATCTGGATGTTGGCAATGCTCTCGCGCCGCCACAGCGGCTCGAACAGCGCGTTGCCAAAGCGCAGCGCCATCAGGTTTTGTACCGCCGGCTTGCCCAGGTAGTGGTCGATGCGGAAAGCCTGGGTCTCGGAGAAGGCCGAGCGCACCACGCGGTTGATTTCTTGCGCGCTGGCCAGGTCGTGGCCCAGGGGTTTTTCCAGCACCACGCGCACCTTGGGCCCGTTCAGGCCGGCGATGCCGAGCTGCTCGCAGACCACCGAGAACAGGTAGGGCGCGGTGGCCAAAAACAGCACCACGGTGTCGGCATTGCGCGCGTCCAGCCAGGTCTTGAGGCCGGCGTAGTGCTCTGGCTGCGACAAGTCCATGCGGCGGTAATGCAGCATCTCGGCGAAGCGCGCAAATTCGTCGTCGCTGGGGCGCTTGGCGCTGTCCACCTCGACAAACCGGTCGCGGATGTACTGCTGGTACTCGGCGTCGCTGCGCTCGTCGCGGGCCACCGCCAGGATGCGGCCGCCCGGCGGCAGCTTGCCGTGGCGAAACGCCTGGAACAGCGCCGGCATCAGCTTGCGCCAGGTGAGGTCGCCGGTACCGCCAAAAAGGACGAGGTCAAATGACATGGGCTGTGTGCTGGGTGTGGGTGGGCAGGTGTAACTTAGTTACTTGCATGATGATGCATTGGTTTCATGGCCGGGTCAATCGCCGGGCGGCGGGTGGCCGCCGGCCGGCGTCAGGCGGTGGGCAGTGCGCCGCGGCTGTCGCCCGAGGATTCGCCTTGCGGCCCCAGTTGCAGGCTGCCATCGCCGAGGTAGCGGTTGCCGCTGCTGCGCACGGGGGTGTCGGCGGGCAGCCGGTCGTGCCAGACCCGCACAAACACGCCGGCCGGGCCGAGGTGGTTGATGAAGGTATTGCCCCGCAGCGTCAGGCTGTTGCGGTCCCAGGCCCGGCTTTCAGCGCCGTAGGCCAGCATCACCGGGTTCTGGCTGCGCGGGCTTTGCACCAGGGTGTTGCCCTCCACCAGCGCGATGCCGCCGTTGGGCAGGTCGATCTCGTACGACGCCGCGCCCAGCAGGCCATCGTCCAGCCGGTTGCCGGCAATCACCGATTCGCGCGCCCGGCATTTGAGCAAATGGCCCTCATGGCCGCGCTGCAAGCGGCTGCCCCGCAGGCTGAAGCGGCCGATGCTGCCGACGTACAGCAGGTGCGGCAGCGAGCCTGGGTTGACCGGTGCGTCGCTGAAGTCACAGTTGTCGATCTGCAGTTCGGCGCTGGCATCGTTGCCGCTCAGCAAGCCCATCTGGTTGTCGGTGAAGCGGCAACGCTGCAGCCGCAGCCGGCCTTTTTCGAAGCGGATGCCGGCACCGTTGGCGCTGGGCACCCGGCAGCCTGTAAAGGCGACGTTGTCGATCTGGATGTCGCCGTTTCGCACCACCCAGATCGCCTTGCCCTCGGCATGCTGCCCGTCGGCCTGCAGCACCGGCCCGTCGCCCAGGCCGACGATATGGAGCCTGCGCTGCTGGATCACCGCCACGTCGCCCGGGTAGGTGCCGGGCGATATCTCGACGGTGTCGCCGTCGCCGGCTTGGCGCAAGGCCTCGGCGATGGTGGTGATGGCCTGGCCGGCACCCACGCGCCAGACCCGCGGCGGGGGCGCCTGGGCGAGGACAGGGCGCCCCGCCAGCAGGGCGAAGGGTGCGGACGCCAGCAGGCTGCGGCGGGTCGGGTGCGGTGACTTCATGATGCGATTCTGGCCCCACGGCGCTGCTGCCACCGGGTTTCTCCCGGTCTTTGGCGGGCTGTGCCGGCCCGCCGCGCCGCTAGCATCGCTGCCACTTGGCCGCGCCCGCGGCACCCTGGAGCCCAGCCCATGCCGTCCGCCCGCCGTCACGCCGTCACAGTGGCGCTGTTTGTCGCCACCACCCTCGCCGCCACCACCGCCGCCGCGCAAGACGCCGGCCAGCTCAACATCATCTGCTCGGTGCAGGCCGAGTGGTGCAACATGATCCAGACGGTGTTTGCCAAGTCCACTGGCATCAAGGTCAACATGGCCTTGAAAGGTTCGGGCGAGGCGCTGGCCCAGTTGATCGCCGAGCGTGCCAATCCCAAGACCGATGTCTGGTTTGGCGGCACCGGTGACCCGCACCTGCAGGCGGCAGAGCAGGGCTTGTCGATGGAGTACAAATCCGCCGCGCTGCCGCAGCTTCATGCCTGGGCCCAGCAGCAGGCCCAGCAGTCGGGCTTCAAGACGGTGGGCATCTACTCTGGCCCGCTGGGTTTTGGCTACAACACCGAGTTGCTGGCCAAGAAGAAGCTGCCGGTGCCCAAGACCTGGGCCGACCTGCTGCAGCCCGGCTTCAAGGGCGAGATCCAGGTGGCCAACCCGGCGTCCAGCGGCACCGCCTACACCATGGTGGCCACGCTGGTGCAGCTGATGGGCGAGGACAAGGCCTTTGACTACATGCGCGCGCTGCACAAGAACATCAGCCAGTACACCCGCTCGGGCACCGGGCCGATCAAGGCGGTGGCGCGCGGCGAGGCCACGGTGTCGATCAGTTTTGTGCACGACGGCCCGGGTGAAAAGCTGCAGGGCTTTCCGGTCGAGACGGTGACACCGGCCGAGGGCACGGGCGCGGAGATCGGCTCGATGTCGATCATCAAGGGCGCACGCAACGC
>JANMXG010000082.1:0-31095 GCA_031394235.1 Betaproteobacteria bacterium
ATGGCCTGGAATGCCGGCGCGTGCACCACCGCCCGCATCTGCTCGGCGATCGCAGCATCGACCGAGGCGAGGTAGCTGGCCTGCTGCGGCGCAATAGCCGGCACGATGTGCGGGGCGACGACCGCGCGAATGAAGGCCTCGATACCCGTGCCAGACGCCACCGCCGCATTAGACGTGTCGGACGAATTGCCCGCCGGGTTTCGCCATGCCGCGGCAGCACCGCCTGTCAGCAATTGCGCCAGCAGCCCGTCGTCCGGCCCAGCCCCTGCTGCACCGGGCGTGGCGGCGGCGACCGGTGCCTCGGTTTGCAACAACGCCGCCGCTGCCTGGGAAAAGGTTGTTGGATCAAGCAAGCGGCGGCGGAGCTCACGCAGCGAGCGAAACACCTCCAGCCGCGCCACCAACTGATCGGGGTGGAAATCTTCCAGCGCCGCAAACACCAGCTCACCGGCAGGCAAAGTGAGGCGCGGTGTAAGCCGGGCCAGCACGGCGTCCAGATTGTCAAAATCAACCCGGAGCGTGGGTCTTTGCGCCAGCGCCGGCCGTTGGCCTGGAGGCAGGCCGCTGAAATCGGCCATCACCAGCAGCCGCATCGGCCCGCCCGTGCGGCGCGGCGCGACCAGACCGCGGCTTAAACTCAGGTTGAACTCCATACGTCCCGGCATCCTCGGCTCCCTGGGGATGGTTGTGCGCGACACCCGGCAAAACCCGGGCACAGCGAGCAAGGCCAACAGTGTCCGTCAGCGGCTGCATTCAGCGCAAGGAACCCGATGTCAGTGATCCGCAGCGATGCCCACGAAGCCTTGGTCGAACAGTTGCGCCAAGGCATGCAGCACCATGCTGCAGGTCAACTCGACGAAGCCGAGCAGATCTACCGCCGCGTGCTGGCCCAAGCACCGCAGCAACCCGACGCCTTGCACCTGCTGGGCCTGCTGGCCGCCCATTACCGCGACTTTGACCGGGCTCACGACCTGATCCAGTTGGCGATTGCTGCCAATCCGGAAGAGGCGATGTTTCACAACAATCTGGCGAACGTCTGTGTCGAGCGCGGCGATCTGGCAGCCGCCGAGGACTTGTACCGGCGGGCCATTGAACTGGACGGCAGTCGCCTGGATGCGATGAGCAATCTGGGCCTGCTGCTGGGCAAGACCCAACGCGCTGAAGACGCCGAGCGGCTGCTGCGAAGGGTGGTTGAACTGGACCCGACAAATCCCGACTGGCGACAGAACCTGGCTGGCCTGTACCTGGGCCTGGGCCGCGACAGCGAGGCCTTGGCGCAATGCGACAAGGGCTTGGTGGTGGCACCGCGCAACCGTACCCTGCGCGGCCTGCTGGCCATGGCCTACCTGCACCTGGGACTGACCGACAAGGCCTGCGCGGTGCTCACCGCGTGGATCGCGGCCGAGCCCGATGATCCTTACCCGCGGCACCACCTGGCGGCCTGTACTGGCGAGCACGTGCCGGTGCGCGCCGCCGATGCCTACGTCACCGGCATGTTCGATTCGTTTGCGCGCAGTTTTGATGCCAAGCTGGCCAACTTGTCGTACCAGGCGCCAGCGCTGGTTGCCGCTGAAGTCGCCCGGCGTATGGGCGCCCCGGCCAAGGCATTGGACGTGCTGGATGGCGGCTGCGGCACCGGCCTGTGTGGTCCGCTGCTGGCGCCGTTTGCGCGTGCCCTGACCGGCGTCGATCTGTCCGAGGGCATGCTGCGCAAGGCCGTGGAACGGCGGCTCTATGACCACCTGATCCAGGCTGAATTGGTGGCCTTTCTGGCAAGCCAGCCTGCCGCCTACGACCTGCTGGCGTCGGCCGATACGCTGTGCTATTTTGGTGATCTGGTGCCGTTTGCGGTGGCCGCAAAAAGCGCAGTGCGACCTGGCGGCAGCTTGGTGTTCACGGTTGAAGCACACGGCGAAGCGGTGGCGACCGAGGTGGCGACCGAGACGGCGACCGAGATAGCGAGTGTGCAGCGCGCTGCTGAGGACAGGACGCAAACACAGCGGGCAGCCGCGAGCGAATCAGGGGCCGAAATCGACGATTTACCCAACTACGTCTTGCGCAGGCACGGCCGTTATAGTCAAAGCCGGGGCTATGTCTTGGCGACACTTCGGGGCGCGGGCTGGACCGATATCAGTGCCGAGGCGGTGAACCTGCGCAACGAGGGTGGCAAGCCAGTCACCGGTTGGCTGGTCGCGGCCCGCGCCACGAGCCCGCACTGAACCAAATCGAGGATCTATGGCGCAGCAATTCAAGCCGATGCAGATGACGCTGAAGTCCGGCGCCGGCGACAAGCTGGGCTTTTTGTCGATGTCAGCGCTTGAAGAAGTCTCGCGACTGTTCGAATACCAGATCATTGCCGTATCGGATGACCTCACCGTTGCGCCTGACAACCTGCTGGGCAAACCGGTTGCGGTGTCGATCGACCTGGGCAATGGCGTCAAGCGCTGGTTCAACGGCATCGTGGCATCGTTTGGCATCGAGGGCGGCGACGGCCGGCACGCCACCTACCGCATCACCGCACGGCCCTGGCTGTGGCTGCTGACGCGGTCCGCCGACCTGCGGGTCTTTCAGGACAAATCGGTGATCACCATCGTCAAGGAGATCTTCGCCGAGTACAACGGCAGCGTGGTCGACAAGACCACCGGCAGCCACAAGCCACGCGGCTACTGCGTGCAATACCGAGAGACCGACTTCAACTTCGTCAGCCGCCTGATGGAAGAAGAAGGCATCTTCTACTGGTTTGCGCATGCCGAGGACAAGCACGACCTGGTGCTGGCCGATGACGCCGGCGCACACGCCGCCACGCCTGGCTACGAGACAACCCCCTACCGGGTTGACCAAGGCAATGCGCTGGCCGAGCAGCAGGTGATCTTCCAGTGGCGCATGCGCCACGAGATCCAATCGGGCAAGTTCAGCCTGAGTGACTACGACTTCGAGAAGCCCAGCACCGACCTGATGGCCCAGCAGGTCACCAGCAAACGCAGCCACACCGAGGCCAAGCACGAGGTCTACGACTACCCCGGCCGCTACACCGACAAGGCCGTCGGCGGCGACCTGGCCACCATCCGGCTGGACGAAGCGGCCGCCCGCTATGGCCGCTATACCGGCGAGGCCAACACGCCCGGGCTGGCAGCCGGCGCCAAGTTCTCGCTCAAAGAGCATCCACGCGCCGACCAAAACGCCGCCTACACCGTGCTGGCCACCCGGATCGACATGAAACAGACCAGCTACGAGTCTGGCGACGACACGGACAGCGGCTTTCTGTGCAGCTTCACGGTGCAGCGCTTTGACGAACCGTTCCGCCCCGCCCGCACCACCCGCAAGCCGACCGTGGCAGGCCCGCAGACGGCAGTGGTGGTCGGCACCGGCGACGCTGGCGACATCTTCACCGACAAGTACGGCCGGGTGAAGCTGCAATTTCATTGGGACCGCCTGGGCAAAAATGACAACACCAGTTCTTGCTGGGTGCGGGTGGCGTCGCCCTGGGCCGGCAACGGTTTCGGGATGATCGCCCTGCCACGGCTCGGGCAGGAGGTGGTGGTCGACTTCCTCGAAGGCGACCCGGACCAACCGCTGATCACGGGCCGGGTCTACAACGCTGCCCAGATGCCGCCCTACGCCTTGCCGGACAACGCCAGCGTCAGCACCGTCAAGAGCCGCAGCGTCAAAGGTGCTACTGACGCCTTCAACGAGTTGCGTTTTGAAGACAAGGCCGGCAAGGAATACGTGCTGTTCCACGCCCAGAAGGACAGGCTCGACTTCATCGAACAAACGCTTAAAAGCAAGATCGGCAAGGACGAGCACCGCAGCGTCACCGGCAACCGCAAGGAAAAAGTCGAAGGTGAACACCATTTGTCCGTGACCAAGGATGTCAAGCAGAAGTTCGACGGCAAATTCAATGTCGATGCCGGCAAAGACATCCTTTTTGACGGTGGCGGGGTATTCAGCCTCAAGACGGCCAAGGACATCACTGCCGCATCGGGCGCCTCGGTCTCGCTAAAGTCGGCCACCGCCATGCACCTCAAGATCGGCACCAACCTGGGCGCCGAGGGCGGCCAGAACGTGCACATCAAGGGCGGCATGAATGTGGTGATCGAAGCCGGGGTGCAGATCAGCATCAAGGCCGGTGCCTCGTCGATCGTGCTCGGCCCCGACGGCGTGTCGGTCACCGGCATGATGGTCAAGATCAATTCGGGCGGATCGCCGGGCTCGGGCAGCGGCGCGACGCCGGTCGACCCGACCAAGCCCGATGCACCGGAAGCCCCGGAGCTGCCCGAAGACCCCTTGACGCACCGCTGAGGCGCAGACCATGCGCCCGGACGAAGCCGCAACCCTGGAAGACGCCGCTTGGCGGGGCTTTGTCAAACGGCTGGCCGACATGCTGGCAGGCCAGTGGCCGGCCATGCCGGATCGGCTGGGCGACCGCTACCCGGCCTTCATCGATCTGGCGGTGCAACAGGCCGGCGAACAGGGCCTGGTCCGTGCCGCCAGCGTGGCACGCTTCGCCAACCTGTGGTTCGTCTGGGGGCCGGCTTACCACGAGCGTCCCGGCTTCGAATGGGCGCAGGCGATCCTCGCTGCAGGCCGGGCCAGTGCGGGCGCGGCTGCGTCGCGCGACTGGCTCACCGTGCACCAGCTGGTGCAACGCTCGTTGGCCGAATTGCAGCGCCTGCCTGGCGCCCGCATAGAGCCCAGCGCCTTGGCCGCCGCCGACGCCAAAATGATCGCAGCCTTTGCTGCCTTTGGCAGCCAGGGCCGGATGAACCCGCCGGAACCCGCGCCGGCACCGTTTGCGGCCTGCGACCTGGAAGCCGCCGACATCCGGGTGCTGGACGACAGCTGGCAACTGCAGTACCGGCTGGGTCAGGGCGCCGCAGCGGACGATTGGCAACGCAGCGCGGTGGTGATGCCGCCGGCGCTGCGCGTCGATGCCAGCCGGCCCGCGCCCAAGCTGGTCGCCATGCTGTCGAACCCGGCCGGACACGGCCCGCAGGCACACCTGCAGGTGCGGGTGCGGGCGCTCGCGCTGTGCAATGGCGACGTGCATCCAGTGCTGGGTTTTTCGGGCCCCCATGGCCGCTGGGTCTGGACTGGCCACGAGTCCAAGGCCGCCAGCTGGCCAGTGGTGGCCCGCGACCAGCCGTTGCCACGCGCCGGACCGGGCAGCGCGATCGCCGAAGAAACATCGCCCGAGCTGTACCGCCTGGAAATCGACGTCTGCGGCCTGCGCGACGAGGGTGAACCCATCGGCCCGGCGCAGACGTTGGTGTCGGTCTGGCCGGCCGCCCAGTGGTGGCTGGACCTGCAGCGTGCGGCGCCCGAAAGCCAGTCCGTGCTGCCCGGTCCCCGCGCCTGGCAACCCGGCCGCAGCCGCTGCCGCATTGAGCGAGACGGCGTTGCGCAGGATGCCAAGGCGCTACAGCAGCAATTTGAAGTCGGCCTCGATGGCGCCGTGGCGCTGGG
Source organism: Betaproteobacteria bacterium (assembly GCA_031394235.1). GTDB lineage: Bacteria > Pseudomonadota > Gammaproteobacteria > Burkholderiales > Burkholderiaceae_C > Pseudaquabacterium. The sequence continues at coordinate 5,464 of JANMXG010000082.1, forward strand.
GCTGCAGACACTGGCCGCTGCCTGGGAGTTGCTGCCCGGCCTGGCGTCGGTGCGGCTTGACGCCATGCTGGGCCTGTTGGCAGGCAAAGCCAGCCTGACCTGGGGTTGGGCCTATGGGCCGGGCGGGCTGGACGGCCAGGCCCTGATGCGCGTCGTGGCGCAGCTCGATCTGATCGGCTGCCTGGCGGACCTGCAACTGGGGGGCGAGCTGACGCTGGCGGGCACACGCAGCCGACTGATGCTGCGTCTGGCAGGCCAGGCCGCACTGCGCCAGACAGTGCAACACGACACCCCGACGCCACCCTTGAACGAGGTGCTGATGGCGGTCGTGACACGCTGGCGGTTTCCGGTCGAACTGACGCTACATCCCCTGGCCAACGCCACGGGCAGCGTGTTACAGCTGGCCGGGCCGGCCACCGGGGCGCTGGTCGGCGAGGCCGGTCTGCGTCCCTGCACCAAAGGATGCAGCGGCTGGGAATGGTTTGTGGGCTTGCGACTTGAGCCAGTTGCCGTGCCGCTGCTGGTCACCGACCCGCTGCTGGGCCAGCAACAGCTGCTCCAACCCCTGTTGCCCGCACTGACCCTGGTCAACTGGAGCCTGGGCTGATGGAGCGCTTGCTGGTGCTGCGCCTGGAGGCGCTGGGCTGCACGGCAGAGGCCCTGCTCAACGGCGTGCCGGTGGCACGGGTGGGCGGCGCGCAGACCGTGGTCACCTTGCCGGTGCACGAGTTCACGATACTGGGCAGCAACGTGCTTGAACTGGTTGTGCATCCGGCAGCGCCGGGTGCAAGCGTGCAACCCGCGCCCATGTTGTCCGACGGCCAGTCCTGCGCCAGTCTGCGCCTGCTGTTGCCCAGGGTGGACAGTGTGGCCACCCCCGCCAGCGCGCGCACGCTGGCGCAACTCGACTGGGCGCCGGCGGCCGACGTCGTATTCGACGCACCGGCCAGCGTGTGCCAGGCGGTGGACCTGCCGATCGCGTTTCCGCGCTGGCGCTGGCTGGATGCGCCCGTGATCACCGAAAGCCCGACGCTGCTCAAGGACCTGGCCGCTTACTTGATGCCGATCGCCGTTGGCCTGGCCAAAGGTGACGCTGAACCGTTGATCCAGGCATCGAGGCTGCGGCTTGACGAACTGGCCTTGGCCTACCAGCGCAACCTGGCTGACGATGTGGCACGTTTGCGTCAGAACATACAGGCGCTGCATGGCGCCCAGGCCCTCAAGCCGGCGCTGCCAGCGGCAGGCAAAATCCGTTTGCGGTCCGTGGCCGGTGGTCGGCTGGTGGAGTGCCTGACCGCGGAGGGCACCGCGCTGCTGCAAAGCCCGGTGGCAGGTGGCGGCACGGTCACCTGGCCGCTGCGCATTGCCGCCGTCGAAGGCCGGTTCTATGTGCTGCGCTGAGGCCCGTGCCCCTGCCAAGCACCCTATGATTTCAGGAGCGATTGCATGATTGTGCTGACCGTGCTCAGCTACAGCGGCCAACCGACCGAAGGGTTGTCGGCGAGTTTTGACGAGCTGGGCGGCAGCATCGGCCGCGCCGAAGGCAACCAGCTGGTCTTGCCCGACCCTGAACGCAGCATCTCTCGCCTGCACGCCAAGGTGTTGTTTCGCAGTGGCCAGTACACCATTGTCGACAACGGCAGCAACCCGATTGCCGTCAACGGCAGTGATGTGCCCAGTGGCCGTGAGCATCCGCTGCAAGCCGGCGACCAAGTGCAGATCGGCGGCTATCTGCTGAAGGTCGCACAGGCTGCAGCCGCCAGCGCAGCCGCGGCCGGCGCCTTCGACGACCTGTTCGGCGACGGCGCACAAGGGCTGGCGGGACCGGCCCTGGCGCCCAAGTTGTCAGCAACACCCTGGACTGCACCGCCGACGTCGCCCACGGCTGCGGCTTGGGGTGGGCCGCCGCCGGCGCCAGCCTGGCCGGCACCTGCACCGCAGCCCATTGCCGCGCCGCCACGCTCACCAGTCGCGCCATCGGCATTGCTGGACGACGATTGGGATTTTCTCGCCCCTGATCCCAAACCCGGTAACGATGCGCTCGCCCTGGCGCCCTCCTCGTCGATCGGCTCGGCCATGGGGCCGGGTGCCATGGATTCGCTGGACGATCTGTTCGGTCTGGGTGGGCCGTCTGGAAGCGCCGATCCGCTGGGCGCCACACCGCAGCAGGCCATGCTGATGCAGCCCAACATGGCCGCGCACGCCGATCCGCTGAAGTCATTGGACCGACCCGCCGGCTTCGCACAGGCGAGTCGGTCCGATCACGTGTCCGAGCTGAACACGCCGATGTCACTGCCCCGCGCGCCCGCGCCGCTTGAGGCACCGGTTGCAGCAGCGCCTGCAGCGCCGTCCAAGCCGCCGACCGGTCTGCCCACCGGGGCAATCTTCAGCTGGGATGACCCGCCACGTGACGGACGGGTGGTCACCTTGCCGGGCCGCGCCAGGGGCGATGGGGTTGCCGATGAGGTGCTACCGGCGGTCGCTACAGCCACACCCACACCCACACCCGCACCTGCTCATGCGACGCAAGCCGCGCCCCTCCCGGCACCAGCCCCGCCACCCACGCAGGCAGTAGCAAGTGCCACGCCGGACATTCCGGCGGTGCCCCGGACTGCACCCAATGACGCGGCCCTGATCGCCGCGCTGTTGCAGGGCCTGGGCGCGCCCGGCGTGCGCATCGAGTCGCTCTCGCCTGAGCTGATGCTGCTGATTGGCCAACTGCTGCGCGAATCTACCCGGGGCGCGGTCGAGCTGTTGCTCGCGCGCACGGCGCTCAAGCGAGAGATGCGGGCCCAGGTCACGATGATCGTTGCGCGCGAAAACAACCCGCTGAAGTTTTCGCCCTCGGTCGAAATGGCGCTGCAACACCTGTTGTCGCCCACCACGCCCGGCTTCATGCCGGCAGCCAGCGCCGTGCGCGACGCCTTTAATGACCTGCGGGCCCACCAGTTGGGCGTGATGGCCGGCATGAAGGCCGCACTGGACGGAGTGCTGCAACGCTTCGATCCACAGCAACTTGAAGCCCAGCTGAGCAGCCGTTCGACCTTGTCCAACCTGATCCCGTCCAGCCGCAAGGCCAAGCTCTGGGAGCTGTTCCAACAGCTGTTCGGCCAGCTGTCCAGTGAGGCGCAGGACGATTTCGACGAACTGTTCGGCAAAGCCTTCCTGCGGGCCTACGAGGCCCAGCTCGATCGGCTGCAGACCGAGCCCGGACAGAGGTAACGGCCATGTTGGCACTTGAAGTGGCTCTGCTTACCGACCGTGGGGGTCGCAACTACAACGAAGATGCCTGTGGGCATTGGCACTCCGACCGCCATCTGTGCTGTGTACTGGCCGACGGCGCCGGTGGTCACGGCGGCGGCGACATCGCGTCCAAGCTGATCGTCCAGGAGCTGATCGGTCGCTTTTCGCGGGAACCCACGCACAACGGTCCCGCGCTGGGCAGCCTGCTGCGCCAGACCAATGTCTCATTGATCGAACAACGGGTGCCGGGCACGCCACGGGCAGACATGCACAGCACGGCCGTCTGCCTGGTGATCGATTTTGTCGACCATCAGGCCCATTGGACCCATGCCGGCGATTCACGCCTCTATTGGCTGCGGGGCGGGCGGGTGCATGCCCGCACCCGCGACCACAGCCTGGTGCAGGCCCTGGTCGATGCCGGCGTGATGAGTGAAGCTCAGATGCACGGCCACGCCCAGCGCAGCGAGTTGCGCTCGGCGCTGGGCGTGCCGGCCGACCAGTTGGAGGTCAGCAGTGCCGAGGGCTTGGACGCCGTACAACCCGGCGATGTCTTCATGCTCTGTACCGATGGGCTGTGGGAGTTCATCAACGACGAGATGCTGGAGCGCACGCTTGCCGAATCAGCCACGCCACGCGCTTGGCTCGACACCTTGTCGGACGGGGTGGTTGCTGCCGCAGCCCACAAGTCCAGCCACGACAACTTCACCGCGCTGGTGGTGTGGACCCGCCCGGCCTGAGGCCTGCCAGGATAGCGACGATGGCCATGCATGTGTGTACCGGCGCGATGATGAAGTGCTCGATGGGCCTGGCGCCCTCCAACTTCATTGCCACGCCCAAAATGGTGATGACCGGCAACATGCCGGCGGGCAACATCATGGACTTCGTGCCGATGATGAACATTCCACCGTTCGGCATGTGCAAGAGCACCGCCAACCCGATGGTCATCGCGGCCACCGCAGCGGCGATGGGCACACTGACACCCATGCCCTGTATCCCCGTGACGGTGGCGCCCTGGATGCCCGGCTCACCCAAGGTGTTGGTGGCCAATGCGCCTGCGTTGAACGACAGCGCCAAGCTGATGTGCATGTGGGCCGGTGAGATCACCTTTGCAACGTCGGGTCAGTTCACCGAGCAGATCCCATGAAAAAGGCCCGCATGTTGCGGGCCTGATGTGGGCGAGTCGGCTGCGCCGAAGGTCAATTAGGGGCTTCGGCCCGGCCAATCTCGACACGGCGGTTTTCGGGCGAAAACGGGTCCTTGCCATTCTTGGGTACGTTGGCGCCCACACCCACGGGCGTCAACATCGCCGGGTCCGCGCCCTTCTCGACGAGGTACTCCCGAACGGCCTCGGCGCGCTTTTGCGACAGCGCCAGGTTGGTGGTGGCCGCTCCTGACGCATCGGCATGGCCTTCGATGCGCACTTGCTTGCCAGTGCCGCGCCGGGACTTCAACACGTCTGCAAACACCTCCAGCTGCTTTTTCAGCGAGTCCGGCAGTTCGGCCGATCCGACCTTGAACGACGTGGCCGGCAGCGAGTAGCGCATCGTCGGCTTGAATCCCATGCACTTGAAGCCCGCCGCCTTCAATTGCTCACACTGGTCTTCGGGAAACAGCCCTTCGGCAACGGATTTGGCGTCCGGCATGGTCTGCCCCATGTCCACCGCCTCGGCCTGCTGAGCCCCGGCTGCGGCGTGCAACGCCACCAAGCTGACCGCCAGGGCCGTGGCGCGAACCGTTGCACAAAGTCCGTCAAGATGGTGTGTCATTGGCTTCGCCTCTGCATCAAATCGGCAGATCCCAGCGCTGGGACGATCTGCCATGTTCAAGATCCTACAGCCCGAACGGGCGCCTCGCCGATGACCGACATATTTTGCCGGCTGGCATCCGCGCTATGGTAGCGCCAAGTTACGCTTGGCAACATCCACAAGACGCGGGAGTTTGCACCAATGGCGCGCCAGATGACTTACCAGGCGCAGCCGTGTATCGTCCGCCACCAAATCACACCCGCTGCCGTACGACTTCCGACGGATTGCCGCCAGTCAGACTTCACCAAACTTGGCCCAGGCAGGCCCTAAGATCGTCCCAAGCGGACCCAGGAACAGAGCCCCCCGATGACTTGGTACAACAAGGTGATGTGGACCGAGGGCATGTTCCTTCAACCACAGCACTTCCAGCAGCAGGACCGCTACGCCAGCCGGCAACTTGAGGGGCGACTGACCTCATCGCTGCCCTGGTTGTGGGGATTTTTTGCGTTGCAGGTGGACGATGCAGCCCTGCTGCAAGGGCGCATTGCGGTCAACAGCGCGCGGGGCGTGCTGCCCGATGGTCAGGTGTTTTCGGTCCCGGGCGACGACCCCGCGCCGCCGGCATTCGAAGTGCCGGCCGATGCACGCGACCAAGTCGTGGTGCTGGCAGTGGCGATGTCACGGCCCGGTGTTGCCGAGAGCGATGTCGAAGCCGGCGAAACGGCCATGCCCCCGCGGTTTCGAGCCGCCAACATCGAGGTGGCTGACAGCCACGCCGCCAGCCTGCGTGAAGCACCGCTGCAGATCGGCCGCCTGAACCTGCGCCTCATGCTGGCACGTGACGCCAACGAGGGCTACACCACGGTCGGCGTGGCACGCATCGTCGAACGCCGCGCCGACGGGCGCGTGGCGCTGGACCCGGGTTTTGTCGCGCCCATGCTGCACGCTACCGCCCATCCGGTGCTTGACAGTTGCCTGCGCGAGATCCACGGCATGCTGCACCAGCGCGGCGAGGCCTTGGCCGCGCGCATGGTGCAGCCGGGCCGTGCCGGTGTCGGCGAGATCGCCGACTTTCTGATGTTGCAGGTGGTCAACCGGTTTCAGCCGCTGTTCGCCCATCTGCAGCGCCTGCCCGTGCTGCATCCCGAGCGCCTGTATGACCTGCTGCTGGCACTGGCCGGTGAGTTGTCCACCTTTCGCGAACAGCGCCGCCCCATCGCCTACTCCGAATACCGCCATGACGACCTGGCGGTCTGTTTCCGGACACTGATGGGGGACCTGCGGCAATCGCTGTCGATGGTGCTCGAGCAGACCGCGATCCCGCTCGATCTGCAGGAGCGCAAGAACGGCGTCCGGGTGGCGATCATTGCCGACATCGAATTGCAGCGCACGGCCAGCTTTGTGCTGGCGGTCAACGCACAGATGCCGGGGGACGCGCTGCGGGCGCGCTTTCCGACCCAGGTCAAGATCGGTCCGGCTGAACGTTTGCGCGACCTGATCCAGCTGCAATTGCCGGGTGTCATGCTGCGGCCCCTGCCGGTGGCGCCTCGGCAAATTCCGTTCCACGCCGGCTTTACCTATTTCGAGCTCGAAACCCGCGGCAGCGAGCTGTGGAAGCAGCTCGAAACCTCCGGCGGACTGGCGATGCACATTGCCGGTGATTTTCCTGGGCTTGCGCTCGAGTTCTGGGCGATCCGGGGTTGAAGCCCGCGGCCAAGATCCGCGATTGAAGGCACACGATGAGCGACAAAGACCCCCCAGCCAATCCGTTCGCGGCATTCGAGTCCGACCGCACCATCATCAAGCCCAGTGCCGGCCGTGGCCCGCGCCCGGCCGAGGGCGCAGCGCCACCGCCGGCTGCGTCGGCAACCGCCGGCCCAGGTTGGGCAGCACCCAACCCGCAGCCCGGCGCGAACAACAGCGATGAACTGCCGGCCCACGCCAGCCTGAACCCGCTGGTGCAAGCCGCCGCGCCGCTGTTGTCCGCTGCGCCCCGCCTGCGGGCGATGGCACGTCACCCCAACCCGTCCGCCCTGCGTGAGTCGCTGGCCGAGTCGGTGCGGCGTTTCGAAACCAGTGCCAGGGCGCAAGGCCTGCCCAATGACCAGGTCATCGCCGCCCGCTATGTGCTGTGCACCCTGCTCGACGAAGCGGCCTCGAGCACGCCCTGGGGCGGCTCGGGCGCCTGGGCGTCACAAAGCCTGCTGGTGCAGTTTCACAACGAGAGCTGGGGCGGCGAGAAGGTGTTCCAGTTGCTGACCCGCCTGGCCCAGAACCCGTCGCAGCACCGCAACCTGCTGGAACTGGTTTACGTCACGCTGTCTTTGGGATTCGAGGGCCGCTACCGGGTGCTCGACAACGGACGGGCCCAACTCGACGACTTGCGTGGGCGGCTCGCCCAGATGCTGCGCGGGCTGGCCGGGCCGGTTGAAAAGACGCTGTCCTCGCAGTGGCAGGGCGTCGCCACGGCCACGCAGCGGCTGCGCGACGGGATTCCCCTCTGGGTCGTGGCCGCAGCGGCAGCGGTGCTGTTGATGCTGGTGTTCATCGCACTCCGCTTTGCCTTGAACGTGCAGACCGACACCACCTTCAGCGCACTGCAAGCGCTGGATGCCAAGGTCGCCAAGGCACCGGCCCTGTCGCCCGTGGCGCTCACCAGTGCACCGCCCCCGCCGCGACTGGCGCAATTGCTGCAGGCTGACATCGCGGCCGGTGCGGTACAGGTCAAGGACCTGTCTGACCGTTCGACGGTGACGGTACTGGGCGACACCTTGTTCGACCCCGGCAGCGCCGATGTCGCCAGCCGGGCGAAGCCCCTGTTCGAGCGCGTGGCGGCCGCACTCAACCAAGTTCCCGGGCCGGTGCTGATCAGCGGCCACACCGACAACCAGCCGATCCGGTCGCTGCGTTTCCCGTCGAACTGGCACCTGTCCAAAGAGCGTGCCGAGAGCGTGCGCAAGCTGCTTGCCGCCACGGTCAAACCCGACCGTTTGAACGCCGAAGGTCGGGCCGACACCGAGCCGGTGGCCGACAACAGCACGGCCGACAGCCGCGCCCGCAACCGCCGGGTCGAGATCATGCTCTCGGCAACGGCCCGGAACTGACTGGCCCAACCCACTCCGCGCAAGCCCTGGACGGACATCCCCGATGAAGCGTTTTTTGCAATGGTTGCTGAGCCCGGCCGTGATGGGTTCGCTGGGCCTGCTGGCCTTGTCGGCCGTGATCTGGTGGATCGGCCCGCTGGTGGCCATCGGCAGCGCCCGGCCGCTGGAGTCGGTGTGGGTGCGCGTGCTGGTGCTGGTGCTGATGTGGGGCATCTGGCTGGGCCGGCTGGCTTGGCTGACCTGGCAGCGGCGTCGGACCAACTCCGCGCTGCTGGCCGGCTTGGGCGGTGGTCCGTCTGCCACCGACAAAGAGGCCCAGGTGCTGGCACAGCGCTTCAACGATGCAGTGCAGCGCCTCAAGGCCAGCGGCACAGGGTCGGGGTTGGGCCGCAGCCAGTACCTGTATGAGTTGCCCTGGTACATATTCATCGGCGCGCCGGGTTCGGGCAAGACCACGGCGCTGATGAATGCCGGCCTGCAGTTCTTGCTGGGCGATGCCGCCAAAGGCTCGGTGCAAGGCGTGGGTGGCACCCGCAACTGCGAATGGTGGTTCACCCAGGACGCGGTGCTGGTCGACACCGCCGGCCGCTACACCACCCAGGAAAGTGACCGCGACGTCGATGCCAGCGCCTGGGACAACTTCCTGGTCCTGCTGAAAAAAACCCGTCCCCGCCAGCCCATCAATGGCGTGTTGCTGACGGTCAATATCCAGGACCTGCTGCAACAAGGCCCGACCGAACGCACTGAACATGCCGCCAAGCTGCGCGCCCGCCTGCAAGAGTTGCAAAGCAAGCTGGGCGTGCGGGCGCCGGTCTATGTGATGGTGACCAAGGCCGACCTGATTGGCGGCTTCAACGAGAGCTTCGAGGCCCTGAGCAAGGACGAGCGCGATCAGGTCTGGGGCTTCACCTTCCCGGCCGATGGCGTGGCGACAACCCCTCAGGCCGATCCCTTGCCCGATTTTGCGGCGCTCTACCAGCAGCTGCAGCAGCGCTTGGTGGCGCAACTGGTCGACCGCATGGAGAGCGAGCGCGACGTGCTCAAACGCGCCGCCATGTTCGGGTTTCCGCAAGAATTCGCGTCGTTGCAATTGGTACTGGGCGACTTTTTGCGTCAGGTGTTTGCCGGCGGCGGATCGCTGGAAGCTGCACCCCGGGTGCGCGGCATCTACTTCACCAGCGGCACCCAGGAGGGCTCGCCGATCGACCGGGTGATGGGTGCGCTGGGCCGGTCCTTTGGTATCGATGCCCGTGCCGCCGCAGTGCCGGGTGGTCGCGGCAAGAGCTTTTTCCTGCACCGGCTGCTGCGAGACGTGGTGTTTGCCGAACGGGGCCTGGGCACCACCAACCCCAAGGCCGAGGGCCAGCGCCGGTTGCTCCGGGGTGGCGTTATGGCCGCCATCGGCCTGGTCAGTGTGGTGGTGCTGGTGGGCTGGGCGGTGAGCCGGGCCCGCAACCTGGACCATGCCGCGCTGGTGGCCGAGCGCCTGCCTGCGCTCAAGCAGTCGGTCGACGCCCTGCCCCCGCCCACCAGCGCCGACGTCGCGCCGCTGGCCGGCGTGCTGACCGCGGTACACGACGCGGCGCGCACCGACGCTTTCGACATCAACCAGCCGCCGATGCTCAATGGCCTGGGCCTGTACCAGGGCGACAAGCTGGACGCCGCTGCCCTGCTGGCCTACCACCGCCTGCTCGACAAATCACTGATGCCGAGGGTGGTGCGGCGGCTGGAGGAGCGGCTGCGCGCGGCCAGCAAGGACAACCTTGAAAACGCTTACGAGGCGCTCAAGACCTACCTCATGCTGTACACGCCGGACCAGTTCGATGCGCCGACGCTGCGGGCCTGGATCGGTCTGGACTGGGACCAGAACTATGGCCGCATGGCAACCGAACAGCGCGCGGCGCTCGACAGCCACCTCGACGCCCTGCTGGCGCAGGGGCCGCCCCGCGCGGCGCAAGCCAAGGACGAGGCCCTGGTGGGCAGCGTGCGCGACATGCTGGCCGCCTACCCGCTGGAATACCGGGTTTACAGCCGCATCAAGCGCCAATTCAGGCCAGGCGATGCGCCAGACTTCAATCTGGCGGCAGCCGCCGGTCCGAACGCAGCCCAGGTGTTCGAGCGCGCCAGCAAGGAGCCGCTGAACAAGGGCGTGTCCGGCCTGTTCACCCGCCAGGGCTACGAGAAGATCGTCAAGCCCGCAGTTCAAAAATCGACCTTGCAACTGGCCCGTGAAGAGTCCTGGGTGCTGGGCCTCAAGAGCGATCCCGCGCGCTTGAAGGACGTGGCGATGGGCGGCGGCGTGACTGACAAGGTGCGTCGGCTCTATTTTGAGGACTACATCAAGTCCTGGGATGGGTTCTTGGCAGATGTTCGGCTGGTCAAGCTCACCGGGTTGGACCGCAGCATCGCGGTGGCCCGCACCCTGTCGGCGGTGGACTCGCCACTGGCCGCCTACCTGCGCGGCGTGACGGCCGAAACCCGGCTGGTACCCGACCCGGCCGCCGCCGGTGCGCTGGACAAGCTGGCCGCCAAGGTCAAGGACGACGCCGCCAAGCTGGTTGGCGCTGCAGCACCCGATGCCAGTGGCAGCGGCGGACCGCTGGAGCGCATGGTCGACGACCACTTTGCCGGCATCCACCGCCAGGTCAGCGGGCAGCCGGCGCCGATCGATGAAACCCTGAAGATGTTCGGCGAGTTGTACACCCAGCTCAGCGCGGTCGACGCGGCACAAAAAAGCAAGTCACCCCCACCTGCCGGCGGCGGTGCCGAGAAGGTCAAGGCCGCAGCCGGTCAACAACCCGCACCGATCCGGGCCATGCTGGAACAACTGGCCGACGCCGGCGCCAGCCAGGGTCGCAGCGCCGAAATCCAGGGGTTGGCTACCGAGCTCAAACCGATCGCCGAGTTCTGCAATCGTGCCATCACCGGGCGCTATCCGTTTGCCAGCGGCTCACGGTCCGACGTGCTGCCCGAGGACATGGGGCAGTTGTTTGGTGGCGGCGGCCTGATGGACGATTTCTTCCAGAAGCGCCTGGCCAACCTGGTCGACACCTCGGCTGCCACCTGGACCTACAAACCCCTGGGCGACGGCAGCAAGCCGGTGCAGGCCGCCGCACTGGCCGAGTTCCAGCGCGCCGCCCGTATCCGGGAGGTCTTCTTCCGCAGCGGCGGCAAGGTGCCGGCGATGAAGATCGAGATGCGGCTCGCCGAGGTCGATCCCGCACTCAAGGAACTGGTGCTCGACATCGACGGCCAGGTGCAAAAACTCAGCCCCGGCGGTGCGTCGATCGCGATCGGCTGGCCCAGCCAGCGGGTGGCAGTGCAGATCAAGCTGAGCACGGCGCTGGGCGACGCCGGCCCGAAGGCCTTGTTCGAAGGCCCGTGGGCGCTGTTCCGCCTGTTCGACCGTTACGAGGTGCAGCCGTCGTCTGTGCCCGAAAAATTCAGCCTGCTCATGAACCTGGACGGCAAAAAAGCGAAGGTCGACGTGATCGCGGCCAGCGTCTTCAATCCGTTCCAGATGAAAGAGATCAAGCAGTTCCGGTGTCCGGCGGCTTTGTGAGCTGCCGCATGTTGCTCGGCACCGAACCGGTGAGCCCGGCTTGAGCGGCGCGCAGGATCCACCCGGCTGGCACGGCAAGCTGCCGTCGCTGGGCGACTTTGCCTCGCGCCGGTTGCCGCCGGCGTTCGTGGCGCCCTGGGACGACTGGCTGGCAACCGGCCTTCAGCAACTGCGCGAGCGCAATCCCGACGGCTGGCTGCCTGATTACCTGGCAGCGCCCAGCCTTCGCTTCCTGCTGATGCCGGGAGTACTGCCAGGCGCGGCCGGCAGCCAGGCTTGGGCCGGTATCCTGATGCCGTCGGTTGACCGGGTGGGCCGGTACTTTCCCTTCACGATCGCGCAGGCAGTGCAGCCCCTGCCCGCCACGGTCGGGCAGATGCAATCCCTGTGGTTCTGGTTGGCCAGGCTTGACGAACTGGCGGCCGATGCGCTGCAGGATGACTGGAGCGTAGACCGGCTGGAAGCCGAACTGGCGCGCATGGCGAGCGCCGATCTCGAGGCACTGCCCTCCACCCCAGGCATGCGGCCGCAGACGCCGGGCACCGTGGCCAACCTGGACCTGCCACCGCGCGGCGACATCGGCCAGCTGTTCAGCTTCGAGGCGCAATCCCTGTGGCAGCAACAGCAAGGCGGGCTGGCCTTCTGGTATGCCAGCCCGGAGTTGCAGCCCCCCCACTTGCGGGTGTCTCACGGCTTGCCAGACTGCGCTGCCAAGCTGCTTGGCGCCACAATCTGACGCTGCATTCTGCTTGCCACACCATGACACCTGACACGCCCGACGACGACCGCACTGTGATCCGGCCCTTGGGCAGGACCCACCCCGCCGGGTCTGGCTCGGCCGCCGATGGCACGCACCCGACCCTGCGGCTGGCCAACCCGGCTGAGACCGATCGCACGCAGATTCGGCAGCGACCGGATCCGGCATCACCCGCCGGTGTCGACATGGGCAATGGCCTGCCGGTCGGCACGATGTTGGGCGAGTTCGAGCTGACGGCGCTGCTGGGCGAAGGTGGATTTGGCATCGTCTACCTGGCCACCGACCACTCGCTGCAGCGCCGGGTGGCGCTCAAGGAGTACATGCCCTCGGTGCTGGCCGCGCGTGCCGGTCAAAACCAGGTACAGGTCAAGTCCGAGCGCCACCGCGAGACCTTTGAGGCCGGTCGGAAAAGTTTTGTCAACGAGGCCCGCCTGCTGGCGCAGTTTGACAACCCGTCGCTGGTCAAGGTCTACCGATTCTGGGAGGCCAACGGCACGGCCTATATGGTGATGCCGTTTTACGAAGGCAAGACCCTGAAGGACACCCTGCGCGACCTGGGCGGCCCGCCGGCCGAGGCCTGGCTGCGCGGCGTGCTGGACCCGCTGACCGAGGCGCTGGCGGTGATCCACCGCGAGCAGTGTTACCACCGCGACATTGCACCGGACAACGTGATGATGCTGGCCGGCAGTCAGCGCCCGCTGCTGCTGGATTTCGGCGCGGCGCGCCGGGTGATCGGGGACATGACCCAGGCCTTGACCGTGATCCTGAAACCGGGCTACGCGCCGGTCGAGCAGTACGCCGAGATCCCCGGCATGAAGCAAGGCCCGTGGACCGATGTCTACGCGCTGGCCGCGGTGGTGTACTTTGCCATCATGGGCAAAACGCCACCGCCATCGGTGGGCCGGCTGCTCAATGACACTTTCGTGCCGCTGACCCAGGCGGCCGCAGGCCGCTACAGCCACGACTTCCTGGCCGCCATCGACCACGCACTGGTCATCAAGCCAGAGTTGCGCACCCAGTCCATCGAGCAACTGCGGGCAGAGCTGGGGCTGGACGGCAGCGCCCGGCCGCCAAGCGCCCCGCCTCCCCCTTCTGCTGCGCCGCTGCGGGCAGCGCCGGCAGGCGCTGTCGGCGCCGCGGTCGGCCAGGCAGCACCGCGCAAAAACACCACCGCGATCGCCGCGGCGGCAGGCGCAGTGGTGGTGGGCTTGGCTGTTGCCTCCTACATCGCGCTCAGCCCAGCGCCACGGCCAGCCCCGTCAACGCCCGCATCGGCAGGCGCCGAGTTGGCCACAGCCAAGTCCAGTCCAGCCGCTGCACCGACCGTGCCGGCTGCACCCGCGACCGAATTTCCCGGCACCAGTCCCGCGGTGGCGGCCGGCCCGCTCCCCACACCTGCAGCCGGCCTTGCTGCAACCGCTGCGGCTGGATTTGATGTCGGCACAGAATTCGAGCGCATCAAGCAGGCCCAGACACCGGGTTTCAACCTCCAGGCGCTGCCCACCAAGTCCCAGTTGCGCATCGGGCACGACGAGCTGTCGTTCACGGTGCAATCAGAGCGCGACGGCTACTTGTATGTTCAGGCCTACAGCTCCGATGGATCCCTGATGCTGATCTACCCCAACGCCACCGTCGGCAGCCAGAAGGTGCGCAAGAACCAATCCCTGAAGCTGCCGCAGCCGCCGATCTTCTTCGAGACTACGGAGCCGGTCGGCCCGACACTGCTGCTGGTGATGGTGTCGTCCCGCGAACGTGATTTTGCGGCCCTGCAACCGCGCAAGGACGGCCCGTACCGGCTGCTGCCGGTCGGACCGGATGCACAGCGCATTGCCGCTGAGCATCCCGCATCCCGCGTGCCGCTTCAGGCCGGGCGGGCTATCTGCCCCGGTGCAACGCCGTGTGAGGACGAGTTTGGCGCTGCGGTGATCCGGTTCGACACCGTTCGCTAGCGCCACAACCTGGCGCCAGCCAGCGCCGGCAAACCGGCCTGGAGCGTACCCGCTCCCCGGCCGATAACCCAGGCCGGCACCCGATCAAGGTGGCGCCAGACGGCCGATCTCGACCCGGCGGTTTTCAGCGGCGCGCGGATCGGCCTTGTCTTTGAGGGCCTTGGCGCCCATGCCCACCGCCTGCAACATGCCCTGGTCGGCACCGCCTTTGACCAGGTAGTCCTTGACCGCCTCGGCCCGCTTCTGGGACAGCGGCCCGTTGATCTCGTCCGATCCGGTCGCATCAGCATGGCCTTCAATGCGCACCACCCGGCCACTGCCCCGCTTGCCCCGCATCGCCTCGGCAAACCGGTCGAGTTGCTGGCGCAGCAAGTCCGGCAGTTCAGCCGACCCCAGCTTGAAGGCGGTGGCCGGCAGCGAGAACCTCACCGCCGGCTTGAAGCCCATGCACTTGTAGCCCGCCTGCTGCAGTTCCTTGCAGGCATCCTCGGGAAACAGGCCTTCGCTGATGACCTGGACATCTGGCACGGCTTGACCCAGGTCCACTGGATCTGCGGCCGCAGCGACACCCGCCGACCATGATGCGACCACCACAAGGGACAACAGCGCCCCACGGTGTGCACCACGCCAAGAAAAAGTTGAGTTCATGACACTATCCTCCTTGCTTCATCGCGCCGGTGGCGCCGGCGGTTGCAACCGCCCACCGCCCAACCCGACTACTGGCGAAGTATGGTAGCGCGATGGCGTAGGCCGCGCCATCCCACAATGTCGAGCGCTGCAGGTACCGGGCGCACCCTGGCCAGCGGCGTCAGCGGCGCCGAAGCTCAGCGGCCCGCTTGCCGCGCTGCTTCGCGCATAGCGCTCAGCGTGCCGCGGGTGGTGCTGACGTCGGCGTCGAGCTTGAGGTGGATCAGCATGGGCGCACCAGCGTCCATGGCGTCGGCAAATGCAGACTCGAAGTCGCCGGTGCTGTGCACCGTGGCCGCGCGCCAGCCAAACGCCCGTGCCATCGCCGCAAAATCCGGGTTGAACAGGTCGCTGCCGCTGACCCTGCCCGGGTACTCGCGTTCCTGGTGCATGCGGATGGTGCCGTACGTGCCGTTGTCCACCACCAGGCAGACCAGGCGGCCAGCGCCCTGGTTGGCGCCATAGCCGGTGGCCGTGGCCATCTCCTGCCCGGTCATCAAAAAATCACCATCGCCGGCCACGTTGACCACCGTGCGCCCGGGGTGCAGCAACGCCGCCGCCACCGCCGCCGGGAATCCATAGCCCATCGCACCCGAGGTGGGCGCCAGCTGCGTGCGGCCGTGGTGTTGCAGGCCAAAGTAGCGCACATAGCGGTGCAGCCAACCGCTGTAGTTGCCGGCGCCATTGGTGTAGACCGTGTCCGCGGGCGCCAGGCGCTGCGCCGTTTTCATCACCACGGCCATGTCGAGCGGCGCAACGGCCGGCGCAACGTGGTTGGCCTCGTAGTCGGCGTGGGCGGCCGTGGTCCAGTCCCGCCAGGGCAGCTGGGTCACATCAGCGGGCGCGGCGATCGACTCCAACGCTCTGGCGGCGCTGGCCATCGATGATTGCAGCAGCAAGTCGGCGGCATAGACCCGACCCAACTCCTCCGGCCCGGCGTGGATGTGCACCAGCTTTTGCGCCGGCCGGGGCACCGCCAGCAGGGTGTAGCCACCGGTCGTCATTTCGCCCAGGCGCACGCCCAGCGCGATGATCATGTCGGCGTCCTTCACCCGCTGCGCCAGTTTGGGATTGATGCCGATTCCGACATCGCCGGCATACAGCGGATGGCGGTTGTCAAACGTGTCCTGGAAGCGGAAGCCGCAACCGATCGGCAGGTGCCAGTTCTCGGCAAAACGCTGCAGCGCGCGGGCGCCGTCGGCGTCCCAGCCACTGCCACCGGCAATCACCAGCGGGCGCCGTGCCGCCAGCAGCATCTCGCGCAGCGTGCGCAAGGCACCGGGTGCCGGCCAAGCCTGGGCGACCTGCACCTGCGGCAGCACCGGCGCTTGGGTCAACTGGGTCAGCATGTCCTCGGGCAGCACCAGCACCACCGGGCCGGGCCGGCCCTGAAGCGCGGTGTGAAACGCCCGTGCCACGTACTCGGGCAAGCGGTCGGCGTCCTGCACTTCGCCCACCCATTTGGCCATACCCAGCGTGCCGGGGCCGAAGACCTGGCGGTAGTCCAGCTCCTGAAAGGCCTCGCGGTCGCGCTGGTCGCTGGCCACCTGACCGACAAACAGGATCAGCGGTGTGGAGTCCTGGAAGGCGGTGTGCAAACCGATGCTGGCGTTGGTGGCGCCGGGTCCGAGGGTGACAAAGCAGATGCCGGGCGCGCCGCTCAGCTTGCCCTGGGCATCGGCCATGAAGCAGGCGCCGCCCTCTTGCCGGCAGGCGATGAAACGGATCTGGTCACGGTACTCATGAAAACCGTCCAGCACGGCCAGGTAGCTTTCACCGGGCACGCCGAAGGCTGTGTGCACGCCCTGGGCGATCAGGGCTTCAACGAGGACGTGACCGGCGGGTCTGGGTGTCATGGGATTTGGGCGGTGGTGGCTGAAGGGGGCG
This sequence comes from Betaproteobacteria bacterium, assembly GCA_031394235.1. Taxonomy (GTDB): domain Bacteria; phylum Pseudomonadota; class Gammaproteobacteria; order Burkholderiales; family Burkholderiaceae_C; genus Pseudaquabacterium. The sequence continues at coordinate 22,398 of JANMXG010000082.1, forward strand.
GCGCGCTGATTATCGGCATGGCCGCAGACAAAACCTGGCGGGCAGCAGGCACTCAAGCCGTGGCAGCCGCGGGGATCAGCTCACGCCGCACCCGGCGCACATTGAACGCGCTGACGATCAGCACGAGTTGCACCAGCGCCAGGCCGATCCAGATGCTGCGGAACTGGTGCAGGTCCATCAGCCGACCAAATACCAGCGGCGCCAGGGCCTGGCCGATGTCCAGCCCAGCGTAGACCACCCCGAACACCCGGCCGCTGGCGTTCTCGGGCGTGGACCGCTTGACCAGCAGGTCGCGTGACGGTCCGGCGCTGCCCGACACCAGCCCCATCAGGCCGAACAGTACCGGCACCATGCCGGGCGCCACCGGCAACAGGGCCACGCTGAGCGCCACGCAGGCCGCCAAGCCCATGCCGATACCCACCACCCGCTCGCAACGCGCCGGGTCTGACGCCAAGAACCCGCCCAGCACCATGCCAGTGGCGCTGCACACCATGTAGACCGACAGGCAGATCGCCACCCATCGCAAGGGCACGTCGTGCAGCTGCCGCGCCGCCTCGGGCGCAAAGCTTTGCACCACGCTCAAGGCCATCGCGTAGAAAAAGAAGAAGCCAAAACACATCCACACCGCCGGGATGCGCAGAAAGTCGAACGGGCCTTCGGCGGGGCGGGCCGCCGAGCCGGCTGAAGCAGCCGCGCCCGCAGCCACCGGCTGACCGCCAGCGACTGCGGATGCCAGGTCCAGCGTCAGGCGATCGCGTTGCCACCACAGCACGGCCAGCACCACAAACGCCACCGCCGAGGCACACAGCATGGCCGTGCGCCAACCTGCGACCAGGGCCACCGGCACCATCAACGCCGGTGCCAAAGCCCAGCCCAGCGTGCCGGTGATGCCGTGGGCACTGTAGGCATGGCCGAGCCGGCTCTTGTGCACCTTGCGGTTGAGCAAGGTGTAGTCCACCGGATGAAATACGCCGTTGCCGATACCCGCCAGCACCGCACTGGCTGCCAACATTGCATAGCTTTGGCTGCTGGCATAGCCCAGCGCAGCCAGACCCAGCAGGGTCAAACCAACCAACAGCACCGGCCGCGGGCCGAAGCGGTCCACCACAAAGCCCGAGGCCGTCTGCACGATGGAAGACACCACGAAGAAGACCGTGAGCAGCAGGCCCAGCTCGGTGTAGCTGACATTGAAGTCGGCCTTGAGCCACGGAAACAGCGGCGCCAGCAGCAACTGGCTGAAATGGCTGACCGCGTGCGCCAGGCCCACCAGGCCGATCACAGTGGCGTCCTGGCGCAGGGGTGGGGCGGCGGTGGCGGTTGAATTGGCGGTGGCAGTGGCGGACATCGCGGTCATGGGTGCTCCAGCAAGGCCCTCGCAACGTCGTACGGTGCAACTCTCCGATGGGCCACTTCCGATGGTAATGATGCGCAGGCACGGCGGATGGCACCGCGGCGACTGTCGCTGCAGGCGGACTGTGCAGTGCTGCAAACCGGCCCCGCCCCGCCAGTGCGCCGGCAGCCCCGCCCGGCGCACTCAAGTTGATGCACCGGCGAACCGATAACGCCGTATCCCCCGACCCGCCTCAGGAGCGCCCGCCATGGATTTCTCATCGGTTCACAACACCCACGAAAAAACCGTGTTTGCGGCGGTGATCGCTGCGTCAGCCCGCTACCCCGGCGTGTCCGACGACCCCGAACTGATGGCTGACGTGGCCTGCGTGGCGCTCAACCGCATGCCGCCTCACTACATCCGCCACAGCGCGGACCTGGCGTTTTTCACGACCGAAAAAGAACGCCAGGCGATCGTCCGCAACATCGAAGAGTCGGTGGACTTTGCGTTTGGCTATGTGCAGGCCCGGCATGTGATGGCGGCGCGGCGCTGACCGGCGGCCACTGCGGCATTTACCAAAGCGGCCACCAAGGCGGCCATTGCGGCAACCACCACCGCGGGCACCCCGGCAATCCAAAGTTCACCACGCCGTGACACGGCGGTGAGGACTCGGTGAGGCGCAATTTCTAGCATCGGTGCAGCGGGCTCGAACGGTCGGGCCCGCCACAACCCACTGCCAGGAGCCCGCCCATGTCGTTCATCAGCATCACCCCCCTCGCCCGCCTGACCACCGCTGCCGCGCTGTGGGCTGCGGCCACCGCTGCCCAATCGGTGCCGGTCCAGGTGACGGTCACGATCGAAAACCTGGCACCGGCCAACAGCATCTCGTTTGCGCCGCTGCACCTGGGTTTCAACAACGGCAGCTTCGATGCCTTCAACCTGGGCGGCGTAGCCGGCGCGGCGATCGTTTCGGTGGCCGAGGGCGGCGCCGGCGGCGTCTGGCAGGCCGCGTTTGGCGCAACCGACCCCGGCGCGGTGCGCGGCACCATCGGTGGGCCGCTGTTTCCGGGGGCCAGCAAGTCGGCGATGTACATGGTCGACACCGCGGTGAACCCGTATTTCACCTTTGCTGCGATGGCGATCCCGAGCAACGACTTTTTCATCGGCAACGATTCGCCCACCGAGTACAAGCTGTTCAACGGCAGCGGCAATTTGCAGATCAGCACGATTACCGTCAAGTCCCATGACCTCTGGGATGCCGGCTCGGAGGTGTTCGACCCGGCAGCGGCCGCTTTTGTCGGCAACAACAGCCTGCGCAGCCCGCAAAACTCCAATGTGGCGCTCAACTTTGCCGAGTTCTATGGCTACAACGGCCTGACCACCGGCGCTGGCTACACCTTTAACAGCCAGCTTGCGGCCGACACCGATGTCTACCGGATCTCGTTTTCCGCCGCTGCCGTGCCCGAGCCGCAAAGCTATGCGCTGATGCTGGCCGGTTTGCTGGCCATGGGCTGGCTGGCGCGCCGCCGCCAAGCATCCCAACACTGAGCCCAGCAGCCACCGCGGCGCGCCGGTCGTCCGCGGGCTGGCCGCCCTGCTCCGCGACCATCCGCCAGAATCGGCCATGCCCCAACACCTGCTGCTGGTTGAAGATGACGACGCCATCGCCGATGCGCTGCGCCTGCACCTCGAGCAGGCCGGCTACCACTTGCACCGCGAGGCCGACGGTGGGCTGGCGATGGCAGCGATCGACCGCCAGCGCTGGGACCTGGTGCTGTTGGACCTGATGCTGCCCGGCGCCGATGGCTGGGAGGTCTGCCGCCACCTGCGGGCCCGCCACCCGGATGTGCCGGTGATCATGCTCAGCGCCCGGTCGGCCGAGGCCCACCGCGTGCTGGGGCTGGAGCTGGGCGCCGACGACTACCTGGCCAAGCCGTTTTCGATGCTGGAGCTGGTGGCCCGGGTGCGTGCCCTGCTGCGGCGTGTGCAGCAACTCCGGGCAGCACCAGCGGCGGCACCGGTGCTGCGCTTCGGCCCCTGGCAGCTCGACACCACGCGCCGTGAGCTGTTGCAAGGCGACACCCCCGTGCCGCTGACGCTGCGGGAGTTCGATCTGCTGCATTTTTTGGCCCGACACCCCGGCCAGGCCTTTGGTCGGGGTGAACTGCTGCAGCGTGTATGGGGCGCCGGTTTCGACGGCTACGAGCACACCGTCAACTCGCACATCAACCGGTTGCGCAACAAGATCGAGCACGACCCCCGCCTGCCCTTGCACATCGTCACGGTATGGGGCGTCGGCTACCGATTTGATCCCACCGCCGCGTCATCCACAGCATGAACCCCCGCCGCCCGTCCTTCACCACACGCCTGACCTTGACGCTGGCGGCCTTGCTGCTGGCCTACGCCGGGCTGATCGCTGTGCTGGGCCGCAGCGTGGCGGCCGAGCACGAACAGGAGTCACTGCAGCGCTTGTCGCACGGCCTGGCGCAGCACATCGTCGGCCACTGGCCAGAGATCACCACCGCCGACCCGAGCCAGGCCGACACCGCCGCCCGCGCGGCGTTGCTGCAGATGCTGATGGTGGTGAACCCCGGCATCCAGTCCTATGTGCTGGATGCCGATGGCCAGGTGGCCGCCTACATCGGTGAGCCCGGCATGGTGCGGCAGCCCAGCGTGGACCTGCAGCCCGTGCGGGCCTTTCTGGCCGGGGCGGCGCTGCCGCTTCGGGGCACCGATCCGATGGGCGGCGCCTCGCAGCGCATCTTCAGCGCGGCGATGTTTCCGCCCCGTCCGGGCCAGGACAAGCCGCCGGGCTACCTCTACATCGTGCTGGACGGCGGCGCGCGCGCGCAGGTGGCTGGCGATGTCAGCCTGCGCCGGGTGTGGCTGGGTGCGGCGCTGGTGGCCGGCGTAGACGCGCTGCTCACGCTGCTGCTCGGCGCCGTGGCGCTGCGCCGGCTGACACGGCCGCTGCATCGGCTGGCCGGCAGCATGCGCGGCTACAGCCTGGGCCCGGGACGGACCGCCTCGACCAAGGCTATGGCGGCAGCCGGTGGTGATGAAGTGCAGGCGATCGCCACCGCCTACGCCGGCATGACGGCGCGCATCGAGCAGCAGGCCGCCCGCGAACTGCAGCAGGCCAGCGCCCACCGCGAGATGATGGCCAGCGTGGCACACGACCTGCGCACGCCGCTGACCGCCCTGCACGGCCACCTCGAGGCCCTGGCTGGCGACGCCGGCCCGCCATCGGCACCCACCGGACGCGCCAGCCTGCAACAAGACCGGCTGCTCGCCGCCGCGCTGTCGCAAAGCGACAAGGTGCGCCGGCTGTCCCAACAACTGTTTGAACTGGCGGCCTTGCAATCGGACCACCAGGTGTTGCACCGCGAGCGCTTCAACCTGGACGAACTGGTGACCGACGCGGTGCAGAAATTTGAACTGGCCCGGCAGCCGCCACTGGTGACGCTGGCCGGCGCGCCGCCAGGCCGGCTGGAGCTGGACGGTGACCTGCAACTGATCGAACGCGCCCTCAGCAACCTGATCGACAACGCACTGCGTCACGCGCCCGACGGCGCGCCGGTGCGGGTCAGCCTGCAGCGCAACGGCGCCAGCGCGCAGATCCTGGTCGAGGACGCCGGCCCCGGCCTGCCGCCCGAATTGCACGACCGGCTGGGCCAGCAATCCTCGCTGCGCGACCCGCCCATCAAACGCTCAGGCGGCGGCATTGGCGGGCTGGGCTTGGCCATCGCGCAGCGGGTGGCCCTGCTGCATGGTGGCAGCCTGCTGCCGCTGCCAGCACCGCAGGGCGGCACGCGGTTGTGCCTGGCCCTGCCGCTGGCCGACTGACCGGCGCAGACCTGCACGAAGCGGTGCCGAACCGGGCCGATTTCCGGGCAGATTTCCGGGCAGATTTCCTGGCAGATTTCCGGGCAAAGGTCCGGGCAAAGACCCAGGCAACAAACCGGCAAATCCGCGCCGCCTCAGATGCCCACGGTGAGGTTGACCCAACCGTCGGGCAGCCAGGTCAGCACCCGCGCTTCCAGCCATTTGTCGGCGCCGGTCAGGATCGCCAACCCCAGCGCCCCCAGCAGCAGTGCAAAACCGCGCCGCAGGCCGTCCACCCGGGCCAGCACCCAGCCGCGAGCCCGCACAAAGCCGCTGCGCGAGGCATGGGCCACCAGCACCAGCGGGATCGCCGCCCCCAGGCCAAATACCGCCAGCACCACGCCGCCGCGCACCAGGCCGCCCTCGCTGGCCACCAGCGTCAAGGCCGACCCCAGCAGCGGCCCGGAACAGGGGCTCCACACCAGGCCCAGCACGGCACCCAACGCCAAGGCGCTGATTGGCGATTGACCCTCCAACCGCACCGAAGCGCGGTGGGCCACGCTGGCGATCGGCTGCATCCAGCCCGAAAACCGGTCGCCCAGCGCAGGCAACAGCATCACGGCGGCAAACGCCAGCATCAGCACCGCGCCGCCGGTACGCACGCTGTCGGCGTCGATGCCGAGTGCCGGTCCCAAGGCCCCCAGCAGCATGCCCACTGCGGCGAAGGACACGACCATGCCCAGGCCCATCATCAGCGGCGACCAGCGGTTGCCGCGCACCGCGCCGCCCAGCACCAGCGGCAACAGCGGAAAGACACACGGCGACAGCGTGGTCAGGCTGCCGGCAGCCAGGCTGAGCCCGAGCTGCGGCAGGGACAAGGCCAGCGCCGTCACTTGCGCGGCCGGCGGCTCACAGGCCCGACTTGAGCGCGGTGCGGATCGCGTCGGCAGACGTGTCACCCACCAGCCTGGCGCGCTCCTGGTCGCCGTGCAGCACCACCAGGGTGGATTGGCTGCGCACCTTGAAACGCGTCTTCAACGCCTTCTCGGTGTCGTAGTTGGCCACCAGCAACAGCACGTCCAGGCCGGGCTCGGTCTTCAAGACGGCCAGCGACTTTTCCTGAGCCTTGCAGGTCGGGCACCAGTCGGCGTGAAAGTGCAGCGCCACCGGCTTGCCAGCCTTTTGTGCATCGGCCAGCGCCGCGCCTGTGTAGGGCTTGATCTCCAGCGCCTGGGTGGCGGTGGCAGCGACCAGCAAGGTGGCAGACATCAACCACTGGGTAAATTTCATGAACGACCTCGGTCAGCTGAACGGTTGGACAACATCAATCCGTCAGTCGATGCGGAGCCGCCAAACTTACACCGCCGATCCCACGGGCTGTCCGACAACCCGCGGCGCAGGACGCTGTGCGGCAGCCCGGCGCCGTGGGGGCGTCAGACTCAGTGCACGACGCGGCCGAATTCAAACTGCCCGTCGCGCACGTCCACCGGCACAACGTCCTTCGGCCCGAAGCGGCCCTGCAGGATCAGCTTGGCGACCGGGTTTTCGATGCGAGACTGGATCGCTCGCTTGAGCGGCCGGGCGCCAAACACCGGGTCGAACCCGACCTTGGCGATCTCAGCCACGGCCTCGTCCGACACTTCGAGCTTCATCTCCATCTTGGCCAACCGGCCTTCGAGCAGTTTCAACTGGATCTTGGCGATCTCGCGGATGTTGGCTTCGTCGAGTGCGTGAAACACCACCGTCTCGTCGATCCGGTTCAAGAACTCGGGCCGGAAATGCGCCTTCACCTCGCCCCACACCGCCTCGCGGATCAGCTCCGGGTCCTGGCCGGCCATCTGCATGATCATGTGTGAGCCCAGGTTGCTGGTCATCACGATCACCGTGTTCTTGAAGTCGACCGTGCGGCCCTGGCCGTCGGTCAGCCGGCCGTCGTCCAGCACTTGCAGCAGCACGTTGAACACATCCGGGTGCGCCTTCTCAACCTCGTCGAGCAGCAGCACCGAATAGGGCTTGCGGCGCACGGCCTCCGTCAGCGTGCCGCCCTCGTCGTAGCCAACATAGCCCGGCGGCGCGCCGATCAGGCGAGACACCGAATGCTTTTCCATGAACTCGCTCATGTCGACCCGGATCATGTGGTCCTCGCTGTCAAACAAGAAGCCGGCCAGCGCCTTGCACAGCTCGGTCTTGCCCACGCCCGTCGGGCCGAGAAACAAGAAGCTGCCCAGTGGCCGGTTTGGGTCGCTCAAGCCAGCCCGTGAGCGCCGGATCGCATCGGCCACCGCCACGATGGCCTCGTCCTGGCCCACCACGCGCTGGTGCAGCTTGTCCTCCATCTGCAGCAGCTTGTCGCGCTCGCCCTGCATCAGCTTGGACACCGGGATGCCGGTGGCGCGTGACACCACCTCGGCGATCTCTTCGGCGCCAACTTGGGTACGCAGCAATTGCGGCCCGCCGGTGCCATCCTTGGCGCCACGGGCCTTGCCGGCCTCCTTGTCGAGCGCGGCTTTGAGCGTCTTTTCCAGCTCGGGCAACTGGCCGTACTGCAGCTCGGCCACCTTGTTGAAGTCGCCCTGCCGCTTCAAGGTTTCGATCTGCTGCTTGACCTTCTCGATCTGCACCCGCACCTGCTCGGCGCCTTGCTGGGCGGCTTTTTCGGCCTTCCAGATTTCGAGCAGGTCGTTGTACTCGCGCTGCAGCTTGACGAGTTCGTCCTCGATCAGGCCGAGCCGGCGCTGTGAACCCTCGTCGTGCTCTTTTTTCATCGCCTCGCGCTCGATCTTGAGCTGGATCATGCGGCGGTCGAGCCTGTCCATCACCTCGGGCTTGCTGTCGATCTCGATCTTGATCTTGGCCGCAGCCTCGTCGATCAGGTCGATCGCCTTGTCGGGCAGGAAACGGTCGGTGATGTAGCGGTGGCTCAGCTCGGCCGCAGCGACGATGGCCGGGTCGGTGATCTCGACGCCATGGTGCACCTCGTACTTTTCTTGCAGGCCGCGCAGGATGGCAATCGTCGCCTCGACACTCGGCTCATCGACCATCACCTTCTGGAAGCGGCGCTCCAGCGCGGCGTCTTTTTCAACGTACTTGCGGTACTCGTTGAGCGTGGTCGCACCGATGCAGTGCAGCTCACCGCGCGCCAGCGCAGGCTTGAGCATGTTGCCGGCGTCCATCGCGCCCTCGGCCTTGCCGGCGCCCACCATGGTGTGCAGCTCGTCGATGAACAAGATGATGCGGCCTTCGTCCAGCGCCACCTCCTTGAGCACCGCCTTCAGCCGCTCCTCGAACTCGCCCCGGTACTTGGCACCGGCCAGCAAGCCGGCCATGTCGAGCACCAGCACGCGCTTGTCCTTGAGCGTTTCAGGCACCTCGCCGGCGACGATGCGCTGGGCCAGGCCCTCCACGATGGCCGTCTTGCCCACGCCCGGCTCGCCGATCAGCACCGGGTTGTTCTTGGTGCGGCGCTGCAGCACCTGGATGGCGCGGCGGATTTCGTCGTCTCGGCCGATCACCGGGTCGAGCTTGCCCAGCCGTGCCCGTTCG
>JANMXG010000083.1:0-2254 GCA_031394235.1 Betaproteobacteria bacterium
ATGGTGGCGCCGGTGATCATGGCCTTTGGCACGCCCGAGCAGCACCAGCGCTTTTTGCCCGGCATCGCCTCGGGCGAGGTCTGGTGGAGCCAGGGCTACAGCGAGCCGGGCTCGGGCTCGGACCTGGCGTCGCTCAAGACCCGTGCGGTGCGCGACGGCAACAAGTTCATCGTCAACGGCCAGAAAACCTGGACCACGCTGGGCCAGTACGGCGAGTGGATCTTCTGCCTGGTGCGCACCTCCACCGACGGCAAACCGCAGACCGGCATCAGCTTCTTGCTGATCGACATGAAGAGCCCCGGCATCACCGTGCGGCCGATCATCACGATGGACGGCGAGCATGAGGTCAACGAGGTCTGGTTCGACAACGTCGAGGTGCCGGCCGAGAACCTGATTGGCGAGGAGAACAAGGGCTGGACCTACGCCAAGTTCCTGCTGTCGCACGAGCGCACCGGCATTGCCGACGTGAACCGCGCCAAGCGGGAACTGGAGCGGGTCAAGCGCATCGCCAAGGCCGAGGGCGTGTGGGACGACGCCCGTTTCCGCGACCAGGTCGCCAGCCTGGAGGTCGACATCGTGGCGCTGGAAATGATGGTGCTGCGGGTGCTGTCGGCCGAGAAGAGCGGCCGCAACTCGTTGGACGTGGCCGGCCTGCTCAAGATTCGCGGCAGCGAGATCCAGCAACGCTACGCCGAGCTGATGATGCTGGCGGCCGGGCCGATGTCGCTGCCGTTCCAGCACGAGGCGATGGAGGCCGGCTGGCAGGGCGATTTTGCCGGCGCGGGGCTGTGCGCGCCGCTGGCCGGCACCTACTTCAACATGCGCAAGACGACGATCTACGGCGGGTCGAACGAAGTGCAGCGCAACATCGTCTCGCAGACGGTTCTGGGAGCCTGAGCATGTACCCCCACACTCATATTCATTCGTTGCCCCCCGTGGGGGCGCAGGCCCCCTTTGGGGCGGCCCGGCAGGAGACCTGACATGGACTTCAACTTTTCCGACGACCAGAACTCGCTGCGCGATGCGGTGGCCAAGTGGGTTGAAAAAGGTTTTGACTTCCCGCGCCGCCACGCCCTGGCCAAGGCCGGCGGCCAGACCCGCGCGGTCTACGCTGAGCTGGCCGAACTGGGCCTGACCGCGCTGGCGATCCCCGAGGCGCATGGCGGCATGGCCTTTGGCGCTACCGAGGCGATGGTGGTGATGGAAGAGCTGGGCCGCGGCCTGGTCAACGCGCCGTTTGCCGCGGCTGCTTTGGTCGTGCCCACCTTGCTGTCCGCCGCACCGGCCGGGTTGCAGGCCGCCTGGCTGCCCAAGATCGCCACCGCCGACGCGCTGGTGGTGCCGGCGTTGCAAGAGCGCAGCGCGCGCTACCGGCTGAGCCATGTCACCATGACGGCTACGCAGTCGGCCACCGGCTGGACCCTGACCGGCCAGAAAAGCGTGGTGCCCGCCGCTGACGAGGCCGACGCCTTTGTCGTGCCGGCGCGCATCTCGGGCAGCGCTGACGACACCGCCGGCATCGGCCTGTTCCTGGTCGAGCGCGGCGCGGCGGGGGTCACCGCCACCGGCTATCCGACGCAGGACGGCGGCCGTGCCGGCGAGCTGATGCTCGATAACGCGGCCGCCGCACTGGTCTGTGCTGACGGCTGGGCGGTGTTGCAGCAGGCGGTGGACGTGGGCATTGCCGCCACCTGTGCCGAGGGTGTCGGCCTGATGGACAAGATGCTGTCACTCACCGTCGAGTACATGAACACGCGCAAGCAGTTTGGTGTCACGCTGGCCAGCTTCCAGGCGCTGCGCCACCGCATCGCCGACGTCAAGATGGCGGTGGAGCTGGGCCGCTCGATGAGCTTTTTTGCCAGCCTCAAGTTGGGCGAGGCGCCTGAGCAGCGCCGCCGTGCGCTGAGCCAGGCCAAGGTGCAACTGGGCAACAGCATGCGCCAGGTCGGTCAGCAATGCACCCAGATCCACGGCGGCATCGGCGTGACCGACGAGTACATCAGCAGCCACTACTTCAAGCGCCTGACGATGCTGGAGATGGCCTACGGCGACACCCTGCACCACCAGGGCGAGGTGTCAGCGCACATGCAGGACACTGCGGGCGTGTTTGCCTGACCGGCTGAGCTGACCACCCGGTGCTAGGCTCGCGCTGAGCAAACTTCCAGACGGGCCGGGCCACACCGGCCCGTTTTTCATTGCCATGTACCCAGGCTCCATCGCCGACATCGCCGGCCTGCAGGTCGGCCACTTCACC
>JANMXG010000084.1:0-6647 GCA_031394235.1 Betaproteobacteria bacterium
AGGGCAGCAGCGCCGTGCGGGCCGGCCAGCCGGTCTTGGCCGCCGGAAAACACGGCACGCGGGTCCGGCAACGGGGTTGAGATGCCGGCTTCGGCCTGTGGCGCTGGACTGTGGCGCTGGGCTGCCGGGCTGCGCTGCCGGGCTGGGCCTGCCGGGCGAGCCTGGGGCACCGGGCTGCCGCGCTGGTCGCACGATCCCACGCCCTCCGAGCGCCGCTGCGTGAGCACCGTCGCGCCCGGACAGTCCGCGCCTGACATCGACCCGCGGGATGCGCCGGCCGGCCGGTCACCACACCAGCGCCTGCGCTGGGCCATGCACGGCGCGCTGCTGGCGATTGCGGTGGTGCTGGCCGCGGCCGGCAGCATGGCCTGGCAAGGCGAACAGCGGCGCACCGCCAACGCCGAGGTTGACCTGCACAACGCGCTGGAGCGCAACGGGCTGTTTGTCGCCTACCAGCCGGTGCTGGCGCTGGACGACCCGCAGGAACTGCACGGCTGCGCCGGTGTTGAGGCGCTGGTGCGTTGGCGCCACCCCGAGCGTGGCGTGGTGCCGCCGCTGCAGTTTGTGCCGGTGGCCGAGGAGTGTGGGCTGATCGGCGCATTGGGCCTGGTTGTGCTGCAAAGCGCCTGCTGCGAGTTCATGCACTGGCAGCGCGATTTGGGCCCCAGGGCACCGGCGCTGCTGGCGGCGAACCTGTCGATTGCCCAGTTGCGCCAGCACGACCTGGTGGCGCAGGTGCAGCGCACGCTGGCGGACAACCACATGCCATCAGCCGCCCTGCAGCTGGAGGTGACCGAAAGCCTGGCCGCACAAGACCCGCTGGCCCAGGCCCGGCTGCGCGAGCTGAAGGCGCTGGGCGTGACGCTGGCGCTGGCGCTGGCGCTGGCGCTGGCGCTGGCGCTGGCGCTGGATGACTTTGCCACCGGCTACCCGTCACTGGCCTGCCTGCACCAGCTGCCGGTGGACACGGTCAAGATCGACCGGTCGTTCGTGATCGAGGCCGAGCGCAGCGACTACCACCGCGCGCTGATCGAGGCCACGGTGCGGGTGGCCCGCACGCTGCACATGGCCACCGTGGCCGAGAGCATCGAGACCACCGCACAGGCCGCACTGGTCACCGCGCTGGTTTGCGACCGCGGCCAGGGCTACCTGTACTGCCGGCCGCTGGAGCCCGCGGCGCTGACACACTGGCTGGCGGCACGGGCCGCACCGGCGCCAGTTGCCGGTGTGCGCGGGCCGGACCTGGCGCTGCTACCGGCCTGAAGCCGGGTGCAGCGCGGCAAATGCCGCCTCGGCAGCGTCAAAGTCAAAACGGTTCAGGCAGGCCTGCACCCGGTCGATGCCCGGCCCGAACTGCATCCGCAGTGCCGCACCGTGGGCACGGAAGGCTGCAATCGCTGCGTAATCCGAGGTCCGCAGCAGCGCCCTGAATCCGGCCAGCGCCTCGGCCGATAGCGCGGTTGGCTCGGCCACTGCTGGCGCGGGTTCGGCCGGGCCGGCCGCAGGCGGCGCCACAGCCCCACCGACCAGCGCGGCATGGATATCGCCCACCAGGCTGGCCAGGGCCTGCTGAAGCGCTGCCGTGGCCAGGTGCAGCGCGGCGCTTGGCCGCCCGTCGCTGGCCGCAGTCTCCACCCCGTGGGCCAATGGCGGCACCGTCAGCGAGCCAATCGATGCCGACGCGCCGCGCACCGAATGGGCAAAGTCGCGCAGCGCTGCCCGGTCGTCACGCGCCAGCAACCCGTCCAGCGTGGCCGCGCTGTCACCGTAATGGTCGGCAAAACGCCGCAGCAGCCGGTGCAGCAGTTCCGTCCGGCCGCCCAGGTAGCGCATGGCCAGGCCAGTGTCCAGGCCGGCCACCTGCAGGCCGGCCTCGTCCGGCATGGCGGATGCGGCCTGCACTGCCGGCACCGCCTGCATGCCCGGCGCTGCCTGCACCTCGGGCAACGGCGTGCCAGGCAACCAACGCAGCAGGGTGGCATACAGCTGGGCTGGCATCACCGGCTTGGCGACGTGGCCGTCCATGCCCGCGGCCAGGCAGGCGGCACGGTCCTCGCCAAAAGCATTGGCGGTCATGGCCAGGATGGGGGTACGGGCTGCCGCGGTGGGCAGCGCACGGATGCGGCGCGTGGCCTCCAGCCCGTCCATCGCAGGCATCTGGATGTCCATCAGGATCAGGTCATACGGCTGGCGCTGCACGCAGGCCAGCGCATCAACGCCGTTGTCAGCCAGGTCCACCTGCAGGCCGACGCGCCGCAACACCTCGGACGCCACTTCCTGGTTCACCGGGTTGTCTTCGACCAGCAGCAGTCGCGCACCGAAGCAACGCTGGCGCAGCACGGCCTCGGCGTCGCCTTCGGGCACGGTCTTGGACGCCACCGCATCGGCCACACCGGCGTCAAACCAGGCCGAAAACCAGAAGTCGCTGCCCTGGCCGGGCTGGCTGGACACACCCACCTCGCCGCCCATCATGGCCGCCAGCCGCCGGGTGATCGACAGCCCCAGACCGGTGCCGCCGAATCGACGGGTGGTGGAGCTGTCGGCCTGGCTGAAGACCGAAAACAGCGTGTCCAGTTGCCCAGGCGCCAGACCGATACCGGTGTCTTGCACCCGGAACCGCAACCCGATGCGACCCGCCGGCAGGCCCGGTGGCAGCGCCGCAGCTTCAGGCGCGTGGGCGCCGTCGCCCTGCGGCGCCAGGCGCTCGACCCGCACCCCGATGCTGCCCCGGTCGGTGAACTTCACCGCATTGCTCAACAGGTTGAGCAGGGCCTGCCGCAAGCGCGTCGGGTCGCCCCGCAGCGCGTCGGGCAGGTCGTCGGCCTGCAGGGTCAGGCTCAGGCCCTTGGCCTGGGCCCGGTCGGCCACCAGCGCGCAACCGTGTTGCAGCACCGCGTGCAGCGAGAAGTCGGTGAGTTCCAGCTCGAGCTTGCCGGCATCGATCTTGGACAGGTCAAGGATGTCATTGAGCACCTGCAGCAGGTGATCGGCGGCCGCACCCACCTTGCCCAGACGGTCCAGCTGCACGGTGTCCTGGGCGTCGCGCCGCATCAGGTGGGTCAGGCCGATGATCGCGTTCATCGGGGTGCGGATCTCGTGGCTCATGTTGGCAACAAAAGCGCTCTTGGCCCGGGTTGCCGACTCGGCGCTGTCCCGTGCCAGCACCAGCTCGGTATTGACCTGCAGCAACTGCTGGGTGCGCTGGTCCACCAGCTGCTGCAAATGCTGGCGGTGGTGGTCCAGCTCGCTGCCAATGCGCTTGACCTCGGTGATGTCCTCGGCGATCCAGAGGTGGTGGGTGATGCGCCCGTCGGGCTGGCGGATCGGCGCGGCCCGCAGCAACTCGTCGTAGGGCTCGCCGCCCTTGCGCTGGTTGACCACCTCACCGACCCAGGTTTCGCCCTGCGCCAAAGCGTGTCGCAGGCTGGCAGCCATCGCCGCCGGCAAGTGCTCGGGCTGCAACGCCGTGCGGGTTTGGCCCAGCGCCTCGTCGCGGCCAAAACCGGTGATGCGGGTAAAGGCCTGGTTGACATACTCGATCTCGCCGGCGGTATCGCTGATGACGGTGGCGATCGGGCTTTGCTCGACAGCCCGCGACAACTGGCGAAGCAGCGACTCGTTCTGGTGGCGCTCGGTGATGTCGGACAGCGACATCACCACCGCGCTCATCGCGCCGGTCTGCGCGTCGCGGACCGGCTCGGCGTTAATCATCAGCCAGCGTCGCGCGCCGGTCGGTGACACCACGCCCACCAGCATCTCGCGCCAGGGCTGGCCACCGCGCAGGGCGCGCATGAGCGGCAGTTCGGCCTCGGGCATCGGCGATCCATCACCGCGCAGCCACTGCCAATCATCGAAGACGCTGCGTTGCTGCAGGCCGGCCAGGGTCTGACCGAAAAACTGCTCGGCCCGCGTATTGCAGGCGATGACACGGGCGTTCAGGCCGTAGATCAGGATGCACTCGTCCAATGCCGACAACATCGACCGGTACTGCTCGGCCAAGCTGCGCAGTGCCACATCGGCCAGGTGGCGTTGGGTGACGTTGGCATGCAGCACCACGGCGCCGCCGCTCGGAATGCGCAACGGTGTGACGTTCATCTGGAACCAGCGCTGCTCGTGCGGCGCGTGGCAGGCGTACTCGTGCGAAAAGATCGGCAGGCTGCCGTTCAACACCGCGGCAATGCCGTCGACAACGGCACTGACGCCGCCGTCGGTGGCGGCCGCACGGCGCAGCACGGCCAGGTAGTTGGTGCCAACGCTGGTGTGCGGGGGTGGTGCAGCGCTGATGACGGCGTTGGCCGTGGCAAAACCCGTCCAGGCCTCGTTGACGGCGATGATCATGCCGCGAGCATCGAGCACGGCCAGATGGTCCAGCACCGAGTCTTCAACGGCCTGCACCAGGTTGGCGGCATCGCGCACGGCTTGCTCGGCCTGGTAACGCTCAGTGATGTTGCGCGAGATGCCAAACAGGCCGATCACCGCGCCGCTGACATCGCGCAACGGCCCCTTGGTGACCAGAAATACCTTCAGCCCGTCCAGCGTGGACCGGGTTTCTTCACGGCTGATGACCCGACCTTCGCTCATCACGGCGGCATCGTGGGCCTGGATGTCGGCCACCTGGTCGGCTGGAAACACCGCGTCCGCGCCACGACCGATCACCTCGTCGGCCTGGCGCCCCGTCAGCCGGCAGGCTTCGGGGTTGAACAGCAGGTAGCGGCCCGCGAGGTCCTTGGCGTAGATCGCGTCGGTGGCACTGTCGGCAATCGACTGCACCAGCGCCAGCGACCGCAGTTGCTCGCGCTGTTCGGCCTGCTGCTCACGCAGCAGGTGCAGCGTGCGGCGGTCGCGCCGCTGCAGCGCCGTCACGCCCGCGACCAGCAGCGCCAGCGTGGTGGCCGCAGCGATCCAGGCGGCGTCAGGCAACCAGGCCGTGATGATCTGGCGGCGGTCGACCTTGGCCAACATCAGCCAGTCGGTGCCAGGCACGGGCTGCACCACGCCCAGCACCGGCGTGCCGCGAAAGTCCAGCCCGGTGCCCATTTGCCCCGCTGGCAATTCACCCCGCAAGGCTTTGGCGCCCAGCAGGTCCGGGCTGGACAGCGGTTGCGGCGGGTAGTCCGGAATGCCGACGACCCGGACGCCGTCCGGTTGCACCAGCAGCGTCACGGCGCTTGGGCTGGCACCGGGCCACGACTGCAGCAACGGTGCCAGGTAGGCCTGGGCGTCGGTTCGCAGCACCAGCGCGCCGCGCGCCACGCCAATGCCCCCGGCCAGCGGCGCCACGGTGTCGAACCAGATCGCATCGTCTTTGCCCGCACCCGCCACCACGCGGTAGGTACCGGTGTGTTGCACCTGGCCGCTGCTGATGGCCCGCTGCACCGCCGCGCGCAAGGCGGGCGAAACCACCGGGTCACCCGCGCTGGTGTCGGCCTCGCCCGGGTCCAGGGCGAGCGTCCGGCCTTGCGCATCCAGCACCAGCGCGCTGTGGCTGCCAAAGGCCGTGCGCAGGCTGTCCGACCGGTTGAGCAACTGCGCCAACGCGCTGCGGTCACCCCTATCGGCCCAGCGCAGGTACAACTCGGCCAGCCGCGCGTTGCCGCGCACGAACTCGGCGTGCAGCAGGCGATCTTGCAGCCAGCGGTGGACCTCCGTCGCCCGCAGCTTGGCCATGGTCTGCAATTGCGCCGACTGCTGTGCCAACCGGGACCGGTAGCTCAACTGCAGCGCCAGGGCACCCAGCGCGACGATCAGTACGGTCAGCACCCACAGGCTGCGCACCGGCAGACGGGCACGCGGCGCTGCGGTCAAGGCAGCATGGGGCGCCTCGGCCGGATCACGATCAGCGGGCCGGCCAGGGTGCGGCAAAAGACAGTCTCCGTTGGTCCGGTCAAAAAACACCGACCGGCGCAACCGTTATACCCCAAGCGCTACCCGCGAAATGCTGAAACGACCCGGCCGAACACCCCGCAAACGCCGCGCTTTCAATCGCGGTTGGCCGCGGCCAGCGGCGGCAGGCTGCCGGGTGCACCCGGCGGCGGGCAATCGGCCAGGTCGGTCGGGTCTTGCACCCGCCTGGCCGCCGGCACCGACGCCGGCGCGGCCGCACTGCGCCGGTCCCGCACCAGATAGCTGTAAATCACCGGCACCACCACCAGCGTCAGCAGGGTGCTGGTGATCACGCCGCCGATGATCGCGCGGCCCATCGACGCCTGCATCTCGCCGCCTTCGTCCAACGCCAGGGCCAGCGGCAGCATGCCAAACACCATCGCGGCGGTGGTCATCATGATCGGCCGCATGCGGGTCAGGCCGGCCTGCAGCAGGGCCTCGGCCACGGTGGCGCCCGCCTTGCGGGCCTGGTTGGCAAAGTCCACCAGCAAGATGGCGTTTTTGGTCACCAGGCCCATCAGCATCACCAGGCCGATCATCGAGAAGACGTTGAGCGTGCTGCGCGACACCAGCAACGCAATCATCACGCCTATCAGCGCCAGCGGCAGGCTGGCCATGATGGCAATGGGTTGCAGGTAGCTGCCAAACTGGCTGGCCAGCACGATGTAGATAAATATCACCGCCAGCCCCATCGCACCCAGCATCGCGCCAAAGGCCTCTTGCTGGTCGCGGGTCTGGCCGCCCACATCAAAGCTGTAACCGGG
>JANMXG010000085.1:0-24132 GCA_031394235.1 Betaproteobacteria bacterium
AGCCGGTCGTAGGCCGCCACCACCGTGCTGGGGCTGACGCCGTGCTGGCGTGCGCCCTCACGCACCGATGGCAGGCGCGCACCGGGTGCCAGCGCGCCGCGCTGGATGCGGTCGGCCACGCGCAGCGCCAGTTGCTCGCCCAGCGTGGCGCTGCCCCGTGACGGCCGGCCGGCAGGCGGCGCGGGCCAGGGCGGCGCTGGCTGCGCGAGCAGCGGTGAGGCTGGCTTGCTGTCAAGGGCCGGCGTCGGGTTGGCGAGCGTGTCGGGCATGGTCATGGGCATGGGCTTGGGCATGGGCCCCGGGGCGATGGGCGATGGGCAAAACCCTGTACCGCTACCTGAAGCAGTACAGGACAGAAAACTGTACTGAAAAGTGTACGGCTACTGTGCTGTTCTGGGCTCTAGACTGTGTCCATGCCCAGCCCTGTTGCCATCCACCCCGTGACCGCCGTTGTGCCGGCCCAGCCCGCGCCACGCCTGAGTGCCACTGCCCAGGGCTGGCTGCTGGGCGGCCTGGGGGTGTTGATCTTTGCGCTGACGATCCCGATGACGCGGCTGGCCTCGGGCAGCTTGGCGGTGCCGCAGTTGCCGGCCGAGTTTGTGGCCATCGGCCGCGCAGCGCTGGCGGGCTTGCTGGCCCTGCTGTGGCTGGGCGCCACCCGGGCACCCTGGCCACGACCGGCGCAGTGGCGGCAACTGGGGCTGACGGCGCTGGGCGTGGTGTTCGGGTTTCCGCTGTTTCTGGGCTGGGCGGTGCAGCGGGTGGACGCAGCGCATGCTGCGGTGGTGTCCGGCCTGCTGCCGATCGCCACGGCGTTGATGGGCGCGCTGCTGATGCGCCAGCGCCCTAGCCGGGGCTTTTGGGCCTGCGCGCTGCTGGGCACGGCGCTGGTGCTGGGTTTTGCGTTCTGGAAGGGCGGCGCCCGCTTGCAGGCCGCCGACGGTTTGCTGGTGGTGGCGGTGCTGTGGGGCGGCATGGGCTATGTGTTGGGCGCCCGGCTGTCCGCGCCGCAAGGCGATGGCCGGCCGCCGATGGCGCCGCAGCAGGTCATCAGCTGGGTGCTGGTGGCCAGCCTGCCGCTGACGCTGCCGCTGACCTGGGCCATCTGGGCCCACAACACGCCCACGGCGCCGGTGCGGCTGGCGGCCTGGGGCGGATTCCTCTATGTTTCGGTGTTCTCGGTGTGGTTGGGTTTTTTTGCCTGGTACCGCGGGCTGCAGCTCGGTGGCATGCTGCGGGTCAGCCAGATACAGCTGCTGCAGCCGTTTTTGTCGATGTGGTTGGCTGTGCCGCTGCTGGGTGAGCCGCTGGATGCGGCCACGGTCGGCTTCTCGCTGGCGGTGATGACCACCGTGTTTTTGTCCCGGCGCATGGCGGTTGCCGCCGCGCCCGCCCCGTGCATCTCAAAGGAAGCCCCATGAGTACCTGGACCCAGGCCCGGCGCAGTGCCCGGCTCAACCCGTCGATCATCCGGGAAATCCTGAAACTGACCGAGCAGCCAGGCGTGTTGTCGATGGCCGGCGGCCTGCCGTCGGCCGACACCTTTCCGGTCGAGGCCCTCCGCGACGCCTGCAACCGGGTGCTGACCGACGCCCCGCGCGAGGCGCTGCAGTACGCCGCCAGCGAGGGTTTTGGCCCGTTGCGCGACTGGGTGGTGCAGCAACTCACGGCCCAGGGCCAGCAGCTGCAGGCCAGCCAGGTGCTGATCACGACCGGCTCGCAGCAGGGGCTGGACCTGATCGGCAAGGTGATGGTGGATGCCGGCGCGCCGATAGCGGTCGAGACGCCCACCTACCTGGGCGCGCTGCAGGCCTTCAACCCCTACGAGCCGATCTACACCAGCCTGGCTGGCGATGCGGATGGCCCGCTGCCCGACGCGCTGCGCGCGCTGCCGCACGACGCACCGGGAGTCCGTTTTGCCTACCTGATCCCCAACTTCCAGAACCCGACCGGGCGCGTCACCCCGGCGGGCCGCCGTGCCGAACTGGTGGCCGCTGCCCAGGGCGCCCGGGTGCCGCTGGTCGAGGACAACCCTTACGGTGAACTCTGGTTCGACCAGGCGCCGCCGGCGCCGCTGGCCGCGCTGTGGCCCAAGGGCGTGGTCTACCTGGGCAGCTTCAGCAAGGTGCTGACCCCCGGCTTCCGCCTGGGCTACCTGGTGGCACCGGCTGAGCTTTACCCCAAGCTGCTGCAGGCCAAGCAGGCCGCCGACCTGCACACGCCGGGCTTCAACCAGCGGGTGGTGTACGAGGTGATCAAGAACGGCTTCCTGGACCAGCACGTGCCCACCATCCGGGCCCGCTACCAGCGCCAGTGCGACGCGATGGCCGACGCGCTGCAACGTCACCTGCCCGAGGGCTGTGAATGGCAGCGCCCGCAAGGCGGCATGTTTTTCTGGCTCCGCTTGCCGGCCGGCTGCGACGCGTTGGCGCTGCTGCCCAAGGCGGTGGCCGCCGGCATCGCCTATGTGCCCGGCTCGGCGTTTTACGCCCACACCGCCAGCCACCCGGCCGACCACCGCACGCTGCGCTTGAGTTTTGTCACGCTGGCCCCGGACGACATCACCGAGGGCGTGGCCATCCTGGGCCGGGTGCTGCGCGAGCACCTGGACGGCCAGCGCGAACCGGCGCCGTGATACGCCACCTGCAAGGCAGCTGCCACTGCGGCGCCGTGCGCTTTGCAATCGACAGCGACTTCCCGGAGCTGACGACCTGCGATTGCTCGATCTGCCGCCGCAAGAACGCGCTGATGGTCAAGGTGCACGAGACCCAGTTCAGGCTGCTGGCCGGTGAGGATGCGCTCAGCGCCTACCAATTCCACAGCCACATCGCCACCCACTACTTTTGCCGCCACTGCGGCATCTACCCCTTCCACCGCAAGCGCGTCACGCCCGAGCACTACGGCATCAACGTGTTTTGCCTGGACGGGTTTGATGCCAGCGGCATCCCGGTCCGCGCCACCCTCGGCGCGGCCATGCCCTGAAAGCCTGCGATGCCTGACACCCTGGCCAGCCTGCGTGCGGCCGCCCGCTGCGTGCACGCGGTGATGCCCGCCACGCCGCAATACCGCTGGCCTTTGCTCGAAGCCGGCTTCGCTGCGGCACCCGGCGACGGCACCGCGGTTTGGCTGAAACACGAAAACCACAGCCCCGTCGGCGCCTTCAAGATCCGCGGCGGGCTGGTCTACCTGGACCGGTTGCTGGCGGCTGCCATCCGGCCAGCCGGACTGGTCAGCGCCACCCGCGGCAACCATGGCCAGTCGATTGCCTTTGCCGCCGGGCGCTGCGGCCTGCCGGTCTTGATCGTCGTGCCGCACGGCAACAGCCGCGAGAAAAACGCCGCGATGCGGGCATTGGGCGCTGAGTTGGTCGAGCACGGTGACGACTTCCAGGAAGCCCGAGAACATGCGCAAGCCCTGGCCAGCCGTCGCGGCTGGGTCATGGTGCCGTCGTTCCACCCCGATCTGGTGGCCGGCGTGGCCAGCTACGCGCTGGAGCTGTTCGACGCCGTGCCCGACCTGGCCACCGTCTACGTGCCTATCGGCATGGGCTCGGGCGCGGCGGGCCTGATCGCCGCGCGTGACGCGCTGGGTCTGGCGACACAGATCGTCGGCGTGGTGTCGGACGGGGCACCGGCCTACGCGCTGTCGATCGCCAGCGGTGCGCTGTTGTCACACGCCGTGACCACCGTGCTGCCCGACGGCATGGCCTGCCGCACGCCCGACGCCGACGCACTGGCCCTGTTGCAGCGCGGGCTGGCGCGGGTGGTCAGCGTCAGCGACACCGAGGTGGCCGCAGCGATGCGGCGCTTGTTCGAGACCACCCACCAGGTGGCCGAAGGCGCAGGCGCTGCTGCACTGGCCGCGGCCTGTCAAGAGCGTGGACGTCTGGCCGGTGGCCGAACCGCGCTGATCCTGAGCGGCGGCAATGTCGACCGCGAGGTGTTTGCCGGCGTGCTGGCCAGCACCTTGTTCAGCGCTGCATGATCGGCATCGGCCGCCGCTCAACCCGCAGTGTTCCGCCGAGTTTCAACCTTCACCTGACCATGACCCACCCGCGCCGCTTTTCACAGCTCGATGTCTTCACCGCCGTGCCCCTGCGCGGCAACCCGCTGGCCGTGGTGCACGACGCCCAGGGCCTGAGCGATGCGCAGATGGCCGACTTTGCGCGCTGGACCAACCTGTCCGAAACCACCTTTTTGCTGCCGCCCGATGATCCGGCGGCCGACTACCGGGTGCGCATCTTCACCCCCGGCGGCGAATTGCCGTTTGCCGGCCATCCCACGCTGGGCAGCTGCCATGCCTGGCTGGCCGCAGGCGGCGTGGCGCGGGATCCTACGGTGGTGGTGCAGCAGTGCGGCGTGGGCCGGGTGCGGGTGCGGCGCGGCGGCGCGGACCTGGCCGCGCAGGCGTCGGCCCGGCTGGCCTTTGCAGCGCCGGCGCTGCGCCGCACCGGCGTGGTCGAGCCGGCGCTGCGGGCCCAGGCCCTGGCGTCGCTGGGCTTGGCGGACGACGCCGGGCTGCCGCTCGAATGGATAGACAACGGCCCGGGCTGGATGGCCGCGCAGCTGCCCGATGCCGCCGCGGTGCTGGCGCTGCAGCCCGACTTTGCGCGCATGGCCGGCCTGAAGCTGGGTGTGGTAGGCCCTCACCCGGTGGGCAGCGAATGCCAGTTCGAGGTGCGCGCCTTTGTGCCCGGCCTGGGCGTGCCCGAGGACCCAGTCACCGGCAGCCTCAACGCCGGTCTGGCGCAATGGCTGATCGGCGCCGGCCTGGCGCCCGCACACTATGTCGCGGCGCAGGGCGCGGCATTGGGCCGTGCCGGCCGGGTATTCGTGGACCAGGAGGGCGTCGACATCTGGATCGGTGGCGCGGTGTGTCCGGTCATCAGCGGCTGGGTCACGCTGTGAACCGTGGCGGGGCGGGCCGCGAGCCGGCTGGCGCGGTAGACGGCGACGGCGCAGTGCCCGCCGCTGGTTGCGAGATCGACCACCTGGTTGTCGCCGCACACACCTTGGCGCAAGGTGCGGCCTGGTGCGAGGCCACGCTGGGTGTGTCGCCCGGTCCGGGCGGCCGGCATGCTTTCATGGGCACGCACAACGGCTTGTTGGCGATCGGCAGCGCGGCTTTTCCGCAGGCTTATCTGGAGATTATCGCGATCGACCCTGAGGCGCCGCCGCCGGCCCGGCCACGCTGGTTCGGGCTGAACGACCCTGCGCTTCAACAGGCGCTGCAACAGGCGCCCCGTTTGCTGCATACGGTGGTCCGCACGCCCGACATCGCCCGGCTGCGCGCCGGTCTGGTTGCGCTGGGCCTGGATCCTGGCGAGGCGCTGGCCGCGGAGCGTGACACGCCCCAGGGCCGGCTTGCGTGGCGCATCCTGGTGCGGGCCGATGGGGTCATTGGCTGCGGCGGGGCGCTGCCCACGTTGATCGAGTGGCAGGGCCGCCATCCGGCCCAAACCCTGGCGCCGTCGCCGGTGGCCTTGGTCTCGGTTGAACTCGGCGGCCTGCCACGCCGGGCCGTGGACCTGCTGCAACTGCGGGGCGTCACGGCGCTGCCAACCGGCCCAGTGTTGCGGGTCACGCTGGACACCCCCCGTGGCCCGGTCGTGCTGGACACCTCCATCGACCTGACAGGATGACGCGATGACTGAGGAACTGTTCCGCGACGACGCCACACTGCTGCGCTGCCAGGCCATGCTGAGCGCCGTCGGCGAGATCGGCATCGAGCTGGACCGCAGCGTGTTTTATCCCTTGGGCGGGGGCCAGGCCGATGACAGTGGGTGGCTACAAGATTGAGAAAAAATCAGCCAAGATCCGCAGGGGTGCGCCCGGACACAAGGCCGCACTTTCGTGCTGACTTGTGCCTGGCGGACAGCGCCAGGCCTGCAAGCCTGGCGACAGTGGTCGGCTGTGCCGGGCCGGCCGCAGGCTCGGGTTGATGAAAAAAGCCCGCAGCTGCGGGCTTTTCGGCGCCGGTCCAACGGCTCGCTTTACGGGTTGCGAAAGTTGTCGTGGCAGTTCTTGCAAGCCCCGGCGGCAGCGCCGAAGGCGGTCTTCAACTGGTCCGGGTTGCCGGTCTTGGCGGCCAGCGACAGCTTGGCCACCTCGTCCTGCATTTTCTTGGCGTCTTCGTCGAACTTGGCGCGCTCGGTCCAGACCTTGGCGTTGGGCGAGCCCTTTTCCGTGCCCGCGGTGCCGTCGACAAAACCGGCGTAGGGCAGCTTGGACATATAGGCCACGATCTCGGCATTGGACGCTGCGGCAGCGGCATCAAAGGGCGCCTTGCCGCTGGTCATCGCGCCGATGCGGCCGAAGTGGGCTGACATCACCTGGAACGCGGCCTTGCGGTACTTCACCGCATCCTCAGGCTTCTGGAACTGTGCCGCTGCCGGCAGGGCAGCCAGCGCGCCAAACACGGCGATAGAGGCTACGAGCAATCGTTTCATGCAGGATCTCCCACAGAGATGGAGGGTCAACACCCGGCAAGATGGGCGGGCACACAACAGTTTACGGGCGGCGCCGGCTTTTTATTCCCCGGGCAATCACCTGATTGGCGGGCTGTGCCGGCGGCACACCTTCGGCTATCGTTGTCTGCAATCTGCCCGCCCCGAACCGCCCATGCCTGCCACCCCGCCCACCCCAAGCGCCAACCCAAGCGCCGCCCCCGCAGGCACCGCCACGCTCCGCCCGGTGCGGGTGTGGGACTTGCCCACCCGGCTGTTCCACTGGACGCTGGCCGCCGCGGTCACGGCGCTGGCCGTGACCGGACTGGTGGGCGGCAATGCGCTGGTCTGGCACATGCGGCTGGGCTTGCTGGTGATGGCGCTGCTGGTGTTCCGGGTGCTGTGGGGGCTGGTGGGCGGACGCTGGTCGCGGTTTGCCCGCTTTGTGCGCTGGCCAAACGTGGTGTGGCGCTACCTGCGCGGCCCGCACCGCAGCGACGACCATTTCGAGGTCGGCCACAACCCGCTGGGCGCGTTTTCAGTGCTGGCGATGATCGCGCTGCTGGGGGTGCAGGTGGCCACCGGGCTGGTCGCCGACGACGAGATCGCCACCACCGGACCGCTGAACCGGTTTGTGGCCAACGCCACCGGACTGGCCGCCACCGGCTGGCACAAGGGCTGGGGCAAGTGGGGGCTGGCAGCGTTGGTGGCGCTGCACCTGGTGGCGATAGCCGTTTACCGCTGGCGAGGTACCAACCTGGTCAAGCCGATGATCAGCGGCGACAAGCACTTGCCCGGCGAGGTACCGCCATCGACCGACAACCCTTCGACACGCACCCTGGCCGCTGTGTTGCTGGCCGTGTGCGGCGCGGGTGCACTGTGGATCGCTCGCCTGGGCGGCTAGTGTTCTGCTTTTGCGGCAGCTTTTTGTCCGTTTTAGCCTGCTAGACTGGTTTGAGACTGTCACGCTTCTGATGCCTCCCCCAGCGATCCGCCTGCAAACGCCCGACACGCCGGGCCTGTTCGACGCCACCCGCGAGATCTTTGCCGAGTACGCTCAGGCGCTGGGTATCGACCTGTGCTTCCAGAACTTTGAGCAAGAGATGGCCGCGCTACCGGGCGACTACGCGGCCCCCCAAGGTGCGCTGCTGCTGGCTTTTGTTGACGGTGCATTGGCGGGCTGTGGCGCGTTTCGACCGCTGACCGACGTCGATTACGCCAACGCCTGCGAGATGAAGCGGCTGTATGTGCGCCCGGCATTCCGCCGCTACGGTCTGGGCCGGACGCTGGCCCAGGCGCTGCTGGACTTGGCGCTGCAGGCGGGTTATTCGGCGATGTTGCTCGACACGCTGGACGACATGGAGGCCGCACGCGGCCTCTACGAAACCCTGGGTTTTGCCGAGGTGCCGCCTTACTACTTCAACCCGATCGCCGGTGCGCACTACCTCAAGGCCGATCTGACTTGACTGCGCTGTGACCGACCTGATCCCTGCTTCGTCTGCTCCCGCCCTGCCCGGTGCAGGGCCGATCACCGCGGTGCCGGTGCCGCCGTCGCTGCTGGGCGAGTCTCCGCTGTGGCATCCCGACGAGCAGGTGCTGTACTGGTGTGACATCCCGGGCCGCTCGCTCAACCGGTGGGATCCTGTTGCGGCCCGCCACCTGACCTGGAGTTTCGACACCGAACCCAGTTGTTGCGTGCCGCTGCGGGGCGGCGGTTTGCTGCTGGCCATGCGTGACGGCGTCTGGCGCTTCGACGTTGTCAGCGGTGAGCGCCACCGCCTGGCCGCGCCGCCGTATGACCCCGCCACCCAACGCTTCAACGACGGCAAGGCCGACGGCTATGGCCGGTTCTGGATCGGCACCATCGATGACCGCCGCCTGCCAGAAGCCGCCCTGTACTGCCTGGTTGATGGCCAGTTGCAGCGCCGGGCCGATGGCATCACGGTCAGCAACGGCCTGGCGTTCAGCCCGGACGGCAGCACGATGTACTGGGCAGACACCAAAGCGCATGTGGTGTACGCCTTTGAGGTCGATATCAACAACGGCCGCCTGTCGCAGCGCCGGGTGTTCCGGCAGTTCAAGGCGCGGGGTGGCGGCCAGCCTTTGTCAGGCTACGGCGGTCGGCCGGATGGCGCTGCGGTGGACGCTGAAGGTGCCTACTGGGTGGCCATGTTCGAAGGCCAGCGCCTGTGCCGTCTGGCGCCTGACGGCACGCTGCTGGCCGAGTTGCATCTGCCCGTGCGCTGCCCAACCATGCCGTGTTTTGGCGGCGCGGACCTGAAAACGCTGTACATCACCACCGCCCGCGAGAACCGCCCCGCTGAAGAACTGGCGTTGCAGCCACTGGCCGGCTGCGTGCTGCAACTTCAGGTCTCGGTGCCAGGACTGCCGGCCCATCCGGCACGTTTGTAGGCCGGGGTGACGCCGCCCCTCGCCGCTGGGCGTGGGCACGCGCCCGACACGCTGTGGGCGTAATGCCAACGCTCAAGCAGTAGGCTGTCGGAATGAGCGGGTTTCCACGTATACTTCTGCGGTTTGCCGCAACCGACTGTTTCTCTTCTATGTCTCAGCTGAGCTCTTTGCGAACCGCAGCGCAACCCGCGCAAAATGCGGGTCGCGTCAGCCGTAATGGGGACTGGGACGACTGTGCAGATGGGGCGGTTGACGCGACTTTCAAGCGCCTGAGTCGTCAAGAAGCAGCTGACTTGAGGGCCCAGGAGCCGCCGGTGTCACCCTGGCGGGTCGTCGCGGCGCAAGCGGCGGTGGGCGGGGTTGCCGCCCTGCTTGGGGCGGTGATCACCGGCAAGGCGGCAGTGGGGTGGTCGATGCTTTACGGCGCGGCCACGGTGGTGTTGCCGGCGGCCTTGATGGCGCGTGGCATGACCAGCAAGTTGTCCAGCATGGCACCCGGCGCATCCGCTGTCAGTTTCATGTTGTGGGAGTTTGTCAAAATCGGCGTATCGCTGGCAATGTTGGTGGTCGCCAGCCGGATCGTGCAGCCTTTGGTGTGGCCCGCCTTGCTGGTCGGACTGGTGGTGTGCATGAAGGTTTATTGGGTGGCGCTGTTGTGGCGCAATCGCAAGACAAGTTCAATGAACGAGACAAAAAATCATGGCAGTTGAAGGTCAAGCCGCGGTGCAGGCCGCAGGTCATGCCGCTGACGGTGCTGCGAATGGCGCCGTCCACACGGGACCAAGCGCGGGTGAATACATCGTTCACCACCTGACGCACTGGCGCAACAAGGAACTGGTCGGCCCGTTCGATTTGTCAGTGGTCAATTACGACTCCCTGCTGTTTTCGATCGTGGTCGGCGTGATCGGTTGTTTCCTGCTCTGGAAGGGTGCCAGCAAGGCCACATCGGGTGTGCCAGGCCGGTTCCAGGCGGCGGTTGAAATCCTTGTCGAAATGGTCGAGAACCAGGCCAAGGGGATCGTGCACAACGCCAAAAGCCGCAAGCTGGTGTCACCGTTGGCGCTGACTGTGTTTGTGTGGATCTTCCTGCTCAACGCGATGGACCTGCTTCCGGTCGATCTGCTGCCGGTGATCTGGGAGAAGATCGTCGGCGCTACCGGCGGTGACCCGCATCACGCCTACCTGCGGGTGGTGCCCACTGCCGACCTGTCGGTCACGATGGGGCTGTCACTGGGCGTGCTGATCACCTGCCTGGTCTACAACGTCAAGATCAAGGGTATCGGCGGCTGGGTGCATGAGCTGTTTGCCGCGCCATTTGGCGACCACTGGGCGCTGTACCCATTCAACTTCGTCATGCAGATCATCGAGTTCGTTGCCAAGACCGTTTCGCACGGCATGCGACTGTTTGGCAATATGTACGCGGGTGAGCTGATCTTTCTGCTGATCGCGCTGATGGGCGGCGCCTGGTCGTTGTCGGCCACCGGTATCGGCTTGGCGATCGGCCAGATCATTGCGGGGTCGGTGTGGGCTATCTTCCACCTGATCATCATCACGCTGCAGGCCTTCGTCTTCATGATGTTGACATTGGTCTACATCGGTCAAGCGCATGACCACCACTGATCTGCCCTGAGCGCCGCCGCGCGATTCATCGCTGGACCGCGGATCCGACAGTTTCCGTTTTTTGTTTCCCTCTCCCTAAAAACCTAACCTTTCCCCCTAGGAGTCATCATGGAAGTTATCAGCTTTGTTGCCCTCGCCACCGGCTTGATCATTGGTCTGGGCGCGCTTGGCG
Source organism: Betaproteobacteria bacterium (assembly GCA_031394235.1). Taxonomy (GTDB): domain Bacteria; phylum Pseudomonadota; class Gammaproteobacteria; order Burkholderiales; family Burkholderiaceae_C; genus Pseudaquabacterium. Next base: position 10,650 of record JANMXG010000085.1, read on the forward strand.
CCTGTATCGGTATCGGCATCATGGGCAGCAAATACCTCGAAGCCGCTGCGCGCCAGCCTGAACTGATGGGCGAGCTGCAGACCAAGATGTTCTTGCTGGCGGGCCTGATCGACGCGGCCTTCATCATCGGCACGGGTATCGCGCTGTGGTTCGCCACTGCCAACCCGTTCCTGGGCCAGATCGCCGCTGCCGTCGCTGCCGCGGGTGGTGCCAAGTAAGCCTTCTGGCCTGCTTGGATTCCGGGCTGCCGAAGGCGCGCTTTAGCGCTGTCTGGGTCGCCCCTCCCATCACCGTGATCGAGGCAAAAAAGTGAGCATCACCGGTACCCTCATCGTCCAGATGATCGTTTTCCTGATCCTGGTCTGGTTCACGATGAAATTCGTCTGGCCACCGATCACTGCCGCGCTCGATGAGCGCGCCAGCAAGATCGCCGCCGGCCTGTCAGCCGCCGACAAAGCCAAGTCCGAGTTGGCCATCGCCAACCAGCGCGTCGAGCAGCAGCTGTCCGCTGCCCGCAACGACGCGGCCAAACGCCTGGCCGATGCCGAGCGTCTGGCGCAGCAACTGGTGGAGGAGGCCAAGTCCAAGGCCACCGAAGAAGGCGCCAAGATCATTGCCGCCGCCAGGATTGAAGCTGCGCAAGAGTCGTCCAAGGCCCGTGACACGCTGCGCGAGCAGGTGGCTGGCTTGGCCGTCAAGGGCGCTGAGGCGATTCTGCGGCGCGAGGTCAACGCCGGCGTTCACGCCGAGCTGTTGGGTCGCCTGAAAGCCGAGCTCTGATCATGGCCGAACTCGCCACCATTGCGCGGCCCTACGCAGAGGCCTTGTTCAAGGCCGCTGGCGGTAGCGGTGCGGCGCTCGTTGATCAGCTGAGCCAACTGGGCGAGGTTGCCGGCAACGAGCAACTGCGCCAGTTCGCCGACAGCCCAAAAGCCCTGTCGTCGCAGGTCATGGACGTGTTGACGGGTGCTGCCAACGCGGCGCTCGACAGCAAGATCACCAACCTGCTCGGGGTGGTGATCGACAACGGCCGACTGGCTGCACTGCCTGAGATCGCGGCCCAGTTCAAGGCCTTGGTCAATGCGCAATCCGGCACGTCCGACGCCATCGTCTACAGCGCATTTGCGATCGACGGTGCCATGTTGGCCGAGGTGGTAGCGGCGCTGGAAAAGCGCTTTGATCGCAAGCTCAACGCCCGTGTCGAGATCGACGCCGATCTGATCGGTGGCATTCGCGTGGTGGTGGGCGACGAGGTGCTCGACACCTCGGTCAAAGCCCGCCTCGAACAAATGAAGGTCGCCCTGACGGCGTGACCGCTGCGGGCCGCCGGCCCGTCGCGATCCGCAGTCAAGTAGACGCAAGGAGAAAGCAATGCAACTCAATCCCGCAGAGATTTCCGAACTCATCAAGAGCCGCATCGAGGGTCTTGGCGCGTCGGCCGATGTCAAGAACCAGGGCACTGTCGTGTCCGTCACCGACGGTATCGTGCGTGTGCACGGCCTGTCGGATGCGATGGCCGGCGAAATGCTGGAATTTCCGCCCACTCCCGGCGGTGCCGCCACCTACGGCCTGGCACTCAACCTCGAGCGCGACTCGGTCGGCGCCGTGATCCTGGGTGAATACGAGCACATCTCCGAAGGTGATGTGGTCAAGTGCACCGGCCGCATCCTGGAAGTGCCGGTCGGCCCCGAGCTGATCGGGCGCGTGGTCAACGCGCTGGGCGCACCGATCGACGGCAAGGGCCCGATCAACGCCAAGATGACGGACGTGATCGAAAAGGTCGCGCCCGGCGTGATCGCCCGCCAGTCGGTGAGCCAGCCGGTGCAGACCGGCCTGAAGTCGATTGACTCGATGGTGCCTGTCGGCCGTGGCCAGCGCGAGCTGATCATCGGTGACCGCCAGACCGGCAAGACCGCTGTAGCGATCGACGCGATCATCAACCAGAAGGGTCAGAACATGACCTGCGTCTACGTTGCGATTGGGCAAAAAGCCTCGTCGGTCAAGAACGTGGTGCGCGCGCTCGAAGCCAACGGTGCGATGGAGTACACCATCGTCGTGGCCGCTACCGCGTCTGAGTCGGCGGCAATGCAATACGTCTCGGCCTACTCGGGCTGCACGATGGGCGAGTACTTCCGCGACCGCGGCCAAGATGCGTTGATCGTCTATGACGACCTGTCCAAGCAGGCCGTGGCGTACCGCCAGGTCTCGCTGCTGCTGCGCCGCCCGCCGGGCCGCGAAGCTTTCCCTGGCGATGTGTTTTATCTCCACAGCCGCCTGCTCGAGCGTGCAGCCCGCGTCAACGCCGACTACGTCGAAGCCTTCACCAAGGGTGAAGTCAAGGGCCGTACCGGCTCGCTGACCGCACTGCCGATCATCGAGACGCAAGCCGGCGACGTGTCCGCGTTTGTGCCGACCAACGTGATCTCGATCACCGACGGCCAGATCTTCTTGGAAACCTCGCTGTTCAACAGCGGTATTCGCCCCGCGATCAACGCCGGTATTTCGGTGTCACGGGTCGGTGGTGCTGCGCAGACCAAGCTGATCAAGAACCTGTCTGGCGGCATCCGTACCGACTTGGCCCAGTACCGCGAGCTGGCGGCGTTCGCGCAGTTCGCGTCCGACCTGGACGAGGCCACCCGCAAGCAGCTGGACCGTGGCGCGCGCGTCACCGAGCTGCTCAAGCAGGCCCAGTACTCGCCGCAGCCGATCAGCCTGATGGCGGCCACGTTGTTTGCGGTCAACAAGGGCTTCATGGACAACGTCGAGGTCAAGCGCATCCTGGCGTTCGAGCACGGCCTGCACCAGCACTTGAAGAGCAGCCACGCCGCGCTGCTGGCCAAGCTCGAAAACGACAAGGCTATGGACAAGGCCGCCGAAGAAGAGTTGACCGCCGCCATCACCGCGTTTAAGAAGTCCTTCGCCTGATCACCCCCTGACGACACACTCTTCAAAGGAGCCCCGTCATGGCGGTCGGTAAAGAAATTCGCGGCAAGATCAAGAGCTTCGAGAACACTCGAAAGATCACCAAGGCCATGGAAATGGTCTCGGCGGCGAAGATGCGCCGTGCGCAAGAACGCATGCGCGCGTCCAGGCCCTATGCCGACAAGATCCGCAATATCGCGGCCAATCTGTCGCAAGCCAACCCCGAGTACCAAAGCGCCTACATGCGCAAGGACGGCACCTCCAAGGTCACCGGGTTCATCGTGGTATCGACCGACAAGGGTTTGTGCGGCGGTCTGAACACCAACATCTTGCGCGCAGTGACCACCCGGTTGCGCGACGTGCAGGCCGCTGGTGGCTCGGCGGTGGCAGTGGCGCTGGGCAACAAGGGTTTCGGCTTCTTGAACCGCATCGGCGCCAAGGTGGTGGGCCATGTCACCCACATGGGCGATGCTCCGCCACTGGACCAGTTGATCGGTCCGATCAAGGTGATGCTCGATGACTTTGCCGCCGGCAAGATCGACGTGGTGTACCTCTGCTACACGAAGTTCATCAACACGATGACGCAAGAGCCAGTGATTGAGCAGTTGCTGCCGTTGCAGGCCAGCCGCCTCGCGCAGACCGCAGCTGAAAAAGCGCAGTACGGCTGGGACTATCTGTACGAGCCCGATGCAGCCACGGTGATTGACGAGCTGATCAAGCGTTACATCGAGGCGCTGGTTTTCACCGCAGTGAGCGAGAACATCGCGTCCGAGCAATCGGCGCGCATGGTGGCCATGAAGGCGGCTACCGAGAACGCCGGCAACCTGATCGCTGAATTCAAGCTGGTTTACAACAAGACCCGCCAGGCAGCGATCACGACTGAACTGTCCGAGATTGTCAGCGGCGCGGCCGCTATCAGCGGCTGACCTGCTGCGTTTTTGCAGCAGATCCAACTGCACCCAACGAATATCGTTTCAAGGAAAACAAAATGTCGAACACTCAAGCCCTGGGCAAGATCGTTCAATGCATCGGTGCCGTGGTGGACGTGGAATTCCCGCGGGACAAGATGCCCCGCGTTTATGACGCGCTCAAGCTCGCCGGCTCGGCGCTGACGCTGGAAGTGCAGCAACAGCTCGGCGACGGCATCGTGCGTACCATCGCGCTCGGCTCGTCCGACGGCCTGCGCCGGGGCTTGATGGTCAGCAACACCGGTGCGGCCATCACCGTGCCGGTCGGCAAAGCCACGCTGGGCCGCATCATGGACGTGCTGGTCAACCCGTTCGTCGAGCGCGGTCCGGTTGACAACTCGCTCAGCATGTCGATCCACCGCAAGGCGCCGTCGTACGACGAGCTGAGCCCATCACAAGAGCTGCTGGAAACCGGCATCAAGGTGATCGACCTGATTTGCCCGTTTGCCAAAGGCGGCAAGGTCGGCCTGTTTGGCGGCGCCGGCGTCGGCAAGACCGTCAACATGATGGAGCTGATCAACAACATCGCCAAGGCGCACAGCGGCTTGTCAGTGTTTGCGGGTGTCGGCGAGCGTACCCGCGAGGGCAACGATTTCTACCATGAGATGGCCGAGTCGGGCGTTGTCAACCTGGAGAAGCTGGAAGAGTCCAAGGTGTCGATGGTCTACGGCCAGATGAACGAGCCACCGGGCAACCGGTTGCGCGTGGCGCGGACCGGCCTGACGATTGCCGAGTCGTTCCGCGACGAGGGCAAGGACGTGCTGTTCTTCGTTGACAACATCTACCGCTTCACGCTGGCCGGCACCGAAGTGTCGGCGCTGCTCGGCCGTATGCCGTCGGCCGTGGGCTACCAGCCCACGCTGGCCGAGGAAATGGGCCGCCTGCAAGAGCGCATCACCTCGACCAAGGTCGGCTCGATCACGTCGATCCAGGCCGTTTACGTGCCAGCGGACGATCTGACCGACCCGTCGCCCGCCACCACCTTTGCCCACCTGGACGCCACCGTGGTGCTGTCGCGCGACATCGCGTCGCTCGGCATCTACCCGGCGGTTGATCCGCTGGACAGCAACAGCCGCCAGGTCGATCCGAACGTCGTGGGTGAAGAGCACTACGCGACCACCCGGGCCGTGCAGTCCACGCTACAGCGCTACAAGGAGCTGCGCGACATCATCGCCATCCTGGGCATGGACGAGTTGAGCCCGGAAGACAAGCTGGCGGTGGCCCGGGCGCGCAAGATCCAGCGCTTCCTGTCGCAGCCGTTCCACGTGGCCGAGGTCTTCACTGGCTCGCCCGGCAAGTACGTGCCGCTGAAAGAAACCATCCGCGGTTTCAAGATGATCGTGGCCGGCGAATGTGACCATCTGCCCGAGCAGGCCTTCTACATGGTGGGCACGATCGACGAGGCTTTCGAGAAAGCCAAGAAGATCCAATAAGGAGCCATCGTGGCCACCATTCACGTTGACGTCGTTTCGGCCCAGGCCAGCATCTTTTCCGGCGAGGCCAAGTTTGTGGCCTTGCCGGGCGAGATGGGCGAGCTGGGGATCTACCCGCGCCACACGCCGCTGATCACCCGCATCAAGCCGGGTGCGGTGCGTATCGTGCGCGCCGACACCGGTGAAGAAGAGTTTGTGTTTGTGGCTGGCGGCATCCTGGAAGTGCAGCCGGGTAGCGTGACCGTGCTGGCAGATACCGCCATCCGCGGCCATGACCTGGACGAGGCCCGTGCGCTGGAAGCCCGTCAGTTGGCCGAAGAGGCGATGACAGCGGCCAAGACCGACATCGACTTCGCCAAGGCGCAGGGCGAGTTTGCAACGATGGCGGCGCAAGTCGCGGCTATCTCCAGGTTGCGCAAGCGCTGAGCTTGCCCGCCGCCGCTGGACGGCGCGCCATGAAAGCCTGCCCGGTTTGTGCCGCGCAGGCTTTTTTCATGACCTCGCCCGATCAGGTGGTCGAGGCTTCAGAATCAAGCCCAGCACGGAGGAGGCGCTGGCATGGGCAAACGCGACGACAAAGCCGACAAGGGTGAAAAAGCCGGCAAGCTTGAAAAAGCCGGGAAGTCCGACAAGAAGGACAAGCCGGACAAGTCAGTGGCCGGCGCAGGCGATGCTGCAGAGCCGATGTCGAAGTCAGATTACCTGACGCAGCTCGTGCCGTTGGAGTTGCAGCTCAACAACCTGGCGCGCTGGCTGCAACACACCGGGCGTCGCCTGGTGGTGGTGTTGGAGGGGCGTGACACCTCGGGCAAGGGCGGTGTGATCTCGGCAATAGCCGATACCCTCAACCCCCGCCAGTGCCATGTGGTGGCCCTGGCCAAGCCGACCGAGCGTGAGCTGGGCGAGTGGTACTTTCAGCGCTACGTGGCTGCACTGCCAATGGCCGGCGAGATGGCCTTGTTCGACCGCAGTTGGTACAACCGCGCAGGTGTCGAGCGGGTGATGGGCTACTGCAGCGAATCGGCGGCCAAGGCCTTCCTGAAACAGGTGCCGGCATTCGAGCAGATGCTGGTCGATGACGGTGTGCTGCTGTGCAAGTACTGGCTGACCGTCGACCAGGCCGAGCAGGAGGCCCGCTTTGCCGAGCGGCTGAACGACCCGCTCAAGCGCTGGAAGCTGTCGCCCATCGACTTGAAGGCGCGTGAAAAGTACGCCGAATACGGTGACGCCCGCGACGCCATGCTCAAAGCCACGCACACCAAGGCTGCACCCTGGACGCTGGTCAACTTTAATGACCAGCGGCGTGGCCGCATTGCGCTGATCCGGCACCTTCTGGCGCATGTGCCCGACACGACGGTGGAGCCAGCGCCGTTGCAGCTGCCGGCCTTGGCACATGCCCCGCTGAAAGAGCACTGCCGCGCAGGGTTAGAACCCATCTGACGGTAAAAATACGCTGACGCCAAAGGACTGCGCCGCAAATGAGCGACGACGCACGGTGGCGCCGCGGGCTCAGCGCAAATCAGGCCGGTTTGGCAATTCGTCCACGTTGGTTTGGCCGGGCGCCAGCGCAAAGTGTCGGGTCAGCAGGCTGTCGATGGCATCGATGGCCTGCAGCAGGCCGGCTTCAAAAAGGCCCTGGGCAAAGGCGGCGCGCATGGGCGTGATCAGCGCCTGCCACTGGGTGGGGCTGACATGCTGGTTCAAGCCCCGGTCGGCCACGACCTCGATGGCCTGTTCGGCCAGCAGCAGGTAAATCAGCACGCCGTTGTTCTGCTCGGTGTCCCAGACCCGCAGCTTGCCAAACAGCATGATCGCTCGGTCCCGCGCGCTGAGGTTTTTCCAGAGATAAGACAGCGGCAGGCCGGCTTCGACGCTGACCCGGATCTCGCCGCTGTGGTGCTGCTCGCTGGCGGCCACGCGCGCCTCGATGCGGGCCAAGGCGTCGGGCGGCAGCGCACGCCGGGTGTCGGTTTCGTCAAACCAGCGGTGCTTGAAGATACGTGACATCCTGCCCCTCACCAACTGCCCCCGGCGCCACCGCCACCAAAGTTGCCACCGCCGCCCGAACTGAATCCGCCACCGCCACCACCACCGCCGCCGCCGCCCCCAAAACCGCCACCGCCAAAAATCACCGGCGACAGGCCGCCCCGTCCGCCCCGGCCAGCGCCCACGCCCATCACGCCCACCAGCAGCAGCGCCACCCCACCGGCCAGCCCGCCCAGCAAAACGCTGCTGCTCAACAGCCAGGCCAGCGCGCCCGTGCCACCGGCTGCGACCACCGACCCCAGTTTGCGGCCCAACACGGCCGTCAGCACGCCACCCAGCACCGGCACGCCAACAAAGAAGAATATCGCCAGCATCTCCCAGTTGAAGCCGGACGCCGCGCCGCCGCCTGCGCCGCGGGCAGTCGGTGCGGGCAGGTTCTCGCCCCGAATGCGTGCCATCAACGCGTCCACACCGGCCGACAACCCGCCGACAAAGTCACCCCGCTTGAAGGCGGGTGTGATGGTGTTTTGCACGATCTGCCGCGCCGCGAGGTCGGGCACCGCGCCCTCCAGCGCCTTGGCGGGCGCGATCCAGACCTTTCGGTCGTTCTTGGCCACCACCACCAGCAGCCCGTCGCCCACGTCGCGCCGGCCGACCTTCCAGGCGTCGCCCAGCCGCTGGGTGTAGGCGGCGATGTCCTCAGGCGCAGTGGTTGGCACCAGCAGTACGACGATTTGCGGCCCGGCCTGGGCCTCAAAGGCGGCCAATTTGGCGTCCAGCGTGGCCAGCGCAGCGGCGTCCAAGGTGGCGGTCTGGTCGATCACCCGGGCCGACAGCGCGGGCACCGGCAGCAAATCCTGCGCAGGTACCGCCGGCGCTGCCAGGCACAGCAGCAACGCCAGCAGGCGCAGCAGCATCAGCATGGCCGCGGCCTACCTCGACGCTGCGGGGGCGGTCGGCGCCGCCGGTGCCGCAGGCTTGTCGAAGCTGACCTTCGGCGGTGCGCTGATCTCAGCCTCGTTGGCCACCGTGAAGCTCGGCTTGACGCCGTAGCTGAAAATCATTGCCGTCAGGTTGGTCGGAAAGCTGCGCGCCAGCACGTTGTACTGCTGTACCGACTTGATGTACCGGTTGCGCGCCACGGTGATGCGGTTTTCCGTGCCCTCCAGCTGCACCCGCAGGTCCTGGAAGGCGGCGTTGGCCTTCAGGTTGGGGTACTGCTCGCTGACCACCATCAGCCGGCTCAGCGCGCCGGTCAGTTGGCTCTGGGCATCCTGGAACTTCTTGAACGCCTCGGGGTTGTTGACCAACTCGGGTGTGGCCTGGATCGATGTGGCGCTGGCGCGCGCCTGGATCACTTTGGTCAGGGTGTCTTGCTCAAAACCGGCCTCGCCCTTGACGGTGGCCACGATGTTGGGGATCAGGTCGCTGCGGCGCTGGTACTGGTTCAGCACCTCGGACCAACTGCCCTTGACCTCTTCGTCGAGCTTCTGAAAGTCGTTGTAGCCGCAACCCGACAGCAGCAGGGACAAGCCCAGGGCCAGGGCGGCGAGGGTGGTTCGTGAACGGCTCATGGTTTCCTCCAATGTTCAGGCAATTTTGCGCGAGCATAGCTGAGGGGGACTTGCGCTGGATTCAACCCGCAGCGGCGCGACCTGCCGGCGATGGCAGGGCCGGCCGCGATAATCCGTCGATGACCGTCCCGCTGCAGAACGACACCTTCCTGCGCGCCTGCCTGCGCCAGCCGACCGACTACACCCCGCTGTGGCTGATGCGCCAGGCCGGGCGCTACCTGCCCGAGTACAAAGCCTCGCGGCTGGCCGCAGGCAACAGCTTCATGGGGCTGGCCACCAACCCGCATTACGCCACCGAGGTGACGCTGCAGCCGCTGGACCGCTACCCGCTGGACGCGGCAATCCTGTTCTCCGACATCCTCACCGTGCCCGACGCCATGGGCCTGGGCCTGAGCTTTGGCGCCGGCGAAGGCCCGCGCTTTGCCCACCCGCTGCGCGACGAGGCGGCAGTGGCCGCACTCGCCGTACCCGACATGGCCAAACTGCGCTATGTGTTTGATGCGGTCAGCTCGATCCGCAAGGCACTCAACGGCCGCGTGCCGCTTATCGGGTTCTCGGGCAGCCCTTGGACCCTGGCCTGCTACATGGTCGAGGGCGCGGGCTCGGACGATTACCGCACCGTCAAGACCATGCTGTATGCCCGGCCCGACCTGCTGCACCGCATCCTGGCGATCAACGCTGACGCGGTAGCCACGTACCTGAACACCCAGATCGAGGCCGGCGCCCAGGCGGTGATGATTTTTGACTCCTGGGGCGGCGTACTGGAGCACCGGGCCTTCCATACATTCAGCCTGGCCTACACCCAGCGCGTGATGGACCAGCTCAAACGCGAGCACAACGGCCAGCGGGTGCCGGCGATCGTCTTCAGCAAGGGCGGCGGCCTGTGGCTTGAACAGATTGCCGCCACCGGCGCCGATGTGGTGGGGCTGGACTGGACCTGCGACCTGGGCCAGGCCCGGCGCCGCATTGACGACAGCGTGGCCCTGCAAGGCAACCTTGATCCGATGGTGTTGTTTGCCACACCCGAGGCGGTGGCGACCGAGGCGCGTGCCGTGCTCGACAGTTTTGGTCTGCAGCAGCGGGCCGACGGACGCTGCGGCGGTCATATCTTCAATCTCGGTCATGGCATCAACCAGCACACCCCGACCGACAACGTGCAGGCCCTGGTCGAGGCGGTGCACGGGCATTCGCGCACGCTTCGGCAAGCCGCTGTTCGGGTTTCAATCTAGGCGCCGTTAGGGGTTAGCGAGCGCTCAGCGCTTGACTTATCCCCAAAAATTCCGGTGCGACAAAAAACACGAAATAAAAGTGCACTGCAACATCGGAAATCCTGACATTACGTGCTAAGTGATTGATGTGGAAAGGTTTTCTGGCGCTGCTGCAGGATCGGGCATTCCAGCACAAGGCCCACAGGATCAAGCACTTAGCGGCGCCGCGAGCAGGTTTCCCACAAAGTTATCCACAGAAGTCGGGGATAGCTCAAAAACCTGTTTTCAATCATTGACTTAAGCGTGTTTCTTGATGTGATGCCGAAAAAACACGTGCAACTGTGGTCAAACTTTTCGTGAACGGCAGTGTTGCAAATGAGGTACTGCGTGTTGCCGTTGACGCACCCCAACACAGCGGGCTGGGTGGCGCGCTGGATTACCTGAGCGAGCGGCCTTTGGCACCCGGCACCCTGCTGCGGGTGCCCCTGGGCAAACGGGAGTTGCTGGGCATCGTCTGGCACGGTGCGGCTGCGGCACCCGCGGGCTACGCGCTGCGTGCGGTGGGCGAGGTGTTTGACGCCCTGCCGCCATTGGCCCCCGCCTGGCTGGCGATGGTGGACTTTGCTGCGGGTTACTACCAGCGCGGCGTGGGCGAGCTGGCACTGGCCGTGCTGCCGCCCGAATTGCGCAAGCTCGATGCGCCCGGCCTGGTCAAGCGCCTGGCGCGCCTGGTCAAGAAGCTGGACAAGGCGGTTGCCGCCAGCGCGGCAGCCTTGCCCGCCGTCGACCGTCCCGCGCTGGGGCCGGAGCAGCAAGCCGCGCTGCACGCCTTTGAGCGGTCACTCACCCAGCCGCGACCGGTGCCGATGCTGCTGTTTGGTGTCACTGGCAGCGGCAAGACCGAGGTCTACCTGCACGCCGCCGAACAGGTGCTGGCCACCGGCAGGCAAGTCTTGGTGCTGGTGCCCGAGATCAACCTCACGCCCCAGCTGGAGGCACGGTTTGCCGAGCGGTTTCCGGCGCACCGCATGGTGTCCATGCACAGCGGCCTGACGCCGGTGCAACGCCTGCAGCACTGGCTGATGGCCCACCTGGGCCGGGCCGACATCGTGCTGGGCACCCGGCTGTCGGTGTTTGCGCCCCTGCCGCGACTGGGCCTGATCGTGGTCGACGAGGAGCACGACCCGTCCTACAAGCAGCAAGAAGGCGCACGTTACTCGGCGCGGGACCTGTCGATTTACCGCGCCCACCTGGAGCGCATCCCGGTGATCCTGGGATCCGCCACACCGTCGCTGGAAACCTGGCAGCGGGCCCAGCCTGACCCGCGACAGCGCAGCCCGCGTTACCAGCGCCTGACCCTGGCCGAGCGTGTCGGCGGCGGTGCATTGCCCCGGGTGCGGCTGTTCGACATGGGGGTGCTGCCCAAAGTCGCCGGGCAATCGCCGCTGCTTGCACCCCTGGTGCTGGACTCGCTGCGCGACAGGCTGGCGCGGGGCGAGCAAAGCCTGGTCTTTTTGAACCGGCGCGGTTACGCCCCGGTGCTGTTTTGCGCCGACTGCGGCTGGAAGAGCGGCTGCCCGCACTGCAGCGCCTGGCGTGTCTTCCACAAGGGTGAGCGCACGTTGCGCTGCCACCACTGCGGCTTCACCGAGCGGGTGCCGCGTGCCTGCCCGGACTGCGGCAACCTCGACATTGCGCCGATGGGCCGTGGCACCGAAAAGCTGGAGGAGCAACTCGCCGAGCTGTTGCCCGGCGCCCGCATCGCCCGGCTCGATGCCGACACCGCCCGCGGCAAGGGCCAGCTGGAGGCGCGGCTGGCCGAGGTGCACGCGGGCGAGGTGGACGTGCTGGTCGGCACCCAGATGGTGACCAAGGGGCACGACTTCCGGCGCATCACGCTGGTGGTGGCGGTGAATCCGGATTCAGCCCTGTTTGCCAGCGATTTCCGTGCGCCCGAGCGGCTGTTTGCGTTGCTGATGCAGGCCGGCGGCCGGGCCGGGCGCGATGCCGAGGCCGCCGGGCGCAGCGAGATGTGGGTACAGACCTGGCACCCCAAACATGCGCTGTATGCCGCACTCAAGACCCACGACTTTGCAGCCTTTGCGCAAAGTCAGCTGGCCGAGCGCCGCGCCGCCGGCCTGCCGCCCTACAGCCACCTGGCGCTGCTGCGTGCCGAGGCGCGTGACACGGCGGTGGCGCTGGCCTGGCTGAACGAGGCCGCCGAATTGGCTTCCGCGCTGCCCGGCGCGGCCGAGGTCACGCTCTACCCGCCGGTGCCGCCGGCCGTCGGCAAGGTGGCGGGTGTCGAGCGGCTGCAGATGCTGATCGAGGCCGCGTCCCGCCTGCAATTGCAGCGCCTGCTGGCCGTCTGGGTGCCGGCGCTGCACAGCTTGCGGGGTCGGCACAAAGGGCTGACACGCTGGGCGATCGATGTTGATCCGCTGGCGATCTGAAGTGCCCGCCACGCCCGTCACGTCCACAACCCTGCCGGTCAGCCGGCTGGCCGCACCCGAAGAATCCAGGCCAGCGCGCTGAAACTGCCAAACGCCAGCACCGTGCTCGTCATGATGATGCGGGCCACCCGGCCGCTGTCGGCGCCATAGCGCTCGGTCAGCAGCGAGACATTGCTGGCGCTGGGCAGGGCGGCGGCCAGCGTCAGCACCATCAACTGAAAACCCGACAGCGGCGCGCCCAGCCACTGCGCCGCGCTGCCAACGGCAAACACCAGCAGCGGATGCAGCAGCAGCTTGATCAGCGCCACCGGCAGGTAGTCGGCCAGCGGCGTGCGGCTATGGGCATGCACACCGGCGCGCCACAGCACCGCGCCGATCGAGAACAGCGCTACTGGGCTGGCGGAGTCAGCCAGCATGCGGGTAATGCTGTCGACCGGACCTGCCAGACGGATGCCGCCGGCCGACAGCAGCCCGCCCAGGGCAATCGACCAGGGCAATGGGTTGGACAGCGCACCGCGCAGCGCCCGCAGCGCTGTCGCCCGAGCGCCGTGCTCACCGACACCTTGAAGTTGCGACAGTGCGATGCACAGCGAGCTGGTGAAGAACAGATCGACCAGCACGATGCCGATCACCGGCCCGGTGGCCGCCGGCCCGAGCAAGGCCACCAGCAAGGGCACACCCATGAAGCCGGTGTTGGGAAAGGCGGCGACCAGCGCACAAAACGAGGCGTCCTTGAGCCCTACACCCCGGTTGAGCGAGATCGCCAACGTGAAGGCCACTACCAACACGGCGCAAAGCAGGTACACCGCCAGCAGCCAGGGGTTGAGCAGCTCCAACGCCGGCGTGTCTGCACCAAAGCGCAGCAACAAGCAGGGCAGGGCAAAGTACAGCACATAGGCGTTGAGCCCCGGGATGGCCGACTCGGGCAGCAGGCCGCGC
>JANMXG010000086.1:0-6075 GCA_031394235.1 Betaproteobacteria bacterium
GGCTGGATTTCCGCGCCGATGGTGCGGGTGCGGATGCCGAGCTTGATCTCGTCCTCGGACAGATCGCCCGACTCCAAGTACTTGTTCATCAGCTCTTCAGACGATTCAGCCGCGGCCTCGAGCATGTTCTCGCGCCACTTCTTGGCTTCTTCGAGCAGTTCAGCCGGGATTTCCTGGTAGGTGAACTTCATGCCCTGAGAGGCTTCGTCCCAGATGATGGCCTTCATCTTGATCAGGTCGATCACACCGGTAAAGTTTTCCTCGGCGCCGATCGGGATCACGATAGGCACGGGGTTTGCCTTCAGGCGCACCTTCATCTGGTCAATGACCTTGAAGAAGTTGGCACCGGTGCGGTCCATCTTGTTGACAAAGGCCAGTCGCGGCACCTTGTACTTGTTGGCCTGGCGCCAGACGGTCTCGGACTGCGGCTGCACGCCGCCCACAGCGCAATAGACCATGCATGCACCGTCGAGCACACGCATCGAGCGCTCAACTTCGATCGTGAAGTCGACGTGGCCGGGGGTGTCGATGATGTTGATGCGGTGCTCGGGGTAGGCGAGCTCCATGCCTTTCCAGAAGCAAGTGGTCGCAGCCGAGGTGATCGTGATGCCACGCTCCTGCTCCTGCTCCATCCAGTCCATCGTGGCGGCGCCGTCGTGCACTTCACCGATCTTGTGGTTCACACCGGTGTAGAACAGGATGCGCTCGGTCGTCGTCGTCTTGCCGGCGTCGATGTGCGCGGAGATGCCAATGTTGCGGTAGCGCTCGATGGGGGTCTGGCGGGCCATGGTGTTGCTCCAAATACAGGGGCCGCCCGCGGGTTGGTGAAAACCCGGGTGGGGCGGCCGAAAGGCTTGAGGGGAAAAGCTTAGAAGCGGAAGTGCGAGAACGCCTTGTTGGCTTCGGCCATACGGTGGACTTCATCGCGCTTCTTCATCGCGCCGCCACGGCCTTCGCTGGCTTCGAGCAGCTCGTTGGCCAAACGTGCGGCCATCGACTTCTCGCCGCGCTTGCGGGCCGACTCCTTCAACCAGCGCATGGCCAGGGCCATCCGGCGCACGGGGCGAACTTCCACGGGAACTTGGTAGTTGGCACCGCCGACACGGCGTGACTTGACTTCGACCATCGGCTTAACGTTGTTGATGGCGACCATGAAGATCTCCAGCGGGTCCTTGCCGGCCTTCTTCTCGACCTGCTCAAGTGCACCGTAGATGATGCGCTCGGCGATGGCCTTCTTGCCCGACTCCATGACGACGTTCATGAACTTGGACAGGTCCACCGATCCGAACTTGGGATCAGGCAGGATTTCGCGTTTGGGTACTTCGCGACGACGTGGCATTTCGATTCCTTTAGGAGCTTCAGCGGGTGACCGGGCCGATCAATCGATCGGTCCCGCACCGGTTGGGTCACGCAACAAACCCAACGCTTACTCGGTCGCCCTTGGGCAACTTGCCCGGGCTGACCGCAAAAAAATCACAGTTGCGGTTCGATTCGCCAGCTGTGATAACCGCTTCAAAGACCTTGGTTCAGGCCTTTTTCGGGCGCTTGGCGCCGTACTTGGACCGCGACTGCCGACGGTCCTTGACACCTTGCAGGTCCAGCGAACCACGCACGATGTGGTAACGCACACCAGGCAAGTCCTTGACCCGGCCGCCGCGCACCAACACGACGCTGTGCTCTTGCAGGTTATGGCCTTCGCCGCCGATGTAGGAAATGATCTCGAAACCGTTGGTCAGGCGCACTTTGGCGACTTTCCGCAGCGCCGAGTTCGGCTTCTTTGGCGTGGTGGTGTAGACGCGGGTGCAAACGCCCCGGCGCTGCGGGCTGTTCTGCATCGCAGGCGATTTGCTCTTGACGACCTCGACCTGGCGGCCAAAGCGTACGAGCTGATTGATGGTTGGCATATAAGTAACTTGTTCCCGTTTGAAGTCACGCTGTTTTCAGCAAGCGCACCACGCTGTAGCTTGAGACCCGCAAGCGGAAGCGCAAAAGGCGCCAAGCCTCGCCACAATGCGGGACACGACGCCAAAAGCAGTTTTTGACGCACACCTTGCAACGCGCAATGGGTGAATCTCCGCCTAGCTGGGCGCCCGAGCATTGCGGGCGCATGAACTGCCGAAAAGCCCATGAGTATAGACAACCTGGACGATCCCGACAAGAGCGAGGCGCTTTCTACGCCTGCTGTGCTGGTTTCGCCGCCGCAGTCACCGCCTCAATTGGCGGTGCTGGACACGAATGTGGTGCTGGATCTGTGGGTGTTCAACGATCCGCGCGTCCAATGTTTGGCGCAGGCCTTGACCCAAGGGCGTTTGCGATGGGTGACGACAGACGCCATGCTCGAAGAGCTGGCCGACGTGCTGAGCCGGCCGACGTCAGCGCGCTGGTGTCCCGATCCATCCGCCGTGATGGCAGCAGCGCGTGCCTGCTGTCAGGTGATGCCCCTGGCAGCGCCCTCAGGTGCCAGTGCCCGGAAGGTACCGACTTGCGCCGACCCCGACGACCAGATTTTTATCGACTTCGCGTGGAATTTGCCAGCCGGTTGGCTGTTCAGCCGCGACCGGGCCTTGCTCGATCTTGCGCGGCCGGCGTTGGCCCATGGGCTGGTGATCACAACACCTGCGGCATGGGCGGGTGTGACCACCGATCGCGGTTGAGGCGCGCACGGTCGGGATGTCGGTAGGGATCGACCCATAAAAAAAGGGCGGCCGAAGCCGCCCTTGAGGCACGCAGCGCTTGCGCCAAAGCAAGCGCTGGTCCGCTCAGTTCGCCGCGTTGTCGGCGGCGCCCGCTTCGGCAGCCGTATCGACCGCCGCCATCTGCACTGCAGCCAACTCTTCGGCCTCTTGCAGGGCGATGGCACGGCGCTCGGTGTCGTCCATTTCTTCCTTGACCTTGCGCGCCTGGTGGTAAGCCATGCCGGTGCCAGCCGGGATCAGACGACCCACGATGACGTTCTCCTTCAGACCCCGGAGTTCGTCGCGCTTGCCCATGATCGCGGCTTCGGTCAGGACCCGGGTCGTTTCCTGGAAGGATGCCGCCGAGATGAACGAGTCGGTGGACAGCGATGCCTTGGTGATGCCCAGCAGCACATCCACATAGGTGGCCGGCAGCTTGCCTTCACTGCGCAGGCGGTCGTTGGTGTCAAACAGCTCCGAACGCTCGATCTGCTCGCCCAGGATGTAAGTCGAGTCGCCCGGGTTGCTGATCTGTACGCGGCGCAGCATCTGGCGAACGATCACCTCGATGTGCTTGTCGTTGATCTTCACACCCTGCAAGCGGTAGACGTCCTGCACCTCGTCGACGATGTAGCGCGCCAGCTCCTCAACACCCAGCAGGCGCAGGATGTCCTGCGGATCGGCCGAGCCGTCAACGATCAACTCACCCTTGTTGACCACCTGGCCTTCGTGCACCAGGATGTTCTTTTCCTTGGGCACCAGCTCTTCATGCTTGTGGCCCTCGGGGTCGGTGATCTCCAAGCGAACCTTGCCCTTGGTCTCCTTGCCGAAGGAAATCGTGCCGGTCTGCTCCGCCAGGATGCCGACATCCTTGGGCGAACGGGCCTCGAACAACTCGGCCACCCGCGGCAGACCACCGGTGATGTCGCGCGTCTTCTGGCCCTCGACGGGGATACGCGCCAACACCTCGCCGGGCGCCAGGTCCAGGCCGTCACGCACCTGGATCAGCGACCCGACCGGGAAGCCAATCGTCACCGAGTGGTCGGTGCCCGGGATCTTGACCTCGTGGCCCAAGGCGTCCAGCAACTTGACCTGGGGTCGGATGACCTTGGCCACGCCACGGCGCTTGCTGTCGATCACCACCAGCGTGGACAGGCCGGTGACCTCATCCACCTGCTTGGCCACCGTCACGCCCTCCTCGACGTTTTCGAAGCGGGCCTTGCCGGCAAACTCGGTGATGATCGGCCGGGTCAGCGGGTCCCAGTTGGCCAGCACCACGCCAGCCTTGAGTTGCTGGTCAGCGCGGATGTTGAGGGTCGCGCCGTACGGCACCTTGTGACGCTCGCGCTCGCGGCCGTGCTGGTCGGAGATGACGATTTCGCCGGAGCGCGAAATCACCACCAGATCGCCCTTGCTGTTGGTCACGTAGCGCATCGTCGGGTTGAAGCCGATGATGCCGTCCGACTTGGCTTCGACGCTGTTGGCAATGGCCGCACGCGATGCCGCACCGCCGATGTGGAAGGTGCGCATCGTCAGCTGCGTGCCCGGCTCGCCGATCGACTGGGCCGCAATCACGCCCACCGCCTCACCGGTATTGACCAGACCACCACGGCCCAGGTCGCGGCCGTAGCAACGGGCGCAGATGCCGAAGCGCGTGGCGCAGGTCAGCGGCGTGCGGACCTTCACTTCGTCAACGCCCGCGGCCTCGAGGATGTCGAGCGCGTCTTCGTCCAGCATGGTGCCTGCCGGCAGCAGCAATCCTTGGGTCTCGGGATGCATCACCTCCACCGCGGCGACGCGGCCCAGGATGCGGTCGCGCAGCGATTCGATGACCTCACCGCCTTCAACCAGCGCACGGGTGTTGAAGCCTCCTTCGGTGCCGCAATCCACCACGGTGACCACCAAGTCCTGCGTCACGTCGACCAGGCGGCGCGTCAGGTAGCCCGAGTTGGCCGTCTTCAGCGCCGTGTCCGCCAGGCCCTTTCGGGCGCCGTGGGTGGAGATGAAGTACTGCAAGACGTTCAGGCCTTCACGGAAGTTGGCCGTGATCGGGGTTTCGATGATCGAGCCGTCTGGCTTGGCCATCAGGCCCCGCATGCCGGCCAGTTGACGGATCTGCGCAGCAGAACCGCGCGCACCGGAGTCGGCCATCATGTAGATGGAGTTGAACGACTCTTGTTCCACTTCCTTGCCGTGGCGGTCGATCGTCTTCTGCTTGGACAGCTGGGCCATCATGACCTTGCCGACTTCGTCGCCGGTCTTGCCCCAGATGTCGACCACCTTGTTGTAGCGCTCGCCGGAGGTGACGAGGCCCGAGACGTACTGCTGCTCGATTTGCTTGACTTCCTTCTCGGCGCGCTCGATCAGGCCCTGCTTTTGCGGCGGCACCAGCATGTCGTCGATTGCGATCGAGATGCCCGCACGTGTGGCCAGACGAAACCCCGCTTGCAGCAGCTTGTCCGCCAGCACGACGGTTTCTTTCAGGCCGCACTTGCGGAAGCTGGTGTTGATCAGCTTGGAAATTTCCTTCTTCTTCAGCGCCTTGTTGATGTTGGCAAAAGCCAGGCCCTTGGGCAGGATTTCGCTCAGCAGCGCACGGCCGACGGTCGTGTCCACCAGCTTCGTTTCAGCGGTAAAGCCATCGCCTTCCTTGTCCTTGACCCACTCGGTCAGCCGCACTGCGATCTTGGCCGTGACCTCGACCGCGTGGTTGTCCAGCGCGCGCTGCACTTCCACGATGTCGGCGAAGATCATGCCCTCGCCCTTGCCATTGATGCGCTCGCGGGTGGCGTAATACAAACCCAGCACCACGTCTTGCGACGGCACGATCGACGGCTCGCCCGACGCGGGGAACAGCACGTTGTTGGACGCCAGCATCAGCGTACGGGCTTCCATCTGGGCTTCGATCGACAGCGGGATGTGCACGGCCATCTGGTCGCCGTCGAAGTCGGCGTTGAAGGCCGAGCAGACCAACGGGTGCAACTGGATCGCCTTGCCTTCGATCAGCACCGGCTCGAATGCCTGGATGCCCAGACGGTGCAGCGTTGGCGCACGGTTCAGCAGCACCGGGTGCTCCTTGATGACTTCTTCAAGGATGTCCCAAACCACCGGTGTACCGCTCTCGACTTCCTTCTTCGCCGCCTTGATTGTGGTGGCGATACCCATCGCCTCCAGGCGCGAAAAGATAAAGGGCTTGAACAGCTCAAGCGCCATCAGCTTGGGCAGGCCGCACTGGTGCAGCTTGAGCGTCGGGCCGACCACGATGACCGAGCGGCCCGAGTAGTCCACCCGCTTGCCCAGCAAGTTCTGCCGGAAACGGCCACCCTTGCCCTTGATCATGTCGGCCAGCGACTTCAGCGCACGCTTGTTGGCGCCGGTCATCGCCTTGCCGCGACGGCCG
>JANMXG010000087.1:0-6323 GCA_031394235.1 Betaproteobacteria bacterium
GGCACTGGCAGCAGGGGCGATCCAGGTCGCCGTCACATCGCGACCGCTCACAGACGAAGAACGCGCCAAGGGGCTGGTGGAACGCGAAGTCATCCGCACGCCGTTTGTCTTTGCGGTGCATGACAAGGCGCCGGCCACCCGGGCCTCGCTGGCCGAACTGGCCGAGATTTATGCGGGCACGCGCGCGACTTGGAAGGACGGCACCAAGACCCGTCCGATCCTGCGGCCGGTGACCGATGTCGATACCGACGTCGTCAGCGGCATGTCACCGGCCTTCCAGTTGGCGGTGAAAGCCGCCCACCAACTGCCGGGCAAGAACATCGCCGTGACCGACACGGACACCGCCGACGAGCTCGAACGGGTGCCTGGCGCAGTTGGCACCTCGACACTGCTGCTGATCAAGTCAGAAAGGCGCACGCTCAAGGCGCTCGACATCGACGGTGTGGCCGCCGGCGTTGACAACATGAAAAGTGGCAAGTACGCCTTCACCAAGTCGATCTACCTGGTCACCACCCGCCAGTCCAGCGCCACGACGAAGGCTTTTGCAGCCTTCGTCGGATCGCCCGCGGCATCGCGCCAGATCGCAGACATCGGCGGGCTGCAAGTGCCAGGGTCGCCATGACAACCGCCACGTTGGACCCCAAACTGCGGCAACTGGTCGACCTGGCCGCACTCATCTCGGTCCTGATCGTGGTCTTGGGTGTGCCCGCGGCCTACTGGAAAGTGCGCGTGGCCCAGGAGCTGGCGGCGGTCAGGACCTTGAGCTCGGTCTATGCCACCCTGACCACCGCCGCGATCGCCCAGAAACCGACGATGTGGAGCTTCGAGGCGCACAAGTTGCTCGCGTTGGTGCAGCACGACGTGGCTCGCGACGGCGGCGCCACGGTCTACACCATCACCGACGCGCAGCGGCAAACACTTGCGTCGAGCTCACCTCAATCTGCGGCGGCCCCCACCATCGCCGAGGAAACCGCGCTCTACGACGCAACGGACGTCGTCGGCCACTACCGCGTCGAGCGCTCGCTGAGAGCCACCTTGCGCGACACCGCGGTGGTTGCGCTGTTGACGCTGCTCGCCACCCTGCTGTGTGCGCTGCCGTTGCGCGCGCTGCCACTGCGTGCGCTGCGCCGGTCGCAGGAACGCCTGATGCACATGGCCAAGCATGATGCGCTGACGGGGTTGCCCAACCGCTCGCTGCTCGACGACCGCCTGCACCAGGCCTTGCTGTACGCCGATCGCTACCAGCGCCATGTCACCGTGGCCTTCATGGACCTGGACAATTTCAAGACGATCAACGACAACCTGGACCACGACGCGGGCGACGAGTTGCTCGTCCAGATGTCGGCTCGCCTGTCAAAGGCCGTGCGGGCCACCGACACGGTCGTGCGGCTGGGCGGCGACGCATTCGTGATCGTGCTGTTCGATCAGCCCGAGGCCGAAGATTCGGTGGGCGGGGCGCTTGAACGTTTGATGAAGGCGGTGGCTGAACCGCTGGACTTGCGTGGCCACAGGGTGCAGTTGGGCTGCAGCATCGGGGTG
Organism: Betaproteobacteria bacterium; assembly: GCA_031394235.1. Classification (GTDB taxonomy): domain Bacteria; phylum Pseudomonadota; class Gammaproteobacteria; order Burkholderiales; family Burkholderiaceae_C; genus Pseudaquabacterium. The sequence goes on from JANMXG010000087.1 coordinate 1,540, forward strand.
GCCAGCTACCCGCTCGACGGCCGGGACGGCAACACGCTGCTGAAGAACGCCGACGCCGCGATGTACCGGGCCAAGGAACTCGGGAAGAACACGTTCGAGTACTTCACCGCGGACATGAACCTCAAGGCGCAGGAGCGCCTGACTTTGCAGGATGGCTTGCAGAAGGCGATGTCGCGTGAAGAATTGTTCCTGGAATACCAGCCGCAGATCGACCTCGCGACGCAGCGGGTGATCGGCGTCGAGACCTTGATACGCTGGCGACACCCGACCCTCGGCGTGGTGCCGCCGGCGACGTTCATTCCGCTGGCCGAAGACAACGGCATGATCGTCTCGCTGGGGCTGTGGGTGCTGCGGACCGCGTGCCGGCAGCAGGTTGCATGGCAGCGGTCGGGGCTGCCCGCGATCAAGATGTCGGTCAACGTGTCGCCGCGCCAGTTCAAGGAGCCGCATTTCGCCGACACCGTGGCCGCAGTCCTGGAGGAAACGGGCATCGATCCGAACCTGCTGGAGCTGGAGATCACCGAGAGCCTCATCAAGGAGGATGTGGCACGCGCCGTGGCCATGATGAACCGGATCCGCGAGCTGGGCGTGCAGTTGTCCATCGACGATTTCGGCACGGGGTATTCCAGCCTCAGTTCGTTGAAAAACTTCCCCGTGTCGCGGCTCAAGATCGACCGCTCATTCGTCAACATGCTGCCGGGCGATACCGACGACTGCATCCTGGCGAAGGCCGTCATCGCGCTGGGTCACCAGCTGAACCTGAAGGTCGTGGCCGAGGGCGTCGAGACACAGGGACAACAAGATTTTTTGCGGGCAAGCCACTGCGATGAGATGCAGGGCTTTCATTTCAGCAGGCCGGTTTCGCCCGCCGAGTTGGCGTCGATGCTCAAGCGCGGCGCCCACGCCGAGGCGCTCTAGGCCAACGTGAAATCAGGGCCGCTTGACCAGCCGCATCACATCGCCGTCCTGCCGCATCGAGAAGCGCCCCAGAAAGCTGTTGCCCAGCAGCACGGTGGGCATTTCGGACGGCAGCACCACCGCCGCGACGTTGGCGACCTCCACCCCGCCCAGCCGCACCGACGTCAGGTTGACGGCATAGATCGGCACCGGGCCGTTGGCGGTGTTGGTCAGGCCGGGTTTGCCGCGTTTCCAGTCCAGCCCGATGCGGTTGGCCTCGCTCTGGCTCAGCGCGATGGTGGTGGCGCCGGTGTCGACCATGAACAGCACCGCCCGACCGTTGATCGAGCCGCTGCCTGAAAAATGCCCGCCCTGCCCGATGGACAGCACGATGTCGGTGTCGCCGACGACCGCGCTGCCGCCCGCACCGTCCACCCGGGCCGGCAAGGCGCCCAGCGTCAGCGTGAGTTTGCGGCCGGCCACCTCGACCTCGGCCTGTCCGTCGCCCAGGCGGCGCAGCGTCACGCCCTGGCTGCTGGCCCCGACCATCAGCGTGCGCAACTGGCCGTCGATCATCAGCAGGGCCTTGTCGCTGCCCATGCTGCCGGCCAGGCTGACGCTCTGCGCCGCTGCGGGCCCGGCGCACAGCACCAGCACCGCGCACCACAGCCCCGCCATGGCCAGCGCGGGCCCGGCCCTGCGCCTGCCTGACCGGCCGAGCGGCGTCATCGTGCCAGTCAATCCCGAAAGTTGTTGAACGCCAGCGGCACGTCCGCGACGTCCTTGCGCAGCAGCGCCATCGCCGCCTGCAGGTCGTCGCGCTTGCCCCCCGTCACGCGCACGCTGTCGCCCTGGATTGCCGCGGCCACCTTCAGCTTGCTCTGCTTGATCAGGGTCTGGATCTTCTTGGCGGTCTCGCTGTCGATGCCCTGCTTGACCGGCACGGTCTGGCGCACCTTGTCGCCGCCCATCTTCTCGATCTTGTTGCTGAAATCAAGAAAGCGCACGTCAACACCGCGCTTGCTGAGCTTGAGGGTGAACAGGTCGCGCACCTGAGCGATCTGGAAATCGCTGTCGGCGTGCAACTGCAGGCTGCGGTCCTTGCCGTCCTCGATGATCTCGATGCGGGCGGCCGAGCCCTTGAAGTCGAAGCGGGTGCCGATTTCCTTGCTGCTCTGCTCGACGGCGTTGCGCAATTCCACCAGGTTGGGTTCAAGCACGGTATCGAAGCTGGGCATGGTGGGGATCACATCAGGGTGGCGGAAGCAAAAATTCTGCCATGCGGCCGCCCGGTCGCGACAAGTTCATGCAAATCCCATGCGCTGCAGCAATGCCCGGGCGGTGGCCAGTTGCGCGCGCAGATCGGCCGCGTGCTGCGCACAGTCGGCCGGCTGGAAGTGGGCGCCACCGTTTTCGATCTGTTGCGCCAGCTGCCCGACCGCACGCAGCCCCAAGCTGACCGCCGCTCCCAGCACGGCATGGCCCAGGGCGGGCAGCGGGGCGGTCTGGCCCCGGTCCAGGGCCGCCAGCAGCTGGGCCAGGCTGCCCGAGCTGTCGTCGAAAAATCCGCCCAGGATCGACCGGTAGCCCAACAGCGAGATGGCCACGCAAACATCGCCGATCACCACCATGTCCAGATGCACCGCCACATCGGCAGCTCGAAACCGCCGCCGCACCGGTGTCGGCGGCGCGGTGGCGGTGGGGTCAGCGGCACGCCAGGGCGGCGGCCCGGCGGCGGCTGGTGGGTCTTGCGCTGGCGCGGTCATGGTGGGGTCCTGGGCAGGCTGGAGCTGCGGCAACCCCTGACTATCGGCAGTTCAGCCCGCTTTCCTGAGGTTTTTGTGCAGCCCCCTTGCCCGCTGCTGCCCCGGCGCATCGGCCAGAATCAAGCCATGCCCTCGCCAACGACCGCCCCGTCCACCCTGGTGATCGAGCGTGCCTGCAGCTTGCGCACGCTCAACAGCTTTGGCCTGCCGGCCATGGCCGCGGCACTGGTGCACATCCGCAGTGATGCCGACGTGCGCCGGGTGCTGGACCATCCGGTGCTGGGTGTGGCGCCCAAGCTGGTGCTGGGCGGCGGCAGCAACCTGGTGCTGACGCGCGACCCGCAAGCGGTGGTGCTGCGCGTCGAGGTGGCGGGCCGGCGACTGGTCGAGTCGCGCGACGACGCCTGGATCGTCGAGTTCGGTGCCGGCGAGTCCTGGCATGACGCTGTGCTCTGGACGCTGGACCAGGGCTGGCCCGGACTGGAGAACCTGGCGCTGGTGCCCGGCAGCCTGGGCGGTGCGGCGGTGCAGAACATCGGCGCCTACGGCATCGAGCTGGCTGACCGCTTCGAGTCGCTGGACGCGGTGGACCTGGTCACCGGCCGCAGCGTCACGCTCGACCGTCGGGCCTGCGCCTTTGGCTACCGCGACAGCGTGTTCAAGCAGACCGGCTTTGGCGGTCTGGCCGGCAAGAGCCTGATCACCCGGGTGCGGCTGCGCCTGCCCCGGCCGTGGCAGCCGGTGCGCAATTACCAAGACATCGAGCGCCGCATGGCCGAGACCGGCAACCACGCGCCCGACGCCCGCACGCTGTTCGACTGGGTCTGCGCGATCCGCCGAGCCAAGTTGCCCGACCCGGCGCTGATCGGCAACGCCGGCAGCTTTTTCAAGAACCCGGTGGTCAGCGCCGAGCAGTGCCGCGACATCATCGGCCGCGACCCGCACCTGGTGCACTACGCCATGGCCGACGGCCGCTTCAAGCTGGCCGCGGGCTGGCTGATCGACGCCTGCGGCTGGAAGGGCAAAAGTGTGGGCGGCGCTGCCGTCTACGAGCGCCAGGCGCTGGTGCTGGTGAACCGGGGCGGCGCCACGGGTGCGGAGGTGGTGACACTGGCCCGCGCGATCCAGGAAAGTGTGTACGGCCGCTTCGGCATCCGGCTGGAGCCGGAACCGGTGGTGGTGTAGGCAGCAGGGCTGCTGCGCAGCGCAGCGGAAGGACAATACCCCATGAGCACACCGCCTAAACCCCCCGCCGCCAAGCCCCGCGCAACGGCCCCAACCCAGGCCATGGCGCCGGCCGGCGCGACGGCGCGGCGGCCTGCATCGGCAGCCAAAAGCGCTTCGTCCGCTGCCGCGGACGCCGGGGCCGGGTCTGTCGGCGAGCACAGCCCCCTCAACGAGCAGGAGCTCGACACCCTGCAGTTCCTGATGGACAGCCTGCCCGACACGCTGGACCCGCTGGACACCGTGATGATCGACGGCTACCTGTGTGGCGTGCTGCTGCAACCCCAACCAGTGCCCGAGGCGCAGTGGCTGGCGCACATCGCCGATATCGAGGGCCGCACGCCGCCCAAGCGCTTTGATGCGCTGCTGATGCGCAGCCTGGTGCTGCGCCGCTACAGCGAGCTGAACCGCGCCATCGCCCAGCGCCAGTGGTTCGACCCCTGGGTTTACGAGCTCGACGACCAGGCCACGCCGTCCGAGACCGTGCTGCCCTGGGTGGCTGGCTTTGCCACCGCGGTGGACTTGTTCACTGTCTTGATGGACCGCTACGAGGCCAAGCTGCTGGAGCCGCTGGCCACGCTGTACCGCCACCTGGACCCCGACGACTTGGAAGACGCCGAAGAATTGCTGGCCGAGATCGAAACCCTGGCGCCGCCGGAAACCCTGGTCGAGGCGGTGGAAGACCTGGTGCGCAGCGTGCTGCTGATGGCCGATGTGTCACGCCCGCAGCCCACTGGCCGCCAGACCACGCCCCACCCGGCGCTGGCACGGCGTGCGGCAGGGGCGTCACGCGCGGGCGGCGCACGAGCGCCGGCTGCCAAAACCAGCCCCGCCGAGATACGGCCGCGCGGACCCGCCACGCGGCCCCGGGGTGGGCGTTGACCCATTTGGCAGCGC